>NZAS01000038.1 GCA_002686195.1 Candidatus Pacearchaeota archaeon | reverse complement strand
GTTGGAGGCTATCAAGGCGCAGACCAGTGCAGAAGACGACGCTGGTGAAAACTATCGCTGGGACGACAGGGAAGGCGCTTTGGACTTCGCTTATGCCACCGCCGCCCAAGCCCTCGCAGCCTACCACGAGGCCCAGCCATGAACCGGGGCAGGGCACAGCAGGCGCGCTGCGACGAACGGGCCGCGCGGGATCTGCGCGAACGGGAGTGTGGGCGCATGGCATCGCAGGCCACCGCAATCGCCCTGTGTGACGCGCAGATAGCAGCAATCGACAGCATTCAGGCCAGCATAGCGCGGGCAGAGGCACTTATCGCAGGACAGGAGAATTGATGGTGGCGAAGGAAGCACATACGCCGGGGCCTTGGGCGGTCTTCCCTTATTATTACGAACGGGGGGATGGCGAAGAGCATAGACTGATCGGGCTAGGCCAGTTTGATACTATCGCTGATGTTCGCATGGGATCGGACGACGTTCCCGGCGATCTAGAAGCCAACGCCTGCCTGATCGCAGCCGCGCCGGAATTGCTTGAGGCGCTGGAGGGTCTGTTGCCAGACTTCACGGGCGGTCTTGATCCCACCGAGCCAGAGTGCGTGGTTAAAGCCCGCGCAGCAATCGCCAAAGCACGAGGTGAAGCATGACCCGCGCCAGCACCTACGAGCGCACCCATCGCAGCGCGCCCCGCCTGGTCAAAGCAGGCGCACAGCTATCGCTTGCCGAGCAGATCGCCGCCTTCAAGCGCATCGAGCGCGAACAGGCGCAACTCCGGGCAGCGATTACCGCGCGAGGACGCAAGGCAGCAGAAGCGGACGGACGCAAGATGCTCCCGCGCTTCGAGGATATTTGCAGAGAGTTTGGAGATTGATGATGGCGGATGACATTAGCGGCCCCGGCGACAAGGCCGATTGCGGCCACCCGAACCCGATATGGTTCGCCGACAATGAACTGTGGAACGCCGTCATGGGCGGTGATGGGGCAACGGATGATCCCGGCGGCGTCCTCTGCCCGACGTGCTTCATGCTTAAGGCTGGCGAAGTCTTGCGCGTGTCCCGCACCGCCTCAAAGGCCGATAGCGCGCTGGTGGGGGAGTTGGTTCCGTGCCCGTTTTGTGGTGATACCGAGCCTTATCTTGAGCCTACAGGCACAAACTTTCGCATCGCCTGTAGCAACCCAGATTGCGCGGCCAGCGGTCCGAGCGGGCCGTCCGAAGGCTGTGCAGTCGGTGCATGGAATGGGGCCGCGCTTGCGCTGAATAGAGCAGCCGATGCCCTCGCCGCCCTCTCCGATAGGGATGTAGTGCTGGAAGAGGCTGCGAAGAAAATTGACCAGCGCGCCAGCTATCACGGCGACCAAGACCAAGGACCCCGCCGACAAGCTGCATGGAAAGAGGCCCGCGAATGTGCCGCCACCATCCGCGCACTCAAAGGAGGCGTTGATGAATAGCCGACAGACCGAGGAGGGGCAAAGCCTTCGGAACATCTGCAAGCCGACATCGACGGGGCGGGAGGTAAACCCGATGGTCCACCGCCACTGCGCCGCGCCCGAGCCTGACTATTCGATATGGTCCCACCCCCAACCGGAGTAACACAATGACCGACACAACAAAGCTGGCCGAGCGGATCGAGGCGCTGGAGGGAGAACGGGATGCTTGGCGCGATACTGCGAAGCAACTTGCCAACCGGCTTGAACACATCCTGCCGATGCTGGGGCCGAAGGCGCGCGAAGTTGAGCGCATGTGGTCATCGAAGGGCATCAAATTTATGCACGTCGATTATGGTCCGGATGGGGCTAAAACGAGCGGTGAGGATCGGGCGCAACTGCACCTCGACATTGCCGATGCGCTCGAAAGTGCCGAACCCATTACGAATATTGACGCGCACATTGATACCCTCCGCGCCCAGGAGGCCCACAATGGATAAGAGGATCGCTGAAATAGCCGGGAAGCTGACCGAGGCGCAGCGGGACTGGGTGCTGGCGATGCCCACGATACCCACCTCGCTTTCGCCGGAACAGTGGGATGCGATGCCGCCGCTCTATGTGCAGATGGAACCCGACGAATACGAACTCGGCTACCACTATCCGGTCTACTACGGGAGGAAAGAATGGCTCGGCTCCGCACAGGCCGACAAGCCGGTTGGCACGGAATGGTATCTTTCGGCGCAGTTGAACGAAACCGGCCTCGCCGTCCGCAAGCACCTCAACGGAGAGTAATGTGACCGCGCCCCGCCGCCTTGTCCCCGTTGCCCAAGTGAAGGAAATGTTCGAGTTCCTGCGCGAGCAGGGCATAGACGTGGCCCGGTGTGGCGTTGACATTGGCCCCGACTACGTAAAGGTTTCGCCGCCAGCCAACTCGAACGCGGGCGATTCCCTTGCCGACTATCTCGACCGGCCTTCACATAGTCCGCAAAAGGCTGGCCAGCGGTGAGGATCGCTGGTTCGTCTATGCATACCGAGGCGGGCCGCGTATCCATGTTCAGGATGGCGCTAAGCCCGCAATTACGCCTGCCCTGCTCGATCTTGCCTATGCTGCCCGACGCGAGCGGGGATCACCGGACGGGTTTGACCGCATACTCAACCTCTATCGGCAAAGCCCCGACTTCGCCAAGCTCAAGCCGGGAACGCAGCGGGACTACCGAATATGGCTAGACCGTATCTCGAAGAAGTGGGGCATGGCCCCCATCCGCGCATTCAACGCACCGGATGCGCGGGCAACGCTGGTGGCATGGCGGGACAGCATGGCCGACACGCCGCGCGCTGCAGATCGAGCAATCGGGACGCTGGCAACCGTGCTTGGCTGGGCATACGACCGTGGGCTGGTGTCGCAGAACGCCGCCAAGGGCATCAAACACCTGCACAAGACGAACCGGGCGGACCTGATATGGGAGCCGCGCCACTGGCAAGCGGTGAAGGACATAGCGCCGCACATAAAGCGGGCGCTTGTCCTCGCCAGCCTTACCGGGCTTCGGCAAGGGGATTTGCTCAACCTGCGATGGGAGCAGATACACCCGGCATATATAGCGACCACGACCGCCAAGACGGGCGGGGAGGCGGTTATACCGATGCACGACGAGCTGGCGCGGGCATTGATGGGTCCGGGGAAGGGGCGTGTCCTGTTGAACAGCAGGGCGCAGCCGTGGACCTCAAGTGGGTTCCAGTCGTCCTGGCGCAAGGCAATGCCCGAGGGCTTCGACCGCAAGTTTCACGACCTGCGCGGCACCTTTGTCACGCGGCTTGCGATAGCGGGCTTTTCGGACAGCGAGATTGCAGACGTTATCGGTTGGACAGCCGAGCGCGTCGCATCAATTCGCGCTCGATATGTGGACCGGGCGCGGGTTGCGAAAGCCCGAGCGGTGCGCCTTGCGGGGCCATCCGTTACTGGGTAGGGTGTAAACCGCTAAAGCAAGCCGTCGCTAAGTCCCTGTTTTGCGGTGCCGACTATCCGATTCGAACGGATGACCTGATGATTACAAATCAAACGGTATTTTCGGCAGAACAGTCACTTGGCGGTAGCGAACGGCCCGTGTCGGCCTTTACTGCTCAAGGACTTACCGATGGACTGTAAACCGGAAAACCAGTTCCCCTGCATCTGGGAAAAGGACACCCGCACAATCGAGGCGGTCAAGCTCGCGTCCGTTGACAGGCGGTTCGACAGGTTGGCGGGGGCCAAGTTCGAGCGCATCGCCCATAATGGGATGCACTGCGATCAGCCGTGGATACGCGTCACCTACGAGGGCGCAGTTTATGAAGCGCCGCTGCACGCGGTCGAGTTCATCCGCCTAGCCAGTAGTGAAGGAGAATAGATGATGGCGCAGTTCGTCACCGCCGAGTTCAACCGCCGCGCTGTTTGCCCTTGGGAAGCCTGGACCGCTGACAACCGCAATATGCTGGCGGCATTCGCAAGCGAGGCTTTGTTCCTCGCTTGCCTTCCCGAGATCGTGAAGGAGCAGGCGAAACGCCAAGGCTACGAATTGGAGGGGGATGAGTAAATGCTGCATCGCATGGCACTGGCTGGCGCGGCAATGACGCTCAATCTGCCGAGAAAGAAGCCGAAGCCCCGCCGCTACCGCTCGCCGCTTGGCCCGCCATACCCGACCACGCGCCAGCAACGCAGGGCGATGATGCGCGCAAGCAAAGCCGCCCTTGCCCGCCTAGCCACAGGAGACACTAATGTCAGATAAACAGACCAGCGACGAGGCGATGCAGTCAATCACGTGGTTCAAGCGCATTTGCGATACTCGCAATGAAGAACGCGACCGCTGCTATCATGTGATCTACGGAGCACTTGTGAACGAGGAACGGCCCGATGTGGTCGAGGCACTCAAGAGTGTGGCCCTCCAGATCATCGACCCACGCAAATGACGAGGACACCAGCCATGACTGAGGCAGAACGGGAGCGGGCGGCGATTGTCGAATGGCTGCGGAAAGAGTCGGGTGGGCCGCGCTTCTCTTCAATCGGCAGGGAATATGAATATTGGCGCGCTGCCGCAGAGTGCATCGAACGCCTCGACCACCACAAGGAGGACAGCAAACATGGATGATCTTAGGGAAGTGATAGCGCTTGCTCTGCTGAACGATGATCGCAAGGCAGGCGGATGGCCGGAGGTGAAGAGCCGAGAAACCATCCCGAACAGTGAAGGCTACCCGCGCAATGCCGACGCCGCCCTAGCAGCAATCAAGCAAGCCGGGTTCGTTGTGGTGCGTGCTGTGCCCACGGAGGCTATGGTGGAGGCTGGCGACGCCGCATTCTACGATGATGACGGGAGCGAAAGCCTCGCTCGCACCTACCGCGCCATGATCGAGGCATCCAATGCGCCTACCTAAGCCAGTCCAGGTGCTTATCGGTCTGGGGCTTATCGTGGGGGTGATTGGGGCGGTGGTCGGTTAGCCACACAGCCGGTCATAGACCTCGTTATGCGCCAGCACCTCGCCAAAGGTCTGCTCGGTGTCGAACATGTTGCCGGGATCGTCCGCGTTAGGCCCAACGGGATGCGGCTCTGCGCTAATCCTCTTGAATGACACGCAGTCGCTCACAGTTCGCAGGGGTTCGGGCTGTCCGCACGCACTGGTCATAGCGAGCGTTATCCCGATTGCGGCTAATGTCGTCACGCGCTTCATTGGCTGTCTCCGCCCGTTCGATGGTCTTGCGCAGGTCGCCTTCGCGCTGGACCTTTGCGCCGATCTCTTGGTTGTCCTTGTCGTCCGCATCTTCGCGGGCCTGTAGCCACAGAATGCCGCCGACGATTGCCGCCAGGAGGGCAAGCAGCCAGACCCACCGATGTAGGCCAAGCGCCTTCGTTCCAAGCCATGCTGCGATCATGACAGCATGGCCGCCACGAACAGGGCGGACGCCAACAGGACAGCTGCCGTGGGCCAACCACCCGTGTCTGCCTGCCACCACGCCTTGAAGCGCCGCCAGATAGCGCGGAGGATAAAGCCGCCATCTATGCTGCCGAGGGGCATCAGGTGCGCGTCCCTTCGATTAGGCCCCGAACGCGGATTTCCATCGCTGCTTCAGCGACCTGATACATCTCCGCAAGTTCCTTGACCGTCCTCCCTGCCGCCAGATGCTCTTTGATCTGCGTGGCGGGCATAAGGATTTGGACCGCCAGTTTGTTGGCCCTTGCGTTTTGCTTTGCAGTGAAGCCCGTCCCGTTTCTTTCCGCGCGCTCTGCCGCCTCTTTGTTCCACAAGTAGGATACCCGCTTCGCAGTCCTAGGCATCACTCAATTCCTTTCAGCTTCTCATCACCGCGCCGCCAGTAGGTAAAGCCAGCGGGGGCGACCAATGCGGCAAAGGCCATCGGGTCAAAGTCAGCACCCAGCACAGCCCGCGCTCCGTATGCGACCGCCACGATGGAAAACCCCCAGCGCGTGACGGGGCGGTTCAGCTTGTCGAGCCATTGGAAAAACGGCGTCTCGCATGGTGTTTTGTTCATGGCATGTTCCGTTGCCTCTGTCCAGCAAATAAATGACGTTTTCCGCTTGCTTTGCGGGCGCGGTTCTGTATTATGTGTGGAGAAAGGAAGTTGTGATGAGCAGGATTGGTGAGACCCTCAACGAATACGGCACTCCCGTTGCGAAATATCGCTGCGAAAGCTGCGGGGAGGTTTTCTCGGTGTGTCCGTCGCCTACGCCAGATGAAGACGAGCAATGGCGGGGCTGCCTGTGGGATGGGTGCGACAGTTACGACGAAAGCCGTGATATTGATAAGTGGTTTGATGAAGGGCGGGTTCGGGCAATCCCCATGGGCGACGGCAAAAGTCGCCTCGTCCCGCTCAAGGTAATCGACGGCGGACGCAACAACTAACCCCCACGCCACCGACAAAGGAGATTGAGTATGGACTGGCAGCCGATTGATACCGCGCCGAAGGACGGGCGGGCTGTTATTCTGGCCGCGTCACACGGCGTAAGCGTAGGCTGGTGGGAAGACAGCGAGCCGACCTTTAAATGGCGGTTCGTCGAAGACTTCGACCTAACGCCCACGGGTTGCTGCGATATGGAGAGCGAAGACCGCGTGCCCTGCAATGGAATGCACGCCGACACGCCGTCGCACTGGATGCCCCTACCGAAGGCACCCGATGCCTAACCCCCTCGACTACGCCACCCCAACAGAGAAGCGTAGGCTGGCAGAGATAGACGCTGCCCTTACTGCCCTAAGCCCTCTCCGAGCAGAGAGGCGCAAGATCATGGACCGTCTGCATAAGCGGAAGAAAGCGAGTGAAGGATGAGTGAAGGTAAATTCTTGCCTGATAACGAGCAGAGTTTTTACGACAGCGTAGTGGATGGACTGCGGCGGCAGGGTTGGAGCCGGATCGACGCTGAAGACGAAGCACTGGAAAGGCTGGAGCGGCATCGCGCCAACAGCGCCACTAACTCGCCACCCGCCAAGCAATAACCAATCCCACCGAGACAGCGGCACACCAAAAGGCGGCTATATTCCCTGTAGCGGCAATGCTCATACCGCCCACGAATAATCCGCCCTTCATGGCATCCCCCTAGGTTGCGAGTTTGAGTGCTTCCGCCTCGATATGGCCCACACGCCGCAGCCAGCCCTTGCCAAACACGCTAAAGGTCTTGAGGCGGCGATAGTAGCTGCGGCGATGCTCGGCATACTCCCGCACTAGGTCCGCGTCGGTGCGCTCATTCACCCGCGCCAGCGTCTTGGGGCCAATCTTTCCGTCAGGCGTAGCGCCCACCGCGATCTGCAAATATCGGATGGCGCGGGCAGGACCAGCGTTAACGCCGAAGTCAAACACCGACAGCGCGATTCCAGGCGGGAGGTCATCGCCTCGCACAGCGTCCCAATACCGGGCGCGATAGAGGGGCGCTACATCGGACACCGACAGCCCGCGCATTTCCGCTTCCGTAGCCTTGTGGCCCGTCCACGCCTCCCAAGTGTTCTGAGTGACGCCTAGGTTGGTTCTGCCGCCGGGATCTGACGGATGATTAACATAGCCGCCCTCCTGAGCCAGCAGGATAGGCAAGGCGCGGTCGAATGCATCAGCGCCCCGGCTTTCGGTCGCAAGTTGCTCGCCAGTCTCGCGCATGGCCGCGTCAATCGCAGCGTCCAGTGCGTCAACCTCGAATTGGCGGAACACGGGCTTGCGGTCGCGGCCTTTGAGTATCTCGCGCACAGCGTTGAAAATATGAGTGCGGTTCATCGCTCTAGTATCCTGATTAGGAGACGGGTTTCCTCGCCAACATCCCCGCCGCCACACAGGCGCTTGATGTGGTAGGCGATTAGCTTAACCTCGTCGGACTTGATCTCGCCAATGGCGCTCGCGGCCACGCAATCGGCAGCATCGCGGAGGGCTTGCGCGGCGCTATTCATCGCCAAAGTCGCCTTCGTCCACCACCAGCATTTCGGGGCATTCCTCCGGCAGCTTGGCGCAGAAGTCCGGCTCGAAAACCACCGTCAATTCCTCGTCGGGAAGCCCCTCGCACAAATCCCAATTGCTATAGGTGACAGGGTAGGGGGCAACGTAGTCCGCTGCATCTACGCCAATGTCGAAAATAGAGGGTATCATGGCGCACCTCTCAACTGGCGGTCACGTTCGACCAGTGCCTTTTCTACCGACCGCGCGATCCGCTGCTCGATATTGCGGGCGACCTCTTCAGCCGTAGGGGCGGCGGGAATGGGAAGGGGAGCAATCATGCCGCCCTCCCGAGCCTAAAGCCACGCTGGCTGTCGAAGTGAGCAATCGCGTCCGAGCCATCAAGCGTGAACCAAGTCAGGAATTCGATCTTAGCCTCTTCGCCGGTCTGCCGCGTGTAAGCCGCTTCAAGGCGCGCAATCATCTGCTCGTCCATCTCCTCGCGGAGCATGACGCCTTGAGTCCAGCTCACGCCGCCTCCTCCAGCATTTCAGGGCAGACCATAACGCGGCCAACTTGCCCGTATCGCTTGTGGTAGGTGATCGCCTGAGCCGCGCGGTCGGCAATCCAGCCCCCGCGCGCTGCATAGGCATCCCGGGCCGCCAGTGTCGGATGCTGCACAACCGTGACGCCGTTGTATTCCTTTTCGTCCCGATGGTGCCGGTGCCCGCAATGGATTTCACGGCGGCGGGTGCGGCCCCACGCCTGCGCGTATTGAGCCGCGAACAAGAGCGGAAGCTGTTCGTTCTTGACCTTGTGCCCATGATGGACGCCGATCATCGTTTCGCCCCATTCCACCACGTAGAAGGGGAGGTTGCTGTCGTTGACCGTCAAGCGCGGCTCATCTTCGTAAAGGACCGCGAAGCTGTCAGCCAGCCAGCCCATGCTGTCCTGATCGTGGTTGCCTTCCGCTAGGATAAGATGCACTTCCATGTGCGTTTCCAGCGCCATCCGGCAAAGCTCGCGGATAAGGCGGATAGCCGCCTTGCGGATCTTCGGGAAACGACTGTCAGCATCCAAGACATTGCCATGCCCAGGCGTAACTGGCGTCAGGCCATCCGTGTGCAGGAAGTCCCCCTGAATGTTGACCACTGCCGTGTGCGCAATGGGGCTTTGCGAAACCATTGCGGCCATCGCCTTGCGCAGAGTGCTTTCGGCAATCTGGAGGTCCCAATCCTGCCCGCCTTCGCGATGCCAAGCGAGCATTCCGAGATGGTAATCCGTGAAAGTGAAAAGGTTACAGAGGTCCGAGTTAGCAACCGCCGGAGCCTTGACCCGGGGCGCTGGCTCGATATCCGACTGGATGCCTTCGACTACTTCCCTAAGCGCCTCAAGTGCGCGGGTTTGGTCCGGTGACTGCCGCTCCCATACGCGCTCAACGCCGCCGGGGCCGCGCTGCACCGTAACCTTGCCCATAAGGTAGCCGGGGGCAACGCCGTCCTGGAAATGTCCCGGTGCATATCCCTCCCGAGCCGCCTTCTTGCGAACGTCGCGCAACACCTTGTCGGGATAGGTGCGGTCGGTGCCGCCTAGGGCCTCCGCAGCCGCAGGCCCGGTGCCGTGTTCTTCGTAAGCTTCAAGCACCTCGCGTTGGCGGTCGGTGCAATACGAATAAAGTTCAGGGTCGATCTTCAACAGAATCCTCCCGAAGAGCCTTGTGGCGACGAGCAATTTCTTTTATGAAAAGGGTATGCCGATACTTTCCGACCTGACAGGCCAGCGCTTCGGACGACTTGTCGTTTTGCACCGAGCACCCAACCGCAAGAAGCGAGTATTTTGGACTTGCCGATGTGATTGCGGCAAGAAGAAGAGAATCCTCGCTCAGTCCTTGCGCCAGAAGCGAACCGTTAGTTGCGGGTGCCATCGGGCCGAAGGCGCTAGGAAGCGGCGCAAAACGCATGGCGCGACAAAAACGCCAGAATACGCCACATGGCGGCACATTCTCAGCCGCTGCAACAATCCGAACACGGCTTACTATGATTGCTATGGCGGTCGCGGCATAGCGGTTTGCGAGCGATGGACGACCTTTGAAAACTTTCGCTCCGACATGGGGCCGAAGCCCTCCGAGAAGCACAGCATAGACAGGATTGACCCGGACGGGGACTATTCGCCGGACAACTGCCGATGGGCGTCCCCTGAGGTACAGCAAGGCAATCGCCGCTTCTGCTACCGCATTCACCATAACGGCAAAGTCTTCAGCCTAGCCGCCCTTGCGAGGGAGGTCGGGGCGGAGAGAGGCAAACTCCACTCCCGCATAAAAGCGAGAGGCATAAAGCAAAAAGAGTTTGATTCCGCCATATTGTTATGATAGCGCGGCCCACCTTCGCGGACTACGTTGTTCTGTAAATGTTCGGGGAAAACTCAGTCTTGCTCGTCAAGCTTCTTGAGTAGCCGTTGCAGGTCGCCCTTCGACAACTGGCGCTCCCACGCCCGCAATTCTTGCTCTGCTTGGGCGGCTTCACCGGGGGCGGCATAGCGGGCAAGGTGCTGCCAACCGCGCGCCTTCAGATACCGCACCACCTCTTGCGTCGAGATCGCAAGTATCGCCGTGGCAAGCGCCCGCGTATCGGCATCGGTAAGCCCCAGCATCTTGGTAGCCACAACCGCCACCAGCCCGATCATGCCAAGCTGCATGAAATAGCCCAGCGCCTGCGTCCAAGTCGGCATCTGCCCGTCAGACAGCAGCCGCCCGAAGTGCGCCACCGTGCCGACAACCAGCCCGAAAATCACAGCCCCGTATTCGTGGAGGCCCGCTAGAAGGGGTTTCATACAACTCCCCTAGTGAGGCCGTAGATGAGAGAGACGATTGAAAGCAGCGGGTAGGCTGGCCATGCGCGGTTGCCCTTGCCGGTCGCTATATCTAGCCCCATCAGGGTCAGGTAGGCACATATATGTAGGCCCACCACTCCGGCAGACATCATCCAGAAGCCGGTCTGCTCGGTGATATACCCGTTGGCTCGCAGGATGTTTTCAGGCGAGAACAGCCCGACAATCACAAAGGCCATCACCAGCAGCATCAGCCGCCAGTAGGCCCACGCCCGCTTGCGCACAGACACCGACTGCTCGGTTACGTGCCAGCTTTCGATTAACACCCGCACGGCTATCCATGCCCAAAGCAGGGAAGCGCCGATGCGAAGGCCCGTTAGGACACCCTCGATCACCGACGCCTCCTGCCCTGCACAAAGTCAAACGCGCACTCGCTTATCGGCCATGCCAGCAGCATCACCAGCAGGGCCTTTAAGGGAGTGGACATCAGCCGATCCGCCAAACCGAACCATCGGAATAGACAGGCACGTTAAAGGAACCGCCCCCGACTGCCGTGTTACCGGCCCCGACGCTATCAGCATCGCTCACGAAAGCCCGCGCTCCGGCTCCTGCGGTCGAGGCTGCGGGAAGACTGGCGACGAGATAAACCGTGCTTTTCGTAATGCCACGAATGACTGTTTCTTCGACGCTCGAATTGCCGATAACAACCTGATTGCTCTTGGTAGTCGTGGCACCAAAGCCAAGCGCGGTCTGGTTGGAACCCGTAGCCGCGTTGTCGGACGTATGACCGATGGCAGTGTTGTTCGCCCCCGTAGTCACCGCGTCACCCGCGCTATCACCCAGCGCGGTGTTGCCGCCGCCCGAGGTGACCGACCACCCAGCCCGCCAGCCAACGCCGGTATTGCTGCTTGCAGTGGCAGCGGAGAGAGCCTGGAACCCTACAGCCGTGCCGTTGTTGACGCCGCCAGCCCCACCGAATGCCCCATCGCCTAACGCGGTGTTCTGCCCCCCGGTGGTCACACCCGCACCGGACGAACGCCCGACAAACGTGTTGAACGTGCCGCTGGTCAGGGCGTAACCCGCACTATCGCCCACGGCAGTCAGGGAGCCGCCAGTTGCGCTTCGTCCCGCGCCCCACCCGACCGCGACACTGCTCTGGCCGGTTTGATCGGACCATAGCGCCTGATAGCCAACCGAGACGTTGCGCGTGGCGCTAGTGAGTCCGCTACCCGATTGATCGCCAATGCAAGTGTTCTGGGTTGCCGTTGTGGCGACACCCATTGCCTGTGAGCCGATGGCGACATTGCTGCCGGATGTGGAAAGGCGCAAGGCCCAATAACCGATTGCCACATTATTGCTCGCCGTAGTGGCCGCGCCGAGGGCGAGCGTGCCCAAGGCGATGTTGCGGGTTCCGGCTGTGATGCTTTGCCCTGCTTGCGTTCCGACCATAACGTTGTCGGCACCAGTCGTCAGTGCGATCCCGCTGGACGTGCCTAGGCATGTGTTTGAATATCCGCTGGTGTTTACCAGACCGCTTTTTGCACCGACGAATACGTTGTCGCCCCCGGTGGTCGTGTCCTTGCCAGCGTCGGTGCCAATGAAGGTGTTGTATTGGCCTGTGGTCAGGTCCTGTCCCGTGCGCAGCCCCAATGCGACCGTGCAATAACCGCCAGTGGCATACCGACCGCTATCGTTGCCGATGAAGATGGAAAAGTCATGATTGTAAGAGCCGTCCGAGACCGCGCCGTCGCCAATAACGACCAGCCCCTTGGTATTTTGCAGCCCCGCCTCAGTGCTGGCGGCAAAGCCCGCCCCGGCATTATTGCCCAGCACCACCGATTGCGTAGCGTAGGTGTTCGGATCGCGATTTGAGCCGATTGCAGAGGTCGCTTCGGCGGAAGTGATCAGCGGTGCCGCCTCGATGGACCCTCCCGAAGTCCGCTGATAGCGCGTGTAGGTTTCCGGCGTAGTGCCAATGGGAACGCGGAAGAACTGCCCCTCAGTCGTCGCCGCCTCGCCCGCCGCTTGGGTGGCGTATGCAGGCCCGCTGAACTCTTCGGCGAAGGCTGCGTTGGTTTCAGCCTCCGCCGCCGCCGCCTCCGCAAGCGCGCGCTGGCGCGCAGCCTCGGCAGTATCGTCGCCAAGCCCGAGGACGCGCTCGTTCGTGTCCATAACCAGTTGAATGCTAGGCATCGGTCACCTTCCCGTTCACGTAGATATTGCCGCCCAAGAAGCGGTATTCGATGGCGCTGCCGCTCGGATCGCGCAGAACATCCATGACAAGTTCGACCTGCCCGTCTGCGTCGTCATCGGAAGGAAGCGCATTCACTTGCGTATCGGTCAGGCTCAGCGTGACCGGCGTATAGGTGCCGTCCCAAGAGCCGACCGAAGCCGTGAAGTCGGCAAGGGTGCTGCCCGCCGCGTCAGGCGATACGCGTAGCGATGCGCTGAAGGCGTCCCCGCTAACGTCAATCGGGACGTTCAGAATAAGCTCGTAGGGCAAGCCCCGATCAATCGGGGGAAGCTCAACGCCGCCCTTTCCGGCTGACGCAAGCGAGCGCAGCCAGTCACCATGCTGGGTCATTCGTGTTTTCCTTCTTAGGGTATGTCGCCGCCGGGATCGTCATTGTCCCAGCCACCACCGCCGGGGGGCGAAGAGCCACCTGCGCCGCCGCCTTCGCCAGCCTCGTTCACCGTGCTGATACTAGCGAGGTAATGGCGGCTTGGATTGGCCGCGCTGAAATACGCATCGCCGCCCGTCTGCCCACCTGTGCCGGGTGTGATTTCAACCAGCGCGAAGTCCACGCCCAATTCACCACCCGCAAAGTCGGGATCATCGTAGGACAGGAGATAGCTTGTCGTTTCGTCCAGCGTGAAATTGCCGCCGGTAACCGACGCTTCGGTGCCGTCCGCATAAACGCGGGTGTGATCGGGAATGGTAACCGTTACCGTGCCGGTCCCGGTGCCATCGTGAAGCTGCGTGATGTTGCCAGCGAGGCCCCGCGTGTAGCTGCTCGACAACTTGAGCGTGCCTAGGCCTGCGGGATCGCTTGCAGCGGACGCGAGTTCGTCCTTTTCCTGCGCGGTCTGCCCGATTGCAGGAGTAGGCGGCGCGGTGCCAGTCAGGCCCAAGCAGTAGGCGTGCTTGGCGCTTGTTTCGCCCATCAGTTCCAGCTTGACCTTCATGGTCGCCGGATCGAGTTCGCGGCGCAGGAGGATGGCCTTGGTATCCAGCCCAAGCTCGGGCAGGTCAAGATGCAGACATTCGCCGGGGCGGTAGGACCGCATACGGGGCTTGCACACCAGCGTGATGGGGGCCAGTTCGCGGCTATCCCAGATGTGATAGGCCACAAGTTGCGATGCCTGGTCCTCGTCGGTGACGAAGTTACAGGGCCACGTTTCGCGCTTTTCCTCGCCGTCTTCGGTCAGGAAGGTGGAGTTAACCACCGGCTCCGCATCGACCATTTCCCAGTTATGGGCAGGGCTGCGATACTTAGGAATCCCGGTGTTGATGCGGTCGCGGAAGGACTGCATCGCCATGACGCTCTGATCGTCGTCCGTAAGGTCCGCTTCAGTGATCGTGTCCAGCGCAACAGTGGGCGCGCGGTAGCGGAAGGTTAGCTGCCCAAGGGCAACCGGATCGGCCCCGCCTGCAAAGCAAATATCCTTCAGGTTTGCCCAGCGTTCCCCCGGCTCGTAAACGACGCCAAAGAAGTTCTCCCAACCGTTCGCTTCGCAGACATTCGCCCACGCCGCGATAACGGCCCAGTCGATTGCATCAGCAGCCAGCCCCATACCCATCGTGCGCTTGCCGTTCTGGTAGCGGCCATAGGCATACGTGCCCGCGTGCAGGGCAGGGTTGGCGCTGTATTCGTAGGTGGTTTCATCACCGATGCGGTGCGAACCGGAACCGCCGGGGAAGGTGCTGTCCTTGCGCGGATCGTAGACCTTTACCCATTGGCCATAAGCACCCATGACCGGCAGACCGCCAGCAAACCGCTTGCCGTCCTTGTCGAACTTGAGCGACCACCCGATTGCGGCTTGGCCGGATAGCTTGGATGACGAACTCCACCCCGGCGCACCCGACCACTGCGGCGATAGCGCATCCGCCTCGGGGCACGCTCCCAGTTGGGTATCGGTGTAGAGGAAGCCACTATACCATGACGAAACCGCCGCGAAGTCGGTGCGAGGTGATATACTCTCAACCGGCCCGCCGCCCGAATAGACCACCGGCATGAAGCGGTAGGGGTTGGGCACCTTCTTGAGCGTCGGGCCATAGCCAGTGTCATGCCGCAGGACGCCTGCGAAATAGCCTTCGCCCATGACGTAGGGCTGGGGAGCGTTAGGGTCGATTGTAATTTGTGTGACGCTGCCACGCGCTGGCGGTGGCCGCGTAGTGATTTGCTCGACAACCGAAGCCGCCGTTACCGCGACCGCTGCGATACGCGAGGCCGCCATTGCGAAAGGCTGGTGCGGGCCGGGAATGAATGACGCAATGGTCGCGATGGTGCCGACCACCGTGCCCACAGCTTTTATGGCTTTGGCCAAATTACACTCTCCAGCTCGCAGTGAGTTCGTCGAGCGCCACATCAAGGATGACGAGTTTCGGGTGGTCCTCGCGCCAGCCAAACAGCTTCAGCGGACCAGCGCAGACGAACAGCGCGTCCAAGCCCTGCTCACCGGGGACCATTGCGAGATCCCCAAGCATCATCTGCGCGGGCGCAATCGGGGCCAGCTTCTTGTCCATCAGCCGCCCAAGACTGCCGTAGCCCTTCGCGCTAAGCGCACGCTTGGCACCCAGCGCGCTACGGAAGCGCGGCAACGTCTCGACCTTGTGCCCCATGTTGCGCAGGTGAAAGCGCGCCAAGTGAACACAAGTGATGCCCTTGGACCAGTCGAACTCCTTGTCCCGATAGCGGGCAAGGGTCTTCTCCGTCGCAATCCTGCGGCGCTCAAGTTCCGGTAGCTTTTTCATATCAGAGGTAATCGTATCTCGGGCCGCCGAAGACATTCCCGCGACCGGCAGGCCCACCGCCGCCGCCGTAGGTGCTTCCGCCACCGCTAGGGCGCTCGACGCCCCATGCGACCGGAACAGCTAGCCCCGTTGCGTTGTCGTGGCCCGTCTCTCCAGGCCACACCGATTTGTGAAACGTAGGATTGAGCGAGTTTCCGGTGTTGCCCTCAAAAAGCCGCTCAGCGAGGCTAACCACCGACATTGACAGTTCGCGCTTGCCCTTGCCAACCGTCAGGACGCTTTGGTCGATCTGTCCGGTAAACAGCACATCCGCCGAATTGATCGTGCCCGCGTCCACATCGTATTCCGCCAGCACGAATTGCACCTGTGCGGTTTGATGCCCCGGCTTTGCCAGTTCGGCCACCGCGCTAGTGTCAGGCGGCAGGAGGGTGATCGACAGGGCGGGGACGCTATCGCCTACGCCTTCGGACAACGGCTGCACCGATTGGATGGTGCCGAACGTGTCGTCCTTGGCGCGGTAGGTTTCGCCGCCGTATTCGATGAACCCGCCATCAGTGAAGCGCAGGGTCGCTTCGGGCAATTCGATTGTTAGGAGGCCGGTTAGGGCTACTCTTGCCATTATTGCCCCTCCAAATGAAAAGGGCGGCTCCCGGAGGAACCGCCCATAACTAGCCGTCGCCAGTTTAAGCCCGATGCTTTCGCAGAGCGGGAAGCTGTGCTATAGAATTGGTGTAGTTATTTCACCGCAACATGATGGTCGAAACCGATGATTTGGCTTAACAATTTACTTGCTCGGGTCTTTCCCAAGTTCTTCCGCAGGCTTCCCACTCGGCGCGCGATGCGCCGCATGGCCCGGTTGCTCCAAGAAATGCCCAATCGCACAATGAACCTAAAAGATGATGTCCCATTTCATCAGCGCGTGTGGCCCGGAGAAGTGAACGTCCCGGAGTCCAGCTTAAAGGCGCTTTCGGTGCCTATCCTTTGGGGGCCAGAAAGCCCGCCAGCGAAAGACGATGAGGGGGTGGTATGAAAAACTGGGGGTCGATTAAGACAGGCGGCGACCCTGCCTATATGCCATATCCGAACCGCACCGCAGGGCGTCGATGTTGACAGTCGGCTGCATGGGCCGCTCGTTCAGCTTCATAATGATGCCGCAGCCGACGATTTTAACGTTGCTAACCGCCAAGCACACGAAACCCGCGACAGACTGACCCTCAATAAAATTCCAGACACCTAGGCCGAGCCAGATAAGCGCAAATGCAATGTAGTAGATAGGCTTAGTCATCACTCGTATTCCTCCACCACGAAACCAACCGACACCAGCCAGTTAGTCGGCGTGTTCCAGCCCCAGTCTTCGCCGTCGATAAAACCCTCTATGTAGGGCTTGGCGAACTCGATAGTCGCGCCGTCAGCGAACGGGGCGCGTAGGGGCGGCTCGATGCTCAGGGTTGCCTCACCGCTGCCATCCGCACCCACCGTCTCGACAACTTGGTGCAGATAGCCGTTGCCGCTTGCGTCCACGATGGTCAGCCAGTAGTCCTCCTTGGCGAAATACCCCGGCGTGAAGCCGCGAACGTCAAGCGAGGTGCCCGACTGGCCCGCGCCATCGACCACAGGCGTTCCCGGCGATCCCTGCGGCACCTTCAGCGGCAGGTGGACACGAATGCCCTCCCGCTTGGCGCGCACGATACGGGCGACCTTGGCCTTGGCGCTAGGCGGGAACGTGAAGCCGATTGCATAGCGGGTGCCGGGGCGGTCAATACGCAGCGACGATGCACCGCGCACCACGCTGCCCTGATCGAGCGACAGCACTTCCATTTCGCTCGGCACTACGCCTACGGGCAGTTCGATCATCGGCCAAGCCTCCGCGATGCTGCGAACCGTGACTGCTGGGCCGAAATCTGCGCGCCGCCTTGTGCAGCCGCAACGTCGCCCGCATTGATGCGCGCCCAGAACTCCGGCGTCAGAAGGTTGCCGCTGAAGTTATAGGTATTGCCGCCGCGCACACCGGGGTCGCCACGATGAACGTCCACCACCTCGCCAGAGGTAACGCGGGCAACGGGCTTGCCGTTGAGTGACAGGAGGTTACTGTCGATGCCCGAGTGGCCGGCAATCTTGAAGCTACCGCCTGTTGCCAACCCCATTGGCCCGCCACCAGTCGGAACACTCCAGCCACCAGTGGAACCCGTTGCAGGTTCGGGCACTGACTTGCCGAACAGGCCAAGGATGCCGCCGAACAACCCGCCACCTTGCGAATTGCCCGAGATCAGGTTCGCGAGGTTGTCAGCCAGCTTGTCCAGGACCTTGGAAAGCGCGTTAAACGTGCGCTCCCGCATCCAGCCCTCGAAAAAGTCCTTCAGGTTGCCATCCAGTGCAGCCTGTAGGCCATTGCGGAACGCATCGCGGAACGTGCCCTGCAAGTGGGCCTGCGAACGGTCAGCCGCTTCGCGCAACGCCTGCTCTTCGGCTTCAGAGCGCGACATTCCACCGCGGTCCATAAGGTAATCGACGCGATCACGGCGGCGCAGTTCTTCTTCGCGCATCCGAATGCTGCGGTCGTCATCGCCGCGCAGCCGTGCCAATTCCAGTTCATGCGCAAGCTGTTCGTCTTCCAGCCTACGCGAAGCTGCCGCCTCTCTTGCCTGCTCGATTGCCAGCATTTCATCGCGGGCGATCTTCTCGGCGGTCACAAGGTCGTAACCCTCGCGGTTCAGGTCGTTGATGCGGCGCTGAAGGTCGAGTTCATCGTCCAGATAGCGCAGGTGTTCGTAGTCGTTGTTTAGGATGGCGACCTGATATTCGGTTTCCACCTGCCGCTCGAAAAGGAACTCTTCAAGCGCCCGTTTGCGCGCTTGATCCAGTTCGGCCATGTCGCGCTCAGCGGCAATGCGAGCGTCCGCAGTCTTGAGGCCCGCGCGTTCATAATCGGCAATCTTTTCGCGAAGATCACGCAACCCCTCTAAAGCGCGAACCGCCTCCTCGTCCCCCATAGCGCGTGCAACGGAAAGCTTCTGCTCCAGGTCGATTTCTTCACGTAGCGCCGACAGTTCCTCTTCGGTTGGCCCCGTAGAAACCCGCCCCCGACCGGCGCGATCGACTTTCGTGTCTGGCTCCGCGTAATCTCGCGTCGGATCATCTGACGCGCCTTCCGCGTCTATATTGTTTTCAATCGCGGCAGAGAGAAGGCGCATCCGCAGCGCGACCTGTTTCTCGCGCGCCTCTAGGCTGCCGATGGTCTCTCGCTGTGTGTCAGAGACGCGATAGCTCTCCTTCTTGCGAACGCCGACTCCAAGAAACCCGCCGCTCTCAACTTGGACATACCCGTTGCCCATGTCGATACCGCCAGCCCGCTCCTTTGCCCGATCGATCCAGTCCAATTCCTTCTGCAACTCTTTGATTTCAGCGACCCGGGCCAAGGTCTGGATAAGGCGTTTGCCCGCCTCATTCGCGCCGTCCATAGAGTCAGCGAGGTCATCCACGCCACCGGCTGCGTCAGAGCTGCGATTGCCGAAGTCCGTGACCTCAACCCCGGCAGCTTCAAGCTTTGCCGCCAGTTCGGCATTGCTTTCTTTTAGCTCATCGGTTCGCTCCGCACTTGTCTGCGCCCTTGCCGCAAGGAGAGCTACCCCGGCGAGAAGAAGCCCGAGTGGACCCAAGAGGACGCGCATTGCAGCCCCCGCCGCCAAGGCGACTAACCGAAAAGCCCCAGAAACGCCTATAAGCTTGCCAAACCCCACGACTAGCGCGCCAATAGGATTGACGATGGCGGTGATACCCGCCAGCAAAAAACCAAACGCGCCACGCATCGCTAGAAACCGGACAAGCAGAAGGGGCAGAACCAAAGTGGCCAAGGTTGAGAGCACGACAACCACTGGGCCTATGACGGCAAGAAATGCCGCGAAGCCAACTGCGACCTGCTTGACCCATGTCGGCAGCGAGCGGAAGCCTGCTACCAGTCTTTCCACAGTGGACGCGAGGGCCTCCGCGTAGGGGGCCAGTATGGTGCCGATTTCCAGAGCCAATTCATGGAGGTCGCCTTTAATTTTGCGAACCTTGTTTGAAAGGCTGTCAGAAGTCCGCTCAATGTCCCCTTGTGCGTCCGATAACCCCTCAGCGATCAAGGCCGAACGGGCCATAATTTTACCGTATTCGTTGACCTCCTGCCCAGCACTTATCAGGCCAAGTTCAAGGGCCTTTGCCTTCACCGCCGACTCATTCAGAAATACGCCGAAATCGCGCAGCGGCTCGCTTTCACCGGTCAGGCCCGACCGGATTTTACCCATCGCCGTATCGAAGTCGGTATTATAGAAGCTAGCAGCATCCTGCGCCAACTCGGTGAACCGCTGCGACATACGGGCCGCTGCGGCTTCGGTGGGCGCAGCCGCCTTGAAAAGCTGCCCAAAGGCGAGCGCGCCCTGCTGCATCTCTTGTGTGGCTCGGCCCATTGCGTCACCGGCAGTTACAGCCCAGCTATTCATCCCCGCCGACATTTCGCCAAAGGTGTAATCGAACGCAGATTGTAGCTCGGCAGCATCAGCCGCCGTTTTCGTGAACAGCACACCTAGGCCGGTTAGGGGCAGCGTCATGCCCAGAGTCATCTTGCGGCCCGCGTTAGAGACCGCCTCTCCAACCTTGCCAGCAAGGCCGATGATATTCTTGAAGGTGCCTTCAATAACAGTCGTGCCGCGCTGGAAATCTTCAATGTCCCAGCGCAGGGTAGCTTCCAAGTTCGCGATTGCTCCCATCGGGCAAGCTCCCTGTTCTGGATTGTTGGTTCGTTTTGATGTATTCGGCAGGCATGAGACCCACACACCTCGCCTTGACCGCCGCGCTTATTTCGCTTGCCGCCCCCGCCAGCGCGGATTGGCAATACGCTCAATGGGGCATGTCCCCGGAGCAGGTAGTGTCAGCCGCACAAGGCAATGCGGCAAGCGTCAGGGGCCTGCGCGGCGATCAAGTAAGGGGCCAAGAATTAGGCGCGGAAGGCACCTATTCTGCGTCGGGAATGACGTTTAGGACCCAGTTCTATTTCTCACCGCTCTCAGGCGGTTTGTCAGCTATCCGGCTGCACCCCGAGGCCCCCGAAGCCTGCGAGGTGATCGAACGGGAGATAGACGGGATATACAGCCGCGCTGGCCGCTCTGAATACGTCAGCACAGAACGCAATCTTCGCGTGCGGGTGTCCAACGGTTACGGCCAATGCTTCCTGCTATATACCCCCATAGCGCCTACGAATGAGACGGGGCTTTAGGCTGCTTCTTGTTAAGCCACATTACCCATAGCTTTGCCCCAACATGCTCCGCACCGGGTTCCGGCTCCGCTTCCGGCTCCGGCTCTTCGCCAAGCATTTCTTCGAGCGACGGGTATTTGTCAGGGTCGATCATCCCCGAAAGGCGACCATTCAGCCACGATCCCGTGATGACGTTGCGAAGCTCGCTTTGCGCCCGCTCTTTTGCCCCCTGTAGGGCAAGGATGGTCGAGCGCGGGGTTTCCTCAAAGAAGTCGCCCCGCGCGTAACCAGCCTGTCGGTAGGACCGGAAGATTCCCTCCCAGTCCCACGCTACTTCTTTGCTGCCGCCTTCTTGCGTCCGTTTCCCACCGGCTTAGGCGGTTCCACGCCAAGGAGGATTTCCTTGAACGCGGTTTGCGGTGCCGGATCGTCAGCCATGAACATGTCGATAGCTTCGTCCTCGGTCACAGCCGGGTGGTTCTGGTGCAGCGCGCCGTAAAAGATAGCGACGACAGTGCGAAGCATCGGGTTGCGCCCGACTGCCAGCGCCTGTCGCGCCTCTTCTGCCGCGTCGAGCGAAGAATAACCAAGCACTCGCTCGGCATCCATCAGAACGCGGTTGTTGAGGGTCAGGCGGTAGGTCTGACCCTCATAGTCGAACGTCGCGGTTCCTTCGAGACGGTTCCCCATCTTACGAACCCGGTGCCGTTACTGCGCCCTCGGTGTATTGGCGCACGCGACCGCGAAGGGTTGCGTCCACAACAGCGCCCGGTGCGCGGTTCGGCTTGTCATAAGCCAGCAGCAGGATTTCGCCGGTTCCTTCGACCGTCGAGCCGTCATTGTCCGCGCGCAGAACGATCTTGAAGGCGCGCCGTTCGCGGCTCAGCAGATGCTCTTCGATCAGGACATGCTCGTCGCTGCCGGGGCGGTGCTTGATGGTCGCCTCGAAAAGCGTCCAGTCGCCCAGACCGGCAACGTAGTCCTTAACCCCGCCGCTGGCCATGTCGGTGTCTTCGACCTCATCGAGCGTGAAGCTGGGTTCCTTGATGCCCTTCAGGCCAAGGATTTGAGTGAGAGTTCCCGAGCCGTCCGTAAGGTGCAGCTCTTCTTCGATGGCGACGACGCCTTCGACGTAATCAGGCATGGTGTTTATCCTCTAAAGTGGAGAGTGAGGGACGAAGAAGTCGAGTATCGTCCGAAAGACCTTCAATCCCCCCGGAAGGTCCTCGGGGTCCGTGTCCCGCTCGAAGGCGAGGCGTGATTTGCTAAACTGGGTAGCGCCTTGGCTGGCGCTGGTTTCCATCTCTTCGATGACCGCCGTTTTGGTTGCCTTGACGCTCAGCGGGGTGAGGTCGAATATCTCAGCCCGAATGCGCGGCTGCTTCAGTGCGTCCGTGCCGCCCTGCACATAGTCATGCCCCGGCGAAACGGTCGTCAGGACGATGGCCGGGAAGGCGCTGCGGTCGTTGCTCTTGCGTTCGTTCCAATCGACGGCGGGGCGGTTAAATGCTTCGCCTAAAGTCCCGCTAAGTGCATCCCGCAGGCGGTCTTGAAGGTCTTTTTCCATTTACAGCCCCTCAGTCCTTAGAGCCGTGCGGCTGCGGTTGACGCGAGGTGCGCCCTCGATGCGAGCGCGGATGCGATCAGCAAAGGCGTTACTCACCTCGCTAACGTTCGCATCCCACGCGGGCATAAGCATCGGGGTGGCCCGCATATGGACGGTGCCGAACTCGAAGAAATGCCCCTTCCAGTCGCGGATAATTACCCCGACCGAACCATCTTCAAATACCGTTGCCTCGATGCTGTCGCGCAGGTCGCCCTGATCGACCGGGGCAAGGCTTTGTGCGTCCTTTACCACCGGCTCTAGCGCCTCTAGGCCATCCGCCTGCAATTCGCGGTCAGATACCGCCTCTTCGATAGCCTCAAGATTGCGCAGGGCATCTTCGACGCCATCAAGGTGGAACCTCATTCGGGTTCCGCTTCGCCTTCTTCGTCCCCGAAGGGCTGGAAAGGCTCGAAGGATTCCGTCTCTGCCGTTACTTCCTCGACGTAGCCGAACTGAATATCGGTCGCGGGGCGGTCGTGGTTGTATTCGTCGCCCCGGTTGTGTTCGCCGTGGACATTACGATGCCACTGCAAGGTTCTAACTCGCGTCATCGCTGAAACCCCTCTGCTTGACTTTTTGCTAAACTTGGCCGCTATTGCTGGGCCATGAAAAGAACCGCACTCGCACTATTCGCAGCCGCCAGTATTACAGCTTGCACGACAACCGCTTCAGACCTGCGCACCCGTCCGCCAGTCCATACCTTCCAGACCGCCAAGCCACCGATGCGCGTTGCCCAGTGCATCTCCGAAAGCGTGTCGAAGATTGGTGCGCCCTCAGTCCTTCAAGACGAGAGCGAAACGACAGTTACCTTCGTGCAGGAAAATGCCACAACGCTGTTCATCACCATTGCAAACGATGGCGCGGGCAAGGTGTGGAGGGTGAACGGGCTTATCCCTTATCGCTCAGCCCTCGAGCGTTGCGCCTAGGCTGCACGAACTGCCGTAACCTCTAGCAATCCGCGCTCGGGCGTATCGGGGCTGATCCCGACAATATCCCAGCTCCCGTTATGCTCAATGCGGTCCTTTAGCGTCAGCCCCCGTGTCTGCGCGTTCGATAGGAACTGGAAGTTAGCGGGCTGGCTTCCCTGTTCCATTGCAGCCTGCCGACGCTCGCTTCCCTTGCCGTAGTAAACCGCTGCCCATTCGGTGCCGATAGCAGCCCAAGTCTCAACCTCTTCGCCGTAGTCGTTCTGGGTCGAGGTGAACCGCTCCAGCGTCACAAGCTTGTCCCTACGTCCTGCGGTCACAGCGCGTCGCCACGGATCGAATTGAGAGTGGAGGCAATCGCCATCTCGATGCCTTCGATATACTTGGCGTCGTCGCGCCCTCGGTTCTCGAAGACCTGAAACTTTAGCTGCGCCGCGATAATCAGCAGCGCCAGCTTGTCAGCCGGTGCGGCGTCCACCGTGAAGGTAATTGCTGCCGAGCCGTAGGCCGTGGGCCAAGATCCACCGACAGCGGGATAAGCTGCGCCGTTGACTAGCCGCGCGTCCGCATAGCTCGCGCTAACGCCATCGGTGCCCATATAGGCCACGCTATCAATCGAGGTCGCACCGCGAACCGGCAGGACATTGTGCCGACCGAAGCGGGGCTGCTCCCATACGAATTGCCCGCCATCTACTGCATAGCCGGATAGCTTCTCGACTTCCGACAACGCAGCATCACGGAAGCCCGCAAGCACAGTGTCCTCGTCGTCGCTGGTGATATGCGCGGACAGCTTCGCATCAGCGAGCGGCAACACATCCTCACCAGCAATAGGGGTGAGGCGGCGAAGGTTGTAAGTCATCGTTGCGCCCTCCGCCGCCGCACGCTTAGTCCTGCGCCTTCAGGTTGTCCGCAACAGCTTCCTTGGCAGGCTTCTGCGCCGAAGGAACGTTGAAGTCGATCTGATTGGCCTCGGGCGGAAGGTCGTCGCCCTGGCGCGGGTTGGCATCGACCGCCGGATGGCTGGTGTCGATTGCCTTGTCTTCTTTCGCGATGATAGCGCCCGAAGCTTCCATCTCGCCGTCTTTCTTCTTGGTCATTGGTATTCTCCCAAAGGGGTTGGGGGAGGGCCGAAACCCTCCCGCCAGTTCTTACGAAGCGGCCATCTTCAGAGCGCGCATGTATTCGGGGTTCTGGACCCCGCCACCGACGCGCTTGGTCGTGTAGAAGTGGACGAACGGCTTGTTGGTGAACGGGTCACGCAGGACGCGAAGGCCCACGCGATCGACAACCAGATAGGTCATCGCCATATCACCGAACAGAGCCGGAACCGCGCTTGCGCCGATGTCGGGCATACCCGGAACCTCGATCACCGAATAACCGGCGAGCGAAGAGGGCTGGTCAGCCTGATACGAAGGCTGCCACAGGTAGTTCCCATCGCCATCCTTCAGCGAGCGAATGACGCCCAGCGTGGTGCGGTTCATATACCACTTGGCGTTGCCGTTGCGCTCGCTCGGCAGGTCGTAGATGACGTTCAGCAGGTCATCGCTGTCAGTCAGCGAGGTGCCGGTGCCGTCCACGGCTTCGATAGCGCCGAACGGGTGCTTCGCAGCGTTGGTCGCGCCCGTGACGTAGGTGAGGATGCCGAACGGCTTGTTCGTGCCGTTGCCGCTCAGGAAAGCGATGTTTTCCTGAATGGCGAACTCGCCCGAAACCTCGTCACGAATCCAGCCTTCAAGGTCGATTGCAACGTCATCCAGCGCCTTCTGCGAAATAGCAGGGTTAGCGTAGAGTTCGCCGGTCTCGAAGTTGAGGGTGGACAGGCCCGGAGTGGAGGTCTCGGGACGGGCGGCGGTTTCACCGACCCAGCCACTACCGACCACACCATCATTGTAAACGCGGCTAAAGCCGGTTCCGCTGATCGTGATGACCTGGGCATTGTCGCGGATGGGCGAACGCTGCTTCAGCGCATTGGTAACGGTGCGATCCCACTCGACCGGAGCGAGGTAGCCACCATCCGCGTCGGTGCCAACGGTCATGGCAGCCTGCACATCACCCTTACGCATGTGCGCCTTAAAGGCGTTGAGGTATTCGGGGTCCGTCGGCTTCATGTCACCCTGCGGGCTGACGGTCTGCGCAGCGGCGATCTTCTCGTTCAGCGCAGCCTCAATGTCCGACATTGCGTTGTTGAGGCGGTCAACCTTCTCGTTCAGGACAACATCGTCTGCCTTGGAGGCAAGCTTCTCGTCCTGAGCGGCCTTGAACTCTTCAAAGGCGTTGTTGAGCTGAGCGACCAGAGCCTTCGGGTCGTTGGCTTCGGCACGGGGCATGGCAACAAGGCCACGCGGAGCGTTAGCGGCGAGGGCGGCAAGACCCGCGCCAGCGATCATCTTAGTCATTGTGTTACTTCCTGTCGTAAAAATGGGCGCTAGGCCCGAATGGTATCCAGCAACCCAGCAAGGGCGGTGGACAGTTCAGGGTCGCCAGCGTCCTGCGTGGCGGGGTCAGGGGCAGCGTCTTGCTTGCCCTTGATCTGGTTGAGCAGGTCACGCGCCGCCGAGCGGGGCATTTCCTTGCAAAGATTGGCTTCAGCGCGGCGCAAGGCATTGATCTGCGGGTTAGCCGCATTCTCGACTTGCTTGGTTTCATCCGCGCTCAGCAGCGTGTCGGCAAAGCCGGTTTCGACAGCCTTCTTGCCGCTAATCCAGGTTTCAGCCTTCATCATGGCCTCAACCTCGCTTGCGTCGGTGCCGGTTCGCTGCACGTAAACATCGCGCAGGGCCTCATCGAACGGTGCAAGGAAGTCAGCGACTTCGCGCAGGTCAAACTGGTTGCCTACCGCCATGACCCAAGCGTTATGGATCATCAGGAAGGACGCTTCGCCAATCTGCACCTCATCACCGGCCATCGCGATAATCGAGGCGGCGGAAGCAGCCAGGCCCATCACCTTTACCTGCACCTTCGCCGGATGCTCGCGCAGGCGATTGTAGATTGCGATCCCCTCGAAGACATCGCCGCCGGGGCTGTTGATATTGACCACAACGTCACGGTTGCCGATCTTGCGAAGGGCCGCGTCGATCCGCTTCACCGTCACGCCTTCGCCGGTCCAGAAGTCCTCACCGATAACGTCATAAACGCTAATCGTGTTGTCATCCTCGACTGCCGCCTGAATGGCAGGCTGCCAGCGATCAAGCGCCCCCTCGCTAGTGAGGGCCGTGACCTTCCGGCTGGTGTTGAGACGGATCTTATTCGGTCGGGGCATTGTCGCCACCTCCATTGACTGCGCCGCTGTTAAGCCCGGAACCTTCCGGGTGCTCGGGAAGGTCGAGCAGCGCCCGAGCCTCATTCTGTTCCATGATCTGCGGCGAGCCGCCGGAACCCATCATCTTGCTAAAGAACTCGGCCTGGTCGGCCATCGAACCGCGCAGCAAGGCACGCTCATTGAACTTCGGATAAAGCCCGCTTCGGCGCTCTTCGTTGGTCAGGAGAATGCGGCTGATTGCCGATTCCCAAGCTTTGAGCCACGGCGCGAGCGTGTAGGTTGTGAAGTAGATGCCAAGCTGCTCGATCCCGCTGCCCCAGCTTGTATCGTCCATCATCAGGAACGGGCGCGGCATCCCGAACACGCGGGCGATTTCCTCGATCTGGTGGTCGCGGGTTTCTAGGTGCTGGCTGTCCTTCGCGTTCGCCTGCACGGATTGGTATTTAAGGCCCTCTTCGAGAACCAAGGTGCGGTTGGCGTTGTCCGAACCGCCGTATTCATCGCCAAGGCTGGCCTTCAGATTGGCGATTGCCTCGGGGCTGAGTTTGCCCTCTTTGGACAGCACATCGCGAATTAGCGCGCCGTGCTTGAACAGCCGTGCTGCCGCCTTGTCCGCTTGGAGCGCAAGACCCAACGCATCCGCAGCCTCGTCCAGCAGCGAGATGCCGTTAAGGCCATCGTCGCTGTCACCCATAAGGTGGAACATATTCTCGGGCGCGATAACCCGCGTGCCGCCGTTGGAGTTGTTGACTTTGTACGGGTCGCCCCAGTTCTCGCGCTTTTGCACCTTGCTAGGGTGTATCGGCATCAATCCGGTAATACGTCCGCGCGAGCGCAACACTTCGGCATAGCCATTGCCATCGACCAGCGCCCAACGCTGCACAAGGCGGCGGAACTGAAAAGCGTCCTGCTGCGTGTTCGTCTTGTCGGCAAGGATCTCGAACAGCGCGTGATCGCGGGCCTTCTTGTCATCCCCTCCATCGGCCTTCTGCAAAAGGTGCAGGGGCAGCATACCCATGACATTCGAGATGAGGTTGACGCTGCGCTTAACAGCGGTGTTCCGCATCACGGTCTTGCGGTTCATCGTGGCCCCAGCAAGGTTGCCGCTACCGTTGCGCAGGAAGTCCTCTAGGCCAGCATCGCTCGCGAGGTCGATCACCGAATAAGCCTGCACCGGGACCGCAGGCGCAACTGCCGTAGGTTCGACGCTAGGCGGGTCAATCCAGTCCGAGATGAACGTTAGAAAGCCCATCAGAACACCAAGATCCCGCGTTCTTCATAAACGGAGCGGCCTTCGGTTTCTTCCATGCTCAGTCCCTCCGCCATCAGCGCAGCCGTTATTCCGTCGATCTTCAGGTGGTCCTGCCCGTGCGGTTTGCGCGGATAGATATTGCCGCGCCCGTCTTCCTTCGCCGTAACGTTGGAAGCCATCCAGTCGAACATCGGGTTGCCGGGGTGAACACGCCTCTTCGCCGCAATCGCCGCCTCCATCTCCCGCATTGGCGGGGACAGAGTGCGCGTCTGCATCGGGTATTCGATAACCGGCAGCCCTTCACTCATAAGCTGCTGTGAAAGATGATGACCCTGATAAGGGTCGAAGCCTAAAGCCTGCACATCCAGAAGCTTCGCCAGCTTCCGAATGTCTTCGGCCACATACTCAAAATCTGTTGCGTCCCCCGGCGTCAGGTTCAGGTGGCCCGATGCCGCCCAACCGCCATACGCCGCCGAGTTCTTTGACTTGCCTTCTAGAACCTGCGCTTCCGGCAGGTAGAAGAACGGCCAGTAGGCAAAGCGCCCGTCTGCCATCCTGATCTTTGCGACCAGCGCGGCAACGTCTACCTTCGTTGCAAGGTCGAGGCCGATCCATGCCTCACACCCTGCCATCTCTTCCAGCGTCAACCCACCGTCAGCGCAAGCCTGCCAGTCGGACATATTCAACCAGGCGTCGCGCGAGGAAACCCATACGTTGAGGTGCTTCGTCAGGTTGATGCCCTGCTTTGAGGGCCGGTTGATCGCCTCTTGGTGCCGCGCCCTCAGAAAGTCCTCGAAGATCGAGACGCCAAGGTTCGGGTTGGCCTTCTTCCAAACATCGAAGTCGCGCCAGTCGTCGGTCTTGTCTATCGTGTAGATGATACCGAAGAACTGATCGTCTCCGATGACGCCCTCCAGTACATCCTCGGCAAACTTCTGCATGTCGTGGCAGGGGCCACCAACGTTATCGCCCGCTGTAGTAATCACCAGCGCCAGCGGTTGCTCGCGAGCGCCCATGCCGGTCAGCATCGTGTCGAACTGGTCGGGCGTGTCGTGTTCGTGGTATTCGTCAATGATCGCACAATGCGGGGAGCTACCGTCCCCCGGCTTGCCGATCACCGGCTGAAAGCGAGATCCGTCCGCTGTGTAGATCGACTTCGCGGCAACATCCGCGTCGAACTCCGCCAAGAACTCGCCAGGAGTTTCACCTGCCTGTTGCGCCATCTGCTTAGCGGGGCGGAACACTTCCCATGCCTGCGCCTCGCTAGTCGCGCCGCAGTAGACCTCCGCACCTGCTTCGCCGTCGAGGGTCAGCATATAGAGGCCGATCACCGCAGCGAGAATTGACTTACCCTGCTTCCTCGGCAGCATGATGTAGGCTTGGCGGAACCGCCGCCGCCCATCGCGATCCACAAACCCGAACAGGCAAGCGAGAATGAAGACCTGCCAGTCCTCAAGCTTGATGAACTCTCGCGTTCGCGCCCACTTGCCCTTAACGTGCGGCATCAATTCCGCGAAGCCGCAGACCCGCTCCACCAGCTCGGGCTTGAACTCCCAATCCCCACGGTCGAGGTCGTCTAGAAACCGCTGGCACGAAAGCCGAACCAGTCGGCAAGCGGCAATCTCGCCTTTCGTGATAGCCAAGGCGTAGGCCTTAGCGCGGTCGGTGAACGTCACCCGGCACCCTTGAGCGCGGCGAAGCCCTTCTTCTCGACCGCCTTCTTGCCCTGCGACACCTTCGACCGACTAGCGGGCGTCATGCCGAACTCGCCAAGGTAGCCTTGCAAACGCGCGTAGTCCGCCGCCGACATCTCGCCAGTCCGCATTCGCGCGACCAGCCTAACAAGGGCCTCCAGCGCGATCATGTCCGGGTTGGACGCGACCCGCGCGTGAAGCATCCCAGCCACCTCGCGCCAGATTGCCGCAAGCTCGTCGTCCAGATAATCCGGGGCCTCGATCCCGCGAATGTCATCGTCAGTCACAGGCTCCGCCTCGCGCTCACGCATCCTGTCAGGGTGCTTTGCTGCTGCCCCGCTGACCACATGGAGGTGCGTCGGTTTGCGTGGTCGAGCCATCGTCAAAACCTCCGAACGAATTATGGGGATATGAAAATGTTGCTGGGGCGGCGGTGTCTAGGGTCGCAGTCTGTCAACTTTGCTTGGGGGCGGGGTATTACGCCCAAACTGCTCCTTGGTGCGGACCTTATGGCAGTCATTGCATAAATTGCGCGTGTTGCTGTCAACATCCTCGCCGCCAAGAGCAAGTGGCTTGATGTGGTCCACTACATCAGCGGTGCGGACTAGGCCCTTTGCCGAGCAATCCTCACAAAGCCAGTTAGTGCGCTCCATGCGCCTCTTGCGCAGCTTTTGCCCCTTGCTGCCCCTAATGCGGTTTGTGTCGCGCTTACTCTCTGGCCTCCATGCCTTGCGCTCTGGGCGCTTCATGAAGACCGGCGGGGAGTTAGGCATAAGCCGTCCACTTGCGACCGCGTGTGCGCTTAGTCACCGCGCTGCTCCCGCTCTATCGCATCCCGCCTGCGCTGCGATCTGCTGCGCTTGCGGTGCTTGCCCATTACCTGGGGCTTGTGGTGTATCAGTGCTGTTGCGTGGGGGTTGCGAACTTTTTTCACAATCCCTCACTTTTTCTCTTGCCAGCCCGGACCAATGGTCCTAGAACAGACTTATCGAAGCAAGGGGCCAATGGCCCACCACGAAAGGGAAAACGAAATGATAGTCATCAACGAGAACCGGGCGGTAGTCATCAATGAGCAGGATGGGCGTGTGTGGGCTACCCTTTACGTAAACGCACGCAATGGCATCCATGACGCTGATATAACCACCATCCGTTGGACCGGAAAAACCATCGCCGGTGCGCAGAGGTGGGCACAGAGGAAACTGGCGGCATGACCCCCACCGAATTTAAATTAATCCGCGAGCGGGCTGACCTTACACAAGGTCAGCTTGCCCGCGTTCTTCGCCTATCGGACAGCCGCACCATACGCCGCTATGAGGACGGCTCTAGAACCGTCAGCGGGCCAGCATCCATCATCATGGAAATGCTTGGCGAGGGCATCCTGCCAATGCGGTATCTTAACCCCTAATCACCCGCTCAAGCCCGTTGCCGCAATACACCGCTACAGACTGCCCGTTGCTTACGTAGAACTCAAACAGCGTGGCGTCGTCCCCCACACCGGCTGCGTCCTTCGGTTCTTCCCTCATGCAGTTTAGCGCCGTGGCTGCCTCCAGGCATGTCAGGCGAACCGTCTCTGCGTCATGCTGGGGGATCGTTAGATCGTTCATCCTGTCCCCCGTATTAGTGCGGGTGCGCCTTACCGTGGTGTGCCGACCCTATGGGTGCGCTGTGGCGGCGACCTATCGGAAGCCCCGCTATCCGCCAGTATGTTTGCCCGCAACCAACCCTGCTCGATAATGCTCGTAGCCGCTGATGCTTTTGGAGGTGCGGGCTGGACCGAGGCCCAATAGAGAAACGCCCCGCCGGTTAGGGCAGGGCGCTTAGGGTTACTGCGGTCGAAGCGATACGGCTCAAGACCGCGCATTACTTCGTGACGGGCTGGATACCGTGTCCGCAGCAATCTCGTTTCGGTTGCGCCTCACACCTAACGGTAGATTGGATCACCTCGCTTTCGGCTAGAGGGATACCCTGCGGGCGCAATTCCGTATGTTCCTCCCATAGCCTAATTCACATTGCTGGTCAACCCCCTTTGTTCGCGCTATGGGCATATTTTGTTCATGCCCTCAACCTCGCGTGCTGTGCGTCCAAATCCTCTTGGTCGATGCCCTTCACATACCTGCCGAAAACCTCCGGCCATGCGTCCAGCGCAGCCACCAGCATCTTGCGCGCCTTGGGCCAGCCCATGTTATGCTCGGCGGCAATCTCTGCTAGGCCAGCGTCCTGCGTCACCATGTCGATAACCATGCGGCGGGGCAGGGGAAGCTTGCTGCGCCATTCGGTGTAGGCCGCTTCAGCCCGAACGCGATAAAGGCTTTCGTTCAAGGCGTCCCTTGCGCTGCCGGAACAGTCCACGCGAGCCTCCATGCTGGCGCAACTACCCGATACGCTCGATTGCAGCATTTCGGCCACCTGGGCGATCCGCTGGGCGCTGTAATACTGCTCATCGGTGAGGCTGCCGCGCTGGCGCATGTATTCGAGCGCGGAACGACTCTTGCGGTAGTAGGTGGGGGCGCGGCTTTGGTCGGGCGCGCTACCCTTGACCAAGCCACCCTGCGCCAGTGTCTCAGGCGTCACGATGCCCTCGCCCTGCTTGCGGCGGGTCTCCTGCGACCGTGCTACGCGGGCACGCCACTGCGCGTCCGTTTCATCGCGGCGCTTTGCCAGTGGGTCGCCCTTGCGCTTTGCCATGTTACTTCCCCTCCGAACAGATAGGCCGACCGTCACTGCCGATCCGAATGGTCATGCCGCCCTCTCGGGTGCCATCGTTGATGAGGTATTCGCAGCCAGTCTCGGGGTCTTTGAAAACCACCACCGCGCGCCACTCATCTTCCGCCAAACCGCGAAACGCCGCCTTTGCCCCCATGTCCTCAAGCGCCACTGCATCCTTAGTTTCTTTGGCAACCTCACTACACCCCGCGATAGCGATGGCAGCTAGGCCGAGAACCGCGTAGCGGGTCGAGCGGCGAAGCCGTGCCAGCGCGGGCCGTAGGCATCGCCCAATTACCGTTTGCTTTGCCATGATCTATTCCCTTCCCGCTGTGTCAGTGGAGATCGCGCGATTAGCCGCGATTATAGCCCGCCCGATGGTTTCCGCGATTTGCGGGACAACCGCGTTTCGGAGGGTATCAATTCGGTCCACCCGATAGGCAGACCCATCATCCATTCCTCGAAGCTCGCACAGCGCACTTTGCCAATCTCGGTCCCACGGAACGGATTGCTGCTCCCGCCCCATTCGTCCAAGCGTCCGACAGTATGGTTTCGCCCACCGTTCACCCCCGAGGGCGTGGGAAGCAGCCGTGATCCAGATGCGGTCGCGGTTATGGGGCGCGCCAACGTGGGAAGCCGGTATGCAATGCCAGACAGCATCAAACCCGAGCGCGGCCAAGTCTCCGAGAACCCTCCCCAATCCTCGACTAAGCAGTGCTGCCACGTTTTCCAGCAAGACCCACTGCGGCTGTACCAGGCTAATGGCTCGCACGACTTCGGACCAAAGCCCGCTGCGTTCACCCTCAATTCCGGCGCGGTTTCCTGCATTGCTTATATCCTGACAAGGGAAGCCGGCAGCGACCATTTCTGCTGTGACTTCGTGAAAGGGTGCCGTTCGGACGTCCCCAAGGTTCGGCGTATCGGGCCAGTGCCTTCCAAGCACCCCGATTGCGTGCGGCTCTATCTCGCACTGCGCGACGACAGATATTCCTGCCCGCTCCAGACCGAGATCTAGCGCGCCGCACCCGGAAAACATCGACAAGGCGCGCACTTCTTCCATCACCTATCTCCTGCCACTGCATCATAGCCTTCCAACCAGTCAGAATGCTTGCGTGCGTCGCGCTTATCCCCGCGTATTGCTGCCTCTCGGCCTGCTTGGTATTTCAGTATGTCCTCAGCCATTAGGCGGCGCTCCCGCGGGGCCACATGACCGACACCCCGGCGAGGTATGCGGGAATAGTCAGGCACAAGGTCTGGACCGTATTCAGTCCGAACCAATGGCCGACTGTCCCGGTGACGAAGCCCATCCCAATGCCGATCAGCAAACTCTTCACCATCCTCAATTCCTTCCCGCCTGTTTCAATCCACCTTGCGCACCGCGACCACATCGCCGGGATGCTCGATCACGCTGCCCGCCTCGTCCCGCTCCCATCGCCAGCGCGTGGTCTCCACCGGCCACGGCGATACGTCGGTAAAACCGTTGCGGATTTGCACCCACAGCTTGTCGCCCCATGCTTTGGGCGGGGCGCGGTTGCCGGATATGCGGGTGTAGCCGGGTGCCGGAATGGTCTGCCGGGGCATCAGCCACGATGTTCCGCCAATGCCTTGACCTGCCCGATTTGCTTGGTGCCGCCGCGCCCGTCAGTCAGCGCAGGCGCAGTCCGTCCTGGCAGTTGGTGTCCATCCCGCTGCAACTGGCGCACCGTGCGTTCGTGCTGTTCGTGGCTCTTGACCGTGAAGCTGCCGAGGATCGCCGGGATAATCTGGCCGTGATGCGTCACCGTGCGGCCAGCCTCCCGCGCTGCCTGCTGCAACACCGAGGCGGGCAGGTGGGCAACGTCCGTTGCGCAGACCGTCAGCCATTCGTGCGCCGCGTCGTCGGACATGCCAGCGGGGCGAACCCTAGCGAGGCAGGCCGACAGGATCGAGACACGCTCAGCCACCGAGGCTGGCGATGGCGCGCTGGGCTGCATTGGCTGTGCCGGTCGGTTTTGAATTGCGGTAGTCATTGGCTGCTGTCCTTGGTTCGAAAATTCCTGCCCAACTGTTTTCCGTGGAGGTATCGAGGACCGCGCCGGGGTCGTGCCCATTGGCGCGGAAGCGATCTAGCTTGCGGATGATGGTGGTTACCGCACGGTCGGTCAGAGGCTTGCGAATGGCCCTCCGCATCCGAACAAAGCCGTTCCACTCGGCCACCGGAACCCAATCGGGTATTTCAGGCCAACCCTTCACCCGCTCGTGTTGTTCGTTAGAACAACCATTGACGGTTCTTGACGGTTTGCCCGCAGATTTTGCGGGGGTTTTCGTCAATTTCTGCGGGGGCGCATTTTCTGCGGGGGCGCAATCTTTGCGGGGGTGAACAACGTATTTGCAGCCGCGCCCAAGAACCTCTTTGCGGGACAGATGCCCCGCTGCCACTAGGCGCTTGATCGAAGCTTGGATTGTGCGCTCGCCCTTGCTGCATTTCTGCGCAAGAGTGGTCATTCCCGGCCAGCACTTGCCCTCGTCATTCGCGCAATCGGCAAGCGCCAGCAAAACGATCTTATCGCTTGCCGGGAGGTCTATTTCCCACACTGCGGTCATTACTCGGACGCTCATTTTTTCGGCATCCCCCTAGGATCGTTCAAGGCGTCCAACGCCTTGGTTGCACACGTCCACCCGCGCCCGTGACCATCGCCACGGCCAAAGCGCGCTATTTCTTGAAGCGCGGCGCGGAGGAACTTGACTTCATCCCGCACGGCAATTGTCCATCACAGGGCCGTCCATCTGCTCCAGGGCCATTTCGCGGGCCTCAGCGCTGGCGCGGTTCCATGCGTTCAACACGATGTCGCATTCGAGTGCTGCTCGCAGTTCGGCTGTTTCGGTGAACCATTCGCCATGCTGGCGGAGGCCGTGCCATCGACGGTGATAGGCAGTCTCGACTGACCAATCGCCCGACACGTATCCGAGAAGCTCCAGCTTAACCGGGCTGATAAGCCGGATTTCAGAGAGGCGACGCTCAATGTCGATTGACCTGCCGATTTTAAGCAGCCCGACGCTAGGGGCGCGCAGAAAATAAACCTGCGATTCAGTCATAGCGGCTGTCCATGATTGGGGTGTCGATCCAGTCCCGGAACCAAGCTCGATCCTCCTCATCGAGTTTGTTCCAGGCATTCATCGCGCGCCCGCGTCGGGCCTCTCGTTCGTCATAAACTTCGCGGGGAGGGGCCTTGCTCGGTTCGTTATGTAGGATACGACGAACAGTGCGGGCGCTTAGGCCAGTTTCTTCCGCTACTTCTGTGGCGACCGACTTGCGCTGATGCCCGCGACCGTCCTCACGCTTACTTTCAAGTTGGACACTTTGGCCGCCTTGAACACGCCGCGCCTCTTTCAATTCTGCGTAGCGCCGCACATGCTCGTCCCGTTGCTCTTTACTAAGGTCGAGTCGGTGTAGGTTCTCGCTGATTTCCCAAAGTTCGGCGTCGATCTCGTCGCCTTCAATCTCGATGCAGTCGATAGCCTGCCAACCAAGCTTTTTAGCCGCAGCTAGGCGGTGCGCCCCGGTCACTAGGACCGGAGCGCCGCACAGTATCTCGCCGTCGATTTCTAGCTCGTCCAAGACGCGCACGGTGATCGGTTGACGAAGGCCAATGTCGGCCATTGACGCCGCTATGCGGTCAACCGCAGCGGGATCTATGCCCCGCTTACGGTTGCCCCATACGGTAACGTCTTCAGGATGAAGTGTAATAATTTTCATCACACTAGGGCCGGAAGATTGCCAAGACGCTTAGCAAGGGTAAGGCGGCGGCTAGAGCGGAACGCATTCCACCCCCTCATAATCAACTCAGCACGCGGCATGTTGCCGCCTTTTTCAAGCCGAGAAAGCGCATCGCGAACAGCGAACGCAGGATCGCCGCGCTTTATCTCTTCGCCAATGCAAACCTGATTGAGATACGTCAGTGCATCGCCCGGATGAATTTCCGACAAAAGGTAGTGGCAAGTTCCGACGAGAGAGGGGTTTATAAGTCCCTTTGTGTACTTCGCGACCGACTGCGCGTAATCAGCCGAAGCTACCGTATCCGCATCATTCATGGCACGAGCACGGACTTCCGCGTTCGAAAACTCTGCGGGGCGGCTGAAGCTTTTCCCTTCCGAAGCCTCATACCCCATAAGCAGGCGGATCAACCCGGCGACGGTAGAAGCATTCCTGATGCCGTCCATGGCGATGTAATCGCCTGCCGTTCGCGCGGCACCCTGATCTACAGTTTTGCGGCTTTCACGGCTCACCCCGAAAACAAAGAGCAATGGCACGGACACGTTCGCATCGATGACACCCTGCATTCGATGCTGGCCGTCATTGAGCTCGCCGGTGTCCGCTACAATTATGGGCTCACCATTGAGGGTCCAACGCCCCTGCGCCATATCGCTCGCGTATTGGCTTGCTTTAATGGGCTTAATTCCTCGGTTCCCACCGTTGCGCCGCAGCAACTCTCCAGCGAGGCCGGGGGTTACTGTCACAAGCTCGGTGAACACCCCCTTCTTGCCTCGCTCGATCGCCTCGTTGAGCCAGTGGACAGTGCCCGCTTGCGGTTTACTTTTCGGCAAAAGTGTGCTAACTGAAGCCATTGTTTTCATTCCTTCTGTGGAGGGGCCGGGATCGGAAGGGACAGCTGCTTCCCGGCCCCATTGGGAAGCAGTGATGATGCGAGTGAGCCATTTCATTTCGGCACCTCGCGAAAGCTCTTTGATTTCAGCGTTTCCAGTTGCCCCCGGCACCGCGCAGCCGACTTCGCGCCAAACACCTCCGCATCGAAGGCAGCGTCAGCTAGGCGGGTGTCTTCGAGACACCGCTTGCGGGTGCGGATGACGGGGCGCTCGGTCACTGGAGCAGCTCGGCAAATGTCTTAAGGCGCAGGACAATGAGCGTTTCGCCATGGTCCTGGCGGAAGGCTGCGAAGTCCGCGCCGTCGAGTGCTTCGGTGAAGAACTTGGGCAGGGCCTTGCGGCGCTTGGCTTCCCCGCTGAACACGGTCTTGCCGTCATAGCCAGCGACCACCTCAACATCGTTCTTGGCGTATTCGGTGGCACCGGACAGCGGCACACGGCGCGAACGCAGCCCGAAGGCGGCGAAGTCCTGCACCAGCTCTCGCTCATATCGAGCGCCCTTGTCCCGGCTTGGCTTGCCCATTATTCGCCGCCCCTGTGAGCGCACGAACGGGCCGCGCCGCACTTCATGCAGGGCGTGCTGTAGGTGACATGCTTGTAAGTGGGCTGGGGGATCGCATCGCGTTCGCTTGTGCCGTGTCCAGCGTCCGCACCACTGGCGCGAAGCCAGCAAAGGTCGCTAGGGGTGCGAGGGGTGCCGCCAGCAAGCATTGTCTCGATTGCCTGCCCAAGCGCCATAGAGCCGCGCTCCATGTGCGTATGATAGTCCTCGTCCTGCCGAATAATGTCTTGCTTGGCAGGGGCCGCGTAGTGCGACTTCTTGCGGAAGCCCTTGACCGGCGCGTAGTCAGGAACCGGCGCGGGCGGGTTGGCCTTGAAATAGTCAGTGATGACCCGATCAAGGAAAGCCTTGTCGGTGATGACGTTGGCGAGTTCGGCGCGCATCTGCGCGGGGGAGGTGTATTCACCCATCTTACGCCCCCACCGGCTTGCGGTTCATGAGGTCGATTACTTCGCGGTCGAACTCGTCTGCCTTGTCGGGGGTGACCTTGCGGAAGCGCCACGCGAGATAGCCGCCTAGGCAGCCGTCGCTTTCTTGCTCCGAGAGGAAGAGGCCCGAGTTTCCAGCCTCGTCCACGCCCACGCCCGATACGGTATAGACCGCTCCCTTGCGCAATTCCGGGGGCGCATAATGTTCATCGCTGGGGCTGGCATCGGAATACAGCGCCAGATCACCTTTCTGCCAATCGGTCATGCCACGGCCCTCGCTTTGCTCAAGAGTGCATCCAGATCGTCGCGGGCCTGCTCAAGAAGCTGGCGGCTCTCGCGGATCTCGGCTGCGGTAATCTCGCCATCGGCAAGCGACTGGCTAAGGCTGGTGGCCGCCGAGAGGACGTTGGTCAGCGCCAGATGGTCGCACTGGCTACCGGCGCGGCTATCGACGCACAGGCGCTCGAAGTAGCCACAGAAGCGCCCGTTCCATTCGCGCTTGCCCCGCCCGTAGGTGACGAAGGACATGGTAGCCATGCCGTTGGCATACTTGGCCGCTTGGTCTTCCGAGACGCCAAGCACCGCGCCCACATCGGCCCATGTAAGGCCGTCCTGCTGGCGGATTTCATGAAGGGCGCGCCCCAGCGCATCAGCCGCGTTAGAAGCGGAATAGACGGGGCGGTCGCCGTGGATTGCACGGACGCTCATTGGCTATCTCCATTGTCATGGAAAGGGAAAACCACATCGGTGCAGCAGGGGGCGTCCCACTGACGCTCCCGCACATCCTGCGGTTGATCGAGGTAGAGGTCGCGCGCCACGAAAAGGCCGAAGAACAAGGCCCACGCGACAACGGCGATGATTGCGAAAATCATGCTGCTGCTCCAAATTTGTATATTTGCGCCAACGGCTTATCCCGATGCGGGACAGGTGTTTTTGCGCAGATTGACCGGACTCGATCCGGCATGTTGACTACCGTTCCAAAAGAGAACAGGGAGAGAACATGCCTGCGATTAAGTTCTACGAGAACATCCCCGAGACCACCTTCGACGCGCACGGCGTCAGGGGCGTCAGTTGCAGCGGAGACGAGCCGAACCACTGGCGATGCAGTCGCAGCACCTACCGCAAGTTCCTCGAAACCGAGATCCGCAGGCTCAACGACTACGAAACCGAAGAACGCCGCCTCGCGATGGGCAAGGTCCTGCCCATCAGGGCAACGGGCGGTCATTGACGCACCCATGCATCAGCGGGGACCGCTCCCTTCGTTTCGCGCTCTATGGCAAAGGCCAAGTGCAGCGAGGGGCGCAGCTTCCCATTCAGCAGACGGTGAAAGTTTCCACGGTCATAGCCACACTTACGGGCCATTTCCGCTTGCGTCATATCGGCTGCTTTCAGCCATGCGCTCAATCGTTCGTTGGGTTCCATGAAGGAGGTTGTATCGCCTACAACTAGCGATTGCAAGCCCCAAATTGGTATATTTTACAATTCCGAAGGGGGTAAACGGGCGCAATATGATCGCATGGACAAAAGCCCGATTCACAAGCCGACTTTCGTGCGCGAATGGCGCAAGTTTCGCCGCATGACATTGGACGATCTCAGCACCGCCGCGTGCATCGACAAGGGCAACCTGTCGAAGATGGAGCGGGGCCTGTTGCAGTATAACCAGGAGACGCTTGAGCGATTGGCGGCGGCATTGAAAACCGACACCGCCAGCCTGATCGAGCGCGACCCCACCGATAACCCGCCTATCTGGACGATGTGGGATAAAGCCAACCGCGAACAGCGCCGCCAGATCGAGGGTGTAGTAGCCGCTTTGATAGGGGCGAAGGTCGACTAGCGACGAAAAGTTGCACATTTTACAAAATTAAGGCTTGCGTGGCCTGATTGTATCGCATACAACCATTCCGACTAAAGGAGTGGTTATGAACGACCCCACATTATCGCAAGCGATGATCGAGGCGGGCATCTATCAGGTGCGTTATTACCTCGAAGGCCGCTTTTCCGTGCAGCTTCGCGACGGTCGCAGCGGAATTGGTTCCACCGTATCGGAAGCCCTTGCTAACGCACAGCAGCGACCCACCGTGCAGGTGGCGGCATGAACACGATCTACCTCGACATTGAGACGATCCCGAACCAGTCGCCGGAATACCGCGCTGAGGTTCGCAAGAACATCAAGGCACCTGCCCAATACAAAAAGCAGGAGAGCATCGACAAATGGATTGCGGAGAATGGCGACGCGGCGGCTGAAGAGATTGTCGCCAAGACCAGCTTCGATCCTGCGCACGGCCATATCTGCACGATTGGCTTTGCGATTGGCGATGGCGAGGCGCAAGCCGTTCATGCGGAGGCCGAAGAGTGCGAGCAGCTTATCATCGAAAGCTTCTTCGCGGCATTACCCGAGCTGGGCGTGAACCAGTTCGTCGGTCACTACATTACCGGCTTCGACATCCCCTTCATCCTGCGGCGGGCAATCATCCTTGGGGTGAAACTGCCGCCGAGCGTGGCATTCCCGCGCCAGCCTAAGCCGTGGGATGATTGCGTGTTCGATACGATGGTGGCGTGGGCAGGTCCGCGCGACCGCATCAGTCAGGACAATCTCTGCAAAGCCCTTGGGTTGCAATGCAAGGGAGACTTCGACGGCTCAATGGTCGCGAAGGCTTGGGCGGACGGTGAGCATCAAAAGATAGCAGATTACTGCAAGCGCGATGTCGAAACCGTCCGCGAGATCCACAAACGCTTTGAAGCCGTGGGGTATTGAGCATGATCGACAGACTATCCGCGCCGTTCAAGCCGGAAGACATTCACTGGCGGGCGCAGCATGTATCCGCGAATGGCAGCGCACTTGCACTCGCCTATCTCGACGCGCGCGACGTTATGGACCGCCTCGACGCGGTTTGCGGCCCTGCCAACTGGTCAACCTACTATGACGAAACGGCAACAGGCCGTGTCCTGTGCAAGCTTTCCATCCGCGTTGATGACGAATGGATCACCAAGACCGATGGCGCGGGTAACACGGCGGTTGAGGGCGAGAAGGGCGGTATCTCCGACGCCTTGAAGCGCGCGGCGGTGCAGTGGGGGATTGGACGCTACCTCTACGATCTCGGCAACGTCTGGGCACCATGCGAGACGAAAGATTTCAAGGGCAAGGCGCAATGGAAGGCATGGAAGCCTGAGGCGCATGAAGTATTCCGCAAGGCGCTTGCGCAGCTTCGCCCTAGCGGGCCGCTGACGGACGCAACCCGCCAATGGGTCGAGACGCAGCTGCAATCGGTTGGGAAGGCTCCTGCCGACCTCCTGCGCCACCTGACGCCGGAAAGCACCAAGTCCCTTACATACGAGCAACTGCCTGACATTCAGGCATTCATCAACGCAAACAAGAAGGCAGCATAATGGCCGGATCACTCAACAAAGTCATGCTCATCGGTAACCTTGGCGCGGACCCAGAGGTCCGCAGCTTTCAGAACGGCGGCAAGGTGTGCAACCTGCGCGTTGCCACCACCGAAACTTGGAAGCAGGACGGCGAAAAGCACGAGCGCACCGAATGGCACACAGTCGCCATTTTCAGCGAGGGCCTTGTAGGCGTTGCCGAGCGGTTCCTGCGCAAAGGCAGCAAGGTCTATATCGAAGGCCAGTTGCAGACGCGCAAGTGGGCCGACCAGCAGGGCAATGACCGCTATTCGACCGAGGTTGTCCTTCGCGGCCTGAACGGCACCCTGACCATGCTGGATGGAAAGTCGAGCGACAGCGGGCAGGGCGGTAGCCCGAGCGGCAACGGCGGCGGGTTCGGCAGCACTGGCCCCAATACCAATCGCGGCGGTGGATCGAATTACGACGATCTCGACGACGACATCCCGTTCATCACGAACGCGGGCACAACGTAATATCGGGGGTGCCTACCTCCTTTGCCACGTTGGCCGCGTGGTTAATGCTCACGATGCAGGCCCGCGTTGACCCAGACGCATTCACGGCGCGGATGACCTGAAACCCGGCACCTTAATAGTAGAGGGGGAATCGTGCGGAATGGCTAGTGATGGCGGGCGCTCCCAATACCCGCCAAACACTTACAGGAGCGAGTGATGATAGGAACGGCGGACATAGTTCAGCGTAAGAGGATCGAGGCGCTGGAAGAGGCGGCATGTGAGGCAACGCGCTTCATTGAAGCTGCGGATGCGGCCATTGCGGACCTTAAAGAGAAAAACGCCACTGACCGAAGCAATGCATTCGCGTCAGCCAAGCGCGCGAGCATGGACCTGACCCGCTCGCTGGCTTCGATGCGCGGGCTGCGTTGGGGCGACTAGAATGCTGCCTAAGCGCATCCGTGACAAAGACGCCGAACGGGCGTCCTGGAAGAAGCCAAACCGCACAGGTCGCTTCAAGTCCACCAAGCACCGCGACTACGTTCGCCAGTTTGCTTGCTCCAAGTGCGGCGAAACGGCGGGCATCGAAGTCGCACACGTTCGCCTTGGCACCGATGGCGGGGCAAGCCGCAAGCCGAGCGATTATTACTGTGTGAGTCTCTGCAAGCCGTGCCATGACCGGCAGCACCACATAGGCGAGGAAACCTTCTGGCGAGGCGTGGACGTTCGCGCTCTTATGGAGGCGTTCTGTAAGGACAGTCCCGCCGCTCGCGAGATCCGAGACGCCAAACGGGAGCGCGGGCTTTGAGCGACCGCCACCTATACCGCTACACCCCCGATGGCTTCCGCCCCTACAATGACAAGGCGCAGGAGCAAGCTGGCAAGATGAAGCTGGGCGATGTGGTGGAACTCAAACCCACCCGCGTTCGCAACCCTCGGTATCATCGCCTGTATTTCGCAATTCTCAAGCTGATTAGCGAGAACAGCGACCCACACCTTACGCCCGACGCCGCGCTATACTTCGCCAAGGTAGGGGCAGGGTGCGGCGAATGGATCGACACCGGACGCAAGCAGCTATTCGTTCCCGGCAGCATCAGCTTTGCCAGCATGGACGACGAAGCATTCCAGGCATTCGTGCAAGCCTCGATCCCGCCGTTATGCGCCCGCTTCATGAACGACACCGCGCCAGAAACGGTCATTGCCGAGGCGATGGCCCTAGCCAATTAATTTGCACGACATACAACTTTTCGCTTTACAGCCCTAGTTGTATCGCCTACAACACTCCCACAGCCACTTGGCAAAGGAGTAAGACAGATGGCGAAGGACAAGCACTGGTCGATTGAGACTGCGCTAGAGCAGCTTCGCGCGTGCGACTACGAATGCGAAGGTGGGCCGCTGGCCAACAACATCGCGTGGCAGTGGATTGAAGGCGCGGCAAAGGTCGGTCCTGAGTTTTGGCCGGGGCAGGGGGTCTGGTTCAAGACCACGGCGACCAGCGCGTCCGGAAAGCAGCTATCGGGCTGGGAACACTTCTACATCGTTGGTTGCCACATGAGTTCCGACAACGAGCGGAGGTTCTGGCTTTACGATCTCAGCCAAGACCCGCCGGGGCCGTGGCACTACGGCACGGTGCAAATCAAGGGTGCAAAGGGGCGCGACCTCTCTCTCGTCAATCCTGAGCAGGGAGAGACGAAATGACCGCCCCTGCCACCTTCACCGATGCGAAGCCAAGCGAGGCGGACAGCCTTATCCTTCGCGCCACGCACCTGATCGACCGCCTGCGCGACCACGCCGAGCGCGACCCCGCAGACGCACCCCGCGCCCTCAAGATCGCCCGCACTATCGAGGCGAACATGGAGATAAGCGCGCCGACGCTGGAGAACCTTTCGCAGCCGGAGCAGAGCGCGCTTGGCTGGTGCCTGAATGATTACCAGCACGCGATTGCAGGGCTGCTTAGGGGCGAGCCTGACCGCTTTGTTACGCCGCGTGTGGCTCCGGTGGGGGTGGGCGCATGACCGTTCGCATCACACTTTCCTGTGACGGGTGCCACCTCGAAACCGGCCCGCACACCATCCCTCACCGCCAGTTTCATAGCTTCAACGGCAAGGGCCACGGCTTCGGGGTCTGGCAGGAGCCGACGCTGGATGACGCCCCGATCCCCGAAGGCTGGGTGCGCAGCGACCCGCACACGGGCTGCGTCTACTGCCCCAAATGCTGGGCAGAGATCGAGACCCCCGCCACCCCCAAGGAGACAGATCATGGATGATAAGAAGGTGGCCGAGTGGGCGTTGGAACGGGCCGTGGACCTTTACCACTGCGAGACAATCTTTTCGTCGGACATTGCCGTGATCTATAAATACGCGCTCGCCCGCTACATCGCGGAGCATGAAGATCCGCCGGTCGATCCGTTGTCGGTCGAGGCGAGGGCGCTGCTTGCAGAGTGGCCCAGCGAAGCCGGCTTTGAGGATTTCACCCTCAAGGCCCTCCGTCGCGGCATGGAACTCGCCCGCAAGGAGGACAGCCATGCATGATAATGTGACGCAGGGCGACGTAACTGAAGCCGACAAGGCCGCAGTGACCGCGTTCCACAATAAGCAGGCCGCGCGCATACTGGCAGGCGACAAAACGCTAGGCGACAACCGGGATTGCATTGAGCAAGCCTTCGCCGCCCACCGTCTCGCCTCCACAGCACAGCCAGAAGTCAAGGCGCTGGTCGAGGCGTTGGAGGCTATCAAGGCGCAGACCAGTGCAGAAGACGACGCTGGTAAAAACTATCGCTGGGACGACAGGGAAGGCGCTTTGGACTTCGCTTATGCCACCGCCGCCCAAGCCCTCACAGCCTACCACGAGGCCCAGCCATGAGCGGGGGCAGGGCACAGCAGGCGCGCTGCGACGAACGGGCCGCACGGGATCTGCGCGAACGCGAGTGGGGCCGCATGGCATCGCAGGCCACCGCAATCGCCCTGTGTGATGCGGCAATCGCTCAGATCGACAGCATTCAGGCCAGCATAGCGCGGGCTGAGGCACTTATCGCAGGACAGGAGAATTGATGATGGCGAAGGAAGCACATACGCCGGGGCCGTGGAGCGTTGATGGGCCGAAGCCCATGTCGATTGAGTGCCGGGTCCACCGAATAGTCAACCCCGCGATGTTCCCCGCTGCATTCGTGCCTGCATGGGATCGACCGGGGGATGGCGAAGAGGACGGCACGATAGAGGCTATTGCCAATGCCCGCCTGATCGCAGCCGCGCCGGAATTGCTGGAGGCGCTGGTGCAGGTGAAGGCGCTTGCCGAGCATGGCTCTTATCTGCGCGAAATCGCTGAAGCCGCCATCGCCAAGGTACGCGGAGAAACCGCATGACCACCCGCGCCCACAAGCCCCGCCTGGTCAAAGCAGGCGCACAGCTATCGCTGGCCGAGCAGATCGTCGCCTTCAAGCGCATCGAGCGCGAACAGGCGCAATTGCGAGCAGCGATTACCGCGCGAGGACGCAAGGCAGCAGAAGCGGACGGACGCAAGATGCTCCCGCGCTTCGAGGATATTTGCAGAGAGTTTGCCGCACTCAAAGGAGGCGTTGATGAATAGCCGACAGACCGAGGAGGGCGAAGTGTGGCGACCGTGCCCTGACTTCGAACACTGGTATGAGGTGTCGAATTATGGGCGGGTCCGCTCGTCTGCTCGGGGCGTCAAGATATTGGCCCACGGCAATGACAGCCATGGGTACCTGATTGTCGGCATGAGCAAGGACGGGAAGCGGTATGCCAAGACTGTTCACCGCCTCGTCTGTCGAGCATTCCACGGCGAGCCTAGCCTACCAGGCCTTGAGGCCGCTCATCTGAACGGTGATCGGACAGACCCGCGAGCGGAGAATTTAGCTTGGGTGACCAAAGCTGAGAACCACCGGCACATGCAAATCCATGGTACGAAGCCCCATGGCGAAAATCACCCGAGGGCCAAACTCAACGAGAAGGCTGTCAAGGAAATCTATCTGAGCGATGAACCCGCTTCCGTTTTCGCGGAGAAGTTTGGGGTCACGGTGTCCGCAGTGGACGATATTCGCGCGGGGAAGAATTGGGCGCGGGTCACGGCCTCACTTACACCTCCGGAGAGAACGCCTGGGGGCAAGCAAAAAACCAAGGTCGATGAGGCGCTTTTCCTAGAGGCAATGGAAGAGGGGCTTGGCGGCAGGAGGCTGGCGCGGCGCTTCAATATCTCAATCTCGACAGCCTCGAAATGGCAGAAGCGGATGAAAGCGCGGCCATCGCCCACCCCCAATCAGGAGCAATCACAATGACCGACACAAAGCTGGCCGAGCGTATCGAGCGTGCCGAAGAGTGGTTCGAATACCACATGTTGAATTATGAGCGCGCCGAAGAGGTGGGGTCTGCGCAGTCTGCCGAGCGCAGCCTTAGCGCCGCTGCGACATGGGCGGCCATCCTTACCGCCCTCCGCGCACAGGAGGCACACAATGGCTGAGCCACTCACCGACGATCAGATTGCAGAGGCGTTCCACGGCGGAATGACCAGCGCCAAGAATGGCCGCTACCTATCCGACTGCCGCTATCCGTGGGGGAGCGAACGCTGGAAACACTGGCGCGCAGGATACGCCCACGAACAGCAGATGGAGGCACACAATGAATAAGATCGCTGAGATAGCCGGGAAGCTGAGCGAGGCGCAGAAACGTCTCTTAAGGTCACTCCCCGATCACGGGCGAGATGCCACCGTATTTTGGAATGGCGAATACCGAAAATATCCACGAGCATTGCAAACGCTCCGCGCGCTTTCGCACAAAGGGTTGACTGGCGTTTTCGGTGAGGCATCCCCTCTCGGCCTAGCCGTCCGCAAGCACCTCAACGGAGAGTAATGTGACCGCTCCCAAGCCCTACTCGCCCAAGACGCTCGCTGAACGCTGGGGTTGCTCGGCAGAGAAGGTCCGGCTTATGTACCGCAACGGAGATCTTGCGGGCTTCGCGCTCGGCAAGCTTATCCGCATACCTGCCAGCGAGGTCGAGCGGTACGAGTGTCAGAATACACCCTCACAATGCACAGAGGCAAACTCGCCGTTACCTACCGAGACGAGGGAGGAACGCGCCGACGCATCACGACTGGCACGGCTGACGAGTCAAAGGCCGAAAGCATCGCCAGAGAGATTTGGCAGCGCCTCACAGCCGCAAAGAGCGACAAGGTAGGCGACCTATGGCCGGTCTATGTCGCGGACAGGATAGCGGACGGGGCGCGGGCGGATCGCTTCAAGGCCCATTGGGATGCACTGGCGGGGCAGTTTGCCGACCGGATAGGCAGCACGATCACGCGCGAGGACTGCCGAAGCTACCACAAGCGACGCAAGGAATTCGGCTACAGCGACAGCACGATCAAAACCGACCTGGAGTTGCTGCGGGCCTGCCTGCGCCACAGGTACGGCACTGCCGCACCCTCGATATGGATTCCGCCAGCATCGAAGCCGCGCGACAATTGGCTGACCAAGGAGCAGGCGCGCAAGATCGTGGACCTTGCCGACACGCCACACATAAAGCTTTTCGTGACGCTGGGGCTGGCGACAGGAGCGCGAGCTGGCGCGATACTGGATCTCACTTGGGATCGCGTGGACTTCGATCACGGCACAATCGACTTTCGCCCGCCGGGGCGTGTGCAGACGAACAAGCGCCGCACGGTCGTACCGATGAACAGCCGCGTTCGGACCGCGCTGGAACTGGCGCTGGCGGCACGCCTAACCGATCATGTGGTGGAGTATGGCGGCAAGCCGGTAGGTTCGGTCAAAAAGGCGATTCAGCGGCTATCTGTGCGCGCGGGGATACCGTTCTCGCCGCACACGCTGCGCCACACCTGCGCGGTATGGATGGCGCAGGACAATGTGCCCATGCAGCTAATCAGCCAGTATCTGGGGCACACTTCGCTGCGGATGACCGAGCAGGTTTATGCCCGGTACTCCCCGTCATTTATGAGGGATGCGAGCAGCGCGACGGACTTTTAGTGTACCGTTGTACCTTTGGGGGTAGGGCGTACACAGGCCGAAACTCGCAGAAAACGTGGTGGGCGCTGAGGGCCACGATCCCCCGACCTTCTCGGTGTAAACAGGAGGTGCCCGCGCAAATCTGCGGTTTCTACGGACAAACCCACAAGGATTTGCGCAATATAGGCCCTTTTTGTTTTGCGTCTGTTCTAGGGGTGGTGTACACTCGTACCTCTAAAAAGGGCGACCCGATCTGGTACATCGAGCCGCCCGTCACCCAGCGATGGAGCCGCTAGATGATGCAGCAGCAGTTATGTTCAATTGATTGGTGCGACAACCCCCGGCGCATCGGTGTCCTTTGCCTTGCTCACCACGGGAGGCTGAAACGCCATGGCCACCCACTTGGCGGAAATGCTCTGCCGGGGGAGCCGCAAGCGTTCCTTAGGCACGCAGTGGGGGCGCCAACGGATAATTGTATCCTGTGGCCGTTCGCGCTCGACAGGTTAGGGTACGGACGGCTCGTTTGGGGCGGCGCGCAGATGCCCGCTCACCGTGCGGCGTGGGAGTTATACAATGGGCGGAAAATGGCACCTGAAATGGACGCCTGCCACGCTCCTGAGGTGTGCCACAATCGGTCGTGCATTAACCCGCAGCACATTCGCGAAGATACGCGCCCAAACAATATGGCAGACACCCTCATAGACGGCACAAGCCCGCGCGGCACCAAGTCGCACTCGGCCAAGCTGTCAGAGGATGACGTTCGCGCTATCCGCGCCGACACACGCGGGCACCGGGACGCGGCGGATGCCTATGGCGTTTCCTATGACACTGTGCGCTCCATCCGGTGTGGAAGGCGCTGGGGGTGGCTTAAGTGAGGGAGAATAGATGATGGCCGGTCTCACGGTTGCCTTTTTCACCGGCATAGTTTGCCTTCTGCTGATCGAAGCCACTGGACTGCCTAACGGGCTACCCATCGGGCTTGTGATCGCCGCTGCGTATATTGGCGGTCGGATCGCAGGACGCACCGCCTAGCCACAGGAGACACCAATGTCAGATAAATTGATTGCGCTGGCGGATGCCAAACGGGCCGTTCAGGAGGTTGTGAACGCGCGCGGGAACGCTGCAAAGGCAATCGGGTGGGATATTGTTATCGCCCTAGGCCGCCTCGACCACCACAAGGAGGACAGCAAACATGGATGATCTTAGAGAAGTGATCGAGAACGCGATCTGGGATAAGGTGGACCCGCTTTCCGGCGATCCTATCGGCGCGCTTATCTGCGCGTCGGATTTGCTGTTCCCAAGCAAGGAGCATCAGCAGGGCAACTCGACCAGCAAGTCATACGAGCTGGCCGCGAAAGAGGTCTGCGGGACCATCACCGATGCCGCCCTAGCAGCAATCAAGCAAGCAGGGTTCGTTGTGGTGCCTGCTGAGCCTACGGAGGCGATGGTGGAGGCGTTCGGCAATGCAACCGGCTTCGATTTTCACAACAGCATTGCAGATGGCTACCGCGCCATGATCGAGGCATCCAATGCGCCTACCTAAGCCAGTCCAGGTGCTTATCGGGCTGGGGTTGCTAGCGGGGTGATTGGGGCGTTGGTGAGGTAGCTGCGGGCGGTTCGGGCGGAATCCTCAACCCTTCTTTCCCGCGCCAATTCCATGACGCGCCGCGCAGCTATCTCGTGACCGTCGCTGGCCAAACCAGTCAACTTTCATTCTAGCCCAACCACCCTACAGCATTCGGCCCTTGCGTCAAGCACTTTTTCGTGTTATCAAGCCGAATGTTTGATGATCTTCTAGCTGCCTATATTGTTGCTGGTGTCGGCATGGTTATGTCCACCGGAATGCCGGACGGGCGCTGCCGCTATCTGATCGCTGCCGCCTTCATAGTTGCTTGGCCGCTATTCCTTGGTTGGGGCCTCTACCTCAACCGCAGATAGCATCCCACTTGGCGTTATGCGCTTCGATCTCCTTCACGGTCGGCTTGCTGTCAGCCACGTTGCCGGGATCGTCCATCTCGCCAGCAGCCAGTTCCGCATAGCTTATCGCGCGGAACGTAAGGCAGGAGGTGTCAACAATTCTCGGGGGTTCGCGAGTGGCGCAGGCACCCGTCACGCCGAGCATCAGGATCACGCTTGATATTTTCAGCAGCTTCATTGGCTGTCTCCGCCCGTTCGATAGTCTTGCGCAGGTCGCCTTCGCGCTGGACCTTTGCGCCGATCTCTTGGTTTGCCTTGTCATCTGCTTCTTCGCGGGCCTGTAGCCACAGAATGCCGCCAGCGATTGCCGCCAGGAGGGCAAGCAGCCATATCCACCGTTGAAGGCCTAGCGCCTTCGTTCCAAGCCATGCTGCGATCATGCGAACACCTCCCGCAGCCACGCCTTGAAGCGCCGCCAGAGTGCGCGGAGGATGAATGCGTCATCAATGCCACCGATGGGCATCAGGTGCGCGTCCCTTCGATGGAGAGGCCGCCCCATTTGTCCATGAACGCGGTCCCGCTGTCGCCGGTAATGTCGCCGCCCCAGCCTTCGCCGCGAATGTCAACGTATCCTTCAGTCATGGCTTGCTCCTTCCGCTGCCCAAGTCTTTGACCGCCGTTGCCGCGCCACCGCCCACAAGGATGATGCCAAGGCTCTCAGCAAAGGTCCGCAGATCGAACGGCTGCCCCTGCCAAATATCGGCGGCCTGATACCCCATCGCGCAGACGAACCCGACCGCCCACATCGCGCGGGCAAGCTCGAAGTTCTCATTGTCTGGCGCGGTAAACCAGTCCTTCAAAATCTTCTTGATGTTCATTATACGTTCTCACTGGAAAAATCAAGCCTTTTCCGCTTGCTTTGCGGGCGTGGCTCTGTATTATGTGTGGAGAAAGGAAGTTGTTATGCAAAGTGAGCATTGGGCCGACGACGAACACGCAGAAGGCTACCGCGACGGGCGCGATCTTGACGCGCCGTGGCCGTCCACCAATCGGTCGGCAGAGTATCGGCATTCTTTTGAGGTCGGGCGCGCGGAGAAGCTCGGCAGTCCAATTCCTGCCGCCGTGTCGCGCCAGCGCGTCGAGGCGCTTGAAGCCGCCCGCAACACCTAACCCCTACGCCACCGACAAAGGAGATTGAGTATGTCGGAAGCAGCCAAAGCCGAAGCGGAAGCTCACAAGCGGTGGCTCGACCTCGCGCTGAACTCCCCTGAGGACACGACCGAGTTAGAAGCCGCGCATAAGGCTTGGAAAGATGCGCGCCGCAATGCCGATTGGGAAGCGCACAAGAAGGCGAAACTCGCGAATGCCTAACCCCCGCGACTACGCCACAGAAGCAGAGAAGCGAAGGCTTACAGAGATAGACGCGGCACTAACCGCACTAGCCCCCCTCTACAAAGAGAGGCGCAAGATCATGGACCGGCTGTATAAGCGGCAGAAAGCGAGTGAAGGATGAGTGACTGGCAGTTTATGGATGAGCCCCGCAATTGCGGTTGCCCGCGCACAAGCGGCTCGGATGAGCGGCGCGAGATTGTGCGCTTTCTCCGGTCGCAGAGCTATCCTGTAAATGTCCGCTTATGCGCCGACCTAGCGGACGCCATATCGCGCGGAGAACACCTCAAACGCTAACTCGCCACCCGCCAAGCAATAACCAATCCCACCGCTACAGCGGCAACATAAAAGGCTGTCATGCTTCCCGTTGCGGTTAAAAACATTCCGCTCGTAAAAGCAGCGCCCTTCATGTGCCCCTCCTGTTAGGTTAGCTCCGGTATAGCTTGACTTCGGCTGCGCGGCGGCGGGTCAGGCCAGCCAGCACACGGCCAGCAGCTTTGTTCCAGCGGGCGAACTCGTTAGCCGCGCCCTCGTGATCGCCCTCCATGTGCTTGCGCAGCAGGGTGGACCGTTTCAGCGCGTTGACGCCCACGTTAAAGGCAAAGCTCACCAGCGCGTCGAATTGGCCCTGCGTGGCGTATCCGTTCACCATATCGCGCACAGGGTCCGCGTGGCGCTCGATGTCCTCCAGCAGCAGCTTGTCGGCAATGTCCCGCGTGATCCGCAGTCCAGGCGTCACAGGCTTGCCGTTGATGAGGGTGGCCCCGTAACCAATCGTCCAAGGCTTCCCGCCAGTGCCGGGGTCGGGATACGCGGTCAGGCGGCACCCCTCAAACTCTTTGATGAGATCCACGCCCGCCTTGCTTACGGTCAGCACCTTGGATGGGCCAAGGTCGATAGGATCGGCAATCGCAGCGTCAATGGCCGCGTCGAAGCCAGCCACAAAACCGGGGCGGTTCCACAGGCCGGGAAATCGCGCATCAAGCCAGTCAAACAAAATCTTGCGGTTCACTTGCTATGTCCTCGCTTTTGTGGTAGCCGTGGGGCATGGCTGTTAGACATGGCAACGCGCCCTTTAGGGAATGCAGTTCTCGCGGGGATAAGCGGTTTAGCGCGTTCTGCGCCCGCATTCAGGCACGCGGCGGCAAGTCGATTGAAGAGATTTATCAAGCGGCCAAAAGGTTCGCGGACGGCAGCACCGGACTGACTTGGCGGCAAGCCAAGGGGCGGAAGGCGGTCAATCAGCAGGAGTGCGCCGAGCTTTATGGTCGGCTTTGGCGCGAATACATCGCAGAGAACCCCCGCTTGCTGGCTGTTTTGATCGCGTCCAGCGGGGTGTCGGACATATTTGGGCAACCCGGGCATTGCTGTCAGGCGACAGAGCTTTGGAACATTCGCTGTCGCGCTATTGAAGCGGCTATCCACGATCCAGCATCCTAAGCAGCAGCTTGGTTGTGCGGCATCGGTCGGTTATCCCTCCGGTTGCCTTGTCCTTCACATGAAGGGCGATCATCTCGATTAGGTATAGCTGGGCATCCGATAGGGCGCAGGCTTCCACGCAATCGGCAGCATCGCGGAGGGCTTGGGCGGCTTCATTCGCCACCGAAATCTTCCTCGTCGATGACAACCATATCGGGGCATTCCTCCGGCAGCTTTGCCGAGAAGTCCGGTGTAAAGCAGACCTCCGTTAGCTCTTCGTCAGGAAGCCCCTCGCACAGATCCCAATTGCTATAGGTGACAGGGTAGGGGGCAACGTAGTCCGCTGCATCTACGCCGGTGTCGAAGATAGAGGGTATCATGCTGCACCTCTCAACTGGCGGTCACGTTCGACCAGTGCCTTTTCTACTGCCCGCGCTTGCTGGCGTTCGATCTTGCGGGCCACCTCTTCAGCCGTAGGGGCGGCGGGTAGGGGAGTGGGGACGATCATGCCGCCTCTTCCAGCATTTCAGGGCAGACCATGACGCGGCCCACTTGCCCGTATCGCTTGTGGTAGGTGATCGCTTGTGCCGCGCGGTCGGCAATCCAGCCCCCGCGCGCTGCATAGGCATCCCGGGCCGCCAGCGTCGGATGCTGGACGACTGTGACGCCGTTGTATTCCTTCTCGTCGCGGTGATGCCGATGCCCGCAATGGATTTCGCGGCGACGGGTGCGCCCCCATGCTTGCGCGTATTGAGCGGCAAACAGGAGCGGAAGCTGCTCGTTCTTCACCTTGTGCCCATGATGGACACCGATCATCGTCTCGCCCCACTCCACCACGTAGAAGGGGAGGTTGCTGTCGTTGACCGTCAGGCGCGGCTCGTCTTCGTAAAGGACCGCGAAGCTGTCAGCCAGCCAGCCCATGCTGTCCTGATCGTGGTTGCCTTCCGCTAGGATCAGATGCACTTCCATGTGCGTTTCCAGCGCCATCCGGCAAAGTTCGCGGATCAGGCGGATAGCCGCCTTGCGGATCTTCGGGAAACGGCTGTCAGCGTCCAAGACATGGCCGTGCCCTGGAGTAATCGGAGTCAGGCCATCCGTGTGCAGGAAGTCACCCTGAATGTTGACCACTGCCGTATGGGCGACGGGGCTTTGCGAAACCATCGCGGCCATCGCTTTGCGCAGAGTGCTTTCGGCAATCTGAAGGTCCCAGTCCTGCCCGCCTTCGCGATGCCAAGCGAGCATTCCTAAATGATAATCCGTGAAAGTGAAAAGGTTGCAGAGGTCCGAGTTAGCAACCGCCGGGGCCTTGACCCGGGGCGCTGGCTCGATGTCCGACTGGATGCCTTCAACGACCTCCCTAAGCGCCTCAAGTGCGCGGGTTTGGTCGGGTGACTGACGCTCCCATACGCGCTCGACGCCCCCGGGGCCGCGCTGCACCGTGACCTTGCCCATAAGGTAGCCCGGGGCCACGCCGTCCTGAAAGTGACCCGGGGCATATCCCTCGCGCGCCGCCCTCTTCCGAACGTCACGCAACACCTTGTCAGGATAGGTTCGGTCGGTGCCGCCAAGGGCCTCCGCAGCCGCAGGGCCGGTGCCGTGTTCTTCGTAAGCTTCAAGCACCTCGCGTTGGCGGTCGGTGCAATACGAATAAAGTTCAGGGTCGATCTTCAAGCGATCCCTCCCACAACGCCTATTGCTAGGCCTCGAAATACATGCTAGCGCGACCCACCTTCGCGGACTACGCTGTTCTCAATTTGTTCGGGGATAACTCAGTCTTGCTTGCGCTGGAAAACGCTAGCCGCCGCTTGACCCGACGCTGCCAACTGCCGCTCAAGACCGATCCGCGCGTTGCGCTCTTCTTCAAGCTCCAACCGCAGGGCCGCTATCTGCACCCGAAGCGCGCCAAGGTCGGCAGCGAACTGGTCGCGCTCCTCCTTCACCAGCTTGTAGAGATCCGCGTAGGCGTTCACCGCCTCGGTCTGGCTCGACCCAAAGAACTTGAGCGTGACATAGACCAGCGCCAGAAAGCCGCCCCCGGTCCCGATGCGGAATAGCCATTCAATGCCGCTGTCTGCTATCGCCTCCATTTGAAAAGCCTCCAGGCGAACATCAGCATGGCAATTGTGCCAGTGAGGCACGCGAGAAGAATGGCTGCATGGTGGGCGAGGTCGTCCACCCCAATGCCAATGCTGGCGAGGTCTAAGCCAAGCGCCAGTAGGAACACCGCGACCAGTTGGAAGTTATAGCTACGCTCGCGCTCGCTTGCACCGATCCGTATGCGGAAGTCAGGGGAAGCGGCTGCACCTTGAAGAACAGCGGCGATGCCAAAAGCACACACCGCCGCCCATCCGTGCAGTATCGTCAGGAGTGTCACCGCCGCCTCCTGCTTTGCACAAGGTCAAACGCGCACTCGCTTAACGGCCATGCCAGAAGCATCACCAGTATGGCTTTGAGCGAAGAGGACACGCTTAATACTTCTCGACGTAAACGATGGTGGGAGCAGCCCCCGTCTCGGTTCGGTAAATCTCAAGCGTCGGCCCGCTGGTGCCGGTCGCTGCCCGCAGTTTCGGCGCGAAGGCCGCGTAAGTCCCGGCACCTTCATGGATTGTGCGGATGGTGAACGCACCCTGCCGAGAGATAACCTCGTACTCGCTTCGCACATCGGCCAGCGTGGACGACAATTGCAGGCGGATGCGATAAACATTGGCGGCATCGCCCGCCGTAGGCTGGATTTCGTAAAGCCCGTTGGTGCCCCATGTGCCATCCGGTTTGCGCTCGGGCACCTCAAGTATCTTGGCCCCGCCGGTAACAGTCACATATCCAGACCATTGATACCCTCGGTCGGTTCGGAGCGTGTTGACGACATGCGGATTCGGGCCGCGAAGGAAGAAGGTGTTGCTGGCGTGCGGAAGCACTCCCGCCGCATAACTGATGCCGCGCGGCCCGGATTGGATGTCCACGTAGCTGTCGGTAACGCCAGTCGAGACTGTGAGGTCGAAAGACGTTACCCCCACACCGGTAGAAATCGCGCGCCCTGTGACGCGATTGCCTCTGCTGCTCGGCCCAAGCCCGACCGCCTGTCCCTGCACCTCGATGTCAACGTGCGCTTGGTTGTCGTCGCCAGCGAGCAGAAGGCCGCCCGAAGCATGGCCGCGAATGTGGACGTTGCTGAAGGTGTTACGGTTGCCGTAGACCTGAATGCCGAGCGTGATGCCGTTGATGCTGGTGAACGAAACGAAAGTGTTGTCGTCGCAGCCTTGGCGCAGCCACATTCCGTAGCAATTCGCACCCGACATAATGAACGAGCCGACCGTGTTCCCCCGGAACCCGTTGGAAACGCCGATACCGTCGCCATTGTCGTCGCCGGGGGCGTCCTGCACGATCTCTGCGAAATTGGAGAGAATATCACCACTCTGGATCGAGCCGCCGTTCTGCGTCCGCTTGCCGCGAATGCGACCAAATATGCTCGCCTGATTGCGCTCGGTCAGGGCGGTGAAAAGGCACCACTTGGCGTAGATCGAACCGCGCTCGACTTCCCAGCAGTCGCGGACAGTGACGGATGCGCCGCCGAAGCGGTCAGCCTCGGAATTGCCTTCGACGTGAATGTCATCACACAGCTTGCCGTGGCGGCAGAACTCGAAAGCCAGCGCGCCGCCGCCCCCAATGCCACCGGTCCACTTGCCGCCGACAATGCGCGGGTTCTCGACAAAGTTGACCTTCTGCACCTTGAGCGACTTTGCCGCAGTGTAGGGCCACCGGACAAACTCGCGCAGCGTGATCTTGTTACCGGCGATGGAGTCAATCGTTGCGAACTCGCGATAGTTGCGGTCCTGCGTTTCCGCGCCAGCAGTCCCCTTCCTGGTCGAAGTGGTGGCCGGGTCGTTCTCCGAAATACGCACAACATCGCCCGCCGCAAAGCTGCTTGCATCGGCAACATTGATGATGCGCGAAAGCTGGCCAATGGTTAGTGCGGTTACGGTGCCGCCCGCATTGATGAGATCGAAGGACGAAACCGTGACCAGCGGCCCTGTGACCCCGCCCTTGACGGTAATCGTCGCTTTCTTCGGACCGGAAGCCTGTAGGTTCTGGATTTCGGTCTGCGAACCAAACTCAATGTCCACCGCGCTGGTGAACTCCATCGGGTTTAGCTGGTAGGTGCTACCCATCGCGCGTACGGGCTTCCCGCTTGCAACCGCTGCGGTGAAAAGCGCGTTGTCGTCTGCGCCCGCGCCGACCTCGCCAAACATTTCCGGCGTGACGTAATTGTCGGGTGCGAGGTCGCGCACGAAAACCGCCGAGCTGCTATCGTTGCGATACAGGGCGTGTTCGGTGTCGTTCGCGACTACGAAAAACTCGCCGTCTACAGTGGCGGCGAGGCCCGCAGTCGTGTCCTCATAAACAGCACCACCGACAAGGGAGCGTGCCGTCTCGGCATAATTCCCCGCCGTGTTCGCGTGCGTTGCAGCAAGGTCTGCCTGCGCTTCTGCGCGGTCGGCTTCCGCTTCTGCCCTCACTGCTTGGCGGGCAGCCTCAGCCGTATCGTCGCCAAGCCCGATGACTCGCTCGTTGGCGTCCATAACCAGTTGAATGCTAGGCATTGGTCACCTTCCCGTTCACGTAGATATTTCCGCCCAGAAAGCGGTATTCGATGGCGCTGCCGCTGGGATCGCGCAGAACGTCCATCACAAGCTCGACCTGCCCGTCTGCGTCGCCATCCGAAGGGAGCGCATTGACCTGCGTGTCGGTGAGGCTGAGCGTGACTGGCGTGTAAGTCCCGTCCCACGAACCAACCGAAACCGAGAAGTCTGCAAGGGTACTGCCGGAAGCGTCAGGCGAAACGCGCAGCGATGCGCTGAATGCGTCCGAACTGACATCAATCGGGACGTTCAGGACAAGCTCGTAGGGCAAGCCCCGGTCAATCGGCGGAAGTTCAACGCCGCCCTTTCCGGCTGACGCAAGCGAGCGCAGCCAGTCACCATGCTGGGTCATTTGTGTTTTCCTTCTTAGGGTATGTCGCCGCCGGGATCGTCATTGTCCCAGCCCCCGCCGCCGGGAGGCGACGAGCCGCCTGCGCCGCCGCCTTCGCCAGCCTCGTTCACCGTACTGATGCTAGCGAGGTAATGGCGGTTCGGATTGGCTGCGCTGAAATCCGCATCGCCGCCAGTCTGCCCGCCCGTGCCGGGAGTGATCTCAACCAGCGAAAAGTCCACACCCAACTCGCCACCTGCGAAGTCGGGGTCATCATAGGACAGGAGATAGCTGGTTGTTTCGTTCAGCGTGAAGTCGCCGCCAGTCACGGACGCCTCGGTGCCGTCCGCATATACGCGGGTGTGGTCGGGTATCGTGACCGTTACCGTGCCCGTCCCGGTGCCATCGTGGATCTGCGTGATGTTACCAGCGAGGCCGCGCGTGTAGCTGCTCGATAGCTTAAGCGTCCCAAGACCTGCCGGATCGGCGGCAGCGGAAGCGAGTTCGTCCCGCTCTTGCGCTGTCTGCCCGATTGCAGGCGTAGGCGGTGCCGTGCCGGTAAGGCCCAAGCAGTAAGCGTGCTTTGCGCTCGTTTCCCCCATCAGTTCCAGCTTCACCTTCATGGTCGCCGGATCGAGTTCGCGCCGCAAGATGATTGCTGTCGTGTCCAGCCCCAGTTCCGGCAGGTCGAGGTGCAGACATTCGCCGGGGCGGTAGGCGCGCAGTCGCGGCATACAGACCAGCGAGATGGGGGCCAGTTCGCGGCTGTCCCAGATATGGTAGGCCACAAGCTGCGATGCCTGGTCCTCGTCGGTGACGAAGTTGCAGGGCCACGTTTCGCGCTTTTCCTCGCCGTCTTCGGTCAGGAAGGTGGAGTTGACCACCGGCTCCGCATCGACCATTTCCCAATTGTGGGCAGGGCTGCGATACTTCGGAATGCCGGTGTTGATGCGGTCGCGGAAGGACTGCATCGCCATCACGCTTTGATCGTCATCCGTAAGGTCCGCTTCGGTGATCGTATCGAGCGCGACAGTGGGCGCGCGATAGCGGAAGGTTAGCTGCCCCAATGCAACCGGCTCAGCCCCGCCAGCGAAGCAAATATCCTTCAGGTTCGCCCAGCGGTCGCCCGGCTCGTAAACTACGCCGAAGAAGTTTTCCCAACCGTTCGCTTCGCAGACATTCGCCCAAGCGGCGATAACGGCCCAATCGACAGCATCCGCCGCCAGCCCCATGCCCATCGTGCGCTTGCCGTTTTGATAGCGGCCATAAGCATACGTGCCCGCGTGCAGGGCAGGGTTGGCGCTGTATTCGTAGGTGGTTTCGTCACCCAGTCGGTGCGAGCCAGAACCGCCGGGGAACGTGCTGTCCTTGCGCGGGTCATAGACCTTCACCCACTGGCCATACGCACCGATAGAGCTGCGTAGATCGACGCCCGCGAAACGCTTGCCGTCCTTATCGAAAAGCGCGCTCCATCCAATCGCGGCTTGGCCGGATAGCTTGGAGGACGAACTCCACCCCGTAGCCCCCGCCCATTGAGGCGACAGCGCATCAGCTTCGGGGCAAGCGCCTAACTGGGTGTCGGTGTAGAGGAAGCCGTTATACCAGCTTGGAATTGTCTCGAAATCGAACCGGGGCGAGATGCTTTGAACCGGCCCGCCGCCCGAATACACCACCGGCATGAACCGATAGGGATTGGGCACTTTTTTGAGCGTCGCGCCATACCCGACATCATGGCGCAGAACGCCCGCAAAATAACCCTCACCCATGACGTAAGGTTGCGGCGCATCCGGCGCGATCAGGACTTGGGTTACACTTCCCCGCGCGGGAGGCGGCTTGGCCGTAAGGCCCTCCGCAACCGTTGCCGCCGTGACCGCAACAGCAGCGATGCGAGACGCTGCAATCGCGAAAGGCTGGTGCGGACCGGGAATGAATGACGCGATGGTCGCGATCGTTCCGACCACCGTCCCTATGGTCTTGACTGCTTTGGCCAAATTACACCCTCCAGCTCGCGGTGAGTTCGTCCAAAGACACGTCGAGGATGACCAGCTTCGGTTCGTCCTCCCGCCAGCCAAACAGCTTCAGCGGGCCAGCGCAGACGAACAGTGCATCCAGCCCTTGCTCGCCGGGGACCATCGCGAGATCCCCAAGCATCATCTGCGCAGGCGCAATCGGCGGGAGCATCCGGTCCATCAGCCGCCCGAGACTGCCATAGCCTTTCCCACTAAGCGCCCGCTTGGCCCCCAGTGCGCTACGGAAGCGCGGCAACGTCTCGACCTTGTGCCCCATGTTGCGCAGGTGAAAACGCGCGAGGTGAACGCAGGTGATACCCTTCGACCAATCGAACTCCTTGTGCCGATAGCGGGCAAGGGTCTTTTCCGTTGCAATCCTGCGGCGCTCAAGTTCCGGTAGCTTTTTCATATCAGCGGTAATCGTATCTGTAGGTGCCGAAGCCTTCGCGCCCCGCAGGTCCGCTTCCGCTTCCCGATGTGCGAGTGCCCGCGCCGGGACGCTCGACGCCCCATGCAACCGGAACAGCAAGGCCCGTTGCGTTGTCGTGGCCCGTTTCTCCAGGCCACACCGACTTGTGGAACGTAGGATTGAGCGAGTTGCCGGTGTTGCCCTCGAAAAGCCGCTCAGCGAGGCTCACAACCGACATCGCCAGTTCGCGCTTGCCCTTGCCGACCGTCAGAACGCTTTGGTCGATCTGTCCGGTAAACAATACATCCGCCGAATTGATCGTGCCCGCGTCAACATCGTATTCCGCCAGCACAAATTGCACTTGCGAGGTTTGGTGTCCCGGCTTGGTCAGGTCTGCGACTGCGCTTGTATCGGGCGGTAGCATCGTGATCGACAGGGCAGGGACGCTATCGCCCACGCCTTCGGATAGCGGCTGCACCGACTGGATCGTGCCGAAGGTGTCATCCTTGGCGCGGTAGGTTTCGCCGTTGTATTCGATGAAGCCGCCATCGGTGAAGCGCAGGGTTGCTTCGGGCAGCTCGATTGTCAGGAGGCCGGTTAGGGCAACGCGGCTCACTCGTATTCCTCCACCACCAAGCCAATCGACACCAGCCAGTTAGTCGGCGTGTTCCAGCCCCAGTTCTCACCGTCGATGAAACCCTCGATGTAGGGCTTGGCGAACTCGATAGTCGCACCATCAGCGAACGGGGCACGCAGAGGCGGCTCGATGCTAAGGGTTGCCGCTCCGGTCCCGTCCGCGCCCACCGTCTCGACAACTTGATGCAGATAGCCGTTGCCGCTGGCGTCTATGATCGTCAGCCAGTAGTCTTCCTTAGCGAAATACCCCGGCGTGAAGCCGCGAACGTCAAGCGAGGTGCCCGACTGGCCCGCGCCATCGACCACAGGCGTTCCCGGCGACCCCTGCGGCACTTTCAGCGGCAGATAAACACGGATGCCCTGCCGCTTTGCCCGAACGATCCTTGCAAGCTTGGGCTTGGCGCTAGGCGGGAACGTGAAGCCGATTGCGTAGCGGTTGCCGGGGCGGTCGATACGAAGCGAGGAAGCCCCACGCACAACGCTCCCTTGGTCGAGCGCCAGCACTTCCATTTCGCTCGGCACTACGCCGGTAGGAAGCTCAATCATCGGCGCAAACTCCGTGAAGCAGCAAAGCGAGAGTTCTGGGCCGCAGCTTGCGCGCCGCCTTGCGCAGCAGCCATATCGCCAGCGTTAATCCGGTCCCAGAACTCCGGCGTCAGAAGGTTGCCGCTGAAGTTGTAGGTGTTGCCGCCACGACCGCCCATCATCGCGCGGCTCTCGCTATTGGTGAACACCGACGATCCGCGCGGCATACTCACTAGCTCCGGCCCGCGCTCACCGACGATTGCCAGACCGCCGGGATGGTTGCGGGTGCCCGTCGCATAGCCGGGAATGCCCTTGTTGATGTTCGCCTGAATGCTCTTGCCGAATGCGCCGATGCTGCCGAGCTGAATACCCAGACCCACCACGCCGGAAAGGATATCAAGGAAGCCGCCGCCCTTGATAGCGTTCGCCATCCGGTCAACCGCAGCAAGCGTGCTTTCGGCCATGTCCTTGAACGTCTCGGCAATGCGGACGGTCTGAACCTTAGCCTTGTCGCCAAGCCCTTTCAGACTATCGCCCACTTCTTCCATGCCTTTAATCAGGCTGGGCGCGTTCAAGACGCTATCCGATACCGTGAAGCCACCGCCTTCGACTGGACGCCCATCGCGCTCCCGCCCCAGACGCAGACGCGCTTCGGTCTTCGCATCGTCGGACAGGTCAGCCTTGCCGATCAGTTGCAGTTCGCGCTCATAGTCGAGCATCTTGCGCACTTCAGGAAACAGGCGGTCGAGCAAGGCCTGGGTTTCACGCGCCGCCTGCTTTGCCGCTTCCGTCATCTTGCCGACCGCAGCATTGACGCGCCCGATGCCGCCCTCGATCCCGATGGCCAGACCCTCGGAGATATACCCGCCGATCTCCATAAAGACGCGCGAAGGCGACTTGATGCCAAGGAAGTTCTTGACCTTCGCAAGCCCGCTGGAGGCGATGCCGACAAGTGCGTCACCCACCGCGCCGGGGGCAGACTTGATGCCGCTGACAAGACCCGCGACCATATCCTTGCCCACCTGCGCCAGTTGCGCAGCCGTGGCCTTCAGGTCGGTCCACCATCGGTTGAAGCCATCCCACACGCTGACGAAGAAGTTACGAATGCCCGCGCCAGCATCGGCAAACGCCTTATCGGTCGCCAGATACCATTCGTTGATGCTGTCGCTAAGGGCGCGGAGGTCGCTACCGAACTTGCGCGCACCCTCCGTTTTCTTCATTTCCTCATCGGCAGCATTAGCCGCAACAGAGACGCCGCTAAAGCCTTCGGTGACAGCCGCAAGCTGCTCCGCGAAGTTGGCGAACTTGTCGATCAGACCGCTATCGACCAGCGTTAGCGCAAGCTGCTGGAGCGAGTTGTCCAGCTTCGCCATCGACTCTTCGTAACGCTGAAGCTGGGCGCGCTGGTCCTCGGTGATAACCGCAGCCTTATCGCCGTAACGCTCCCAAGCCGCGCCGCCATTCTCAAGCAGCGGGATCAGGTTGGTGGCGTCCGAAGCCATAGCCTCCAGGTAGAAGACCATATCCTCTTGGCTGACGTTCGCCTTCTTCAAGCTATCGTAGTAAAGCTGAAGCGAGTCCCTACCGCCCAAGCCCTCGAAAGCCTTGGCCGTTACGCCAACCTTGGGGGCGATGTTCTCGAAGAAGTCGGCCATCGGCCCACCGCCCGTCTGGGCGAAGTCACCGATGCGATCCCGAACGTCCTTGAAAATATCGCCCAGCTTGTCGAACTCGACGCCGACCATCCGCGCGCCGTAGGCTTGGCGTTGGAAGTCCTCGAAGCTTTCGCCCGCGACCTGCGCCGCGTTGCCCATCTCCTTCGACTTCTGGGCGAGGTCGCCAAAGACCTTATTGATGCCCGCAATGGCCGTCCCGATGCCCGCCGCGCCAATGGCAATCGACTTGCTGAAGTCCGAGAACTTGCGGCGCATCTGGTTCATGCGCTTTTCGGACTTGGTTGCGCCCTTCTCGAAGGCTGCTGTCTCAAGCGAGAGGTTCACCGCCAAGCGGGCAATAACGTCACCTAGCGCCATGTTATTCCCCTTGCTTCGCTGCCATGCGCGCGAACATGCGCTGCACAGCCCTTGCGCCTTCGTCTGCTGACGTTGGCTTTGCCGGTTTCAGGTATTCATCCAGCGACTTGACCTTCTGGAGCCGCGCAAACCGCTCGGAACTCCAACCGATCATCGTGGCGAGGTCGCCCGTCGCCTTCATTCGTGCGCTGACGATCAGCGCAAAGGTGCGGGGGGTCGCCCGCCAGAATGCGTCAGGCTCTAGCCCTGCTTCGCACCATTGCGCCCAGAGGTCTTCCCACGAGGCTTTTTTGCCTTGGGCTTGGGCGCGGGCGCGTTTCCCGCCTCCACCTCATCAGGAAAGGCGCTTTCGCTTGCGCGTGTGAGGGCCTCAACCACCTCGCCCATGTCGGTGCGAATGATTTCGAGCGCATCGCCGCGCTTCAACCCGTGATGGCGGGCAGCGGCCCCCTGCAACATGGCGGCAGCTGCCCCCATGAAGCCTGACATGGCGTCTTCCATCAACTTGGAAAGCGGCTTTCCGTAGATCGTTTCCGCTTCGACAAGGGCTTCCATGTCGAGAACGAGGGTGAACTCCCGCCCGTCGCTAAGGACGAGCGGGGTTTCGCCTTTGATCGCGTTAGCCATTAAACAGGCTCGACGTATGCGCCGCCAGTCACAGCGCCGCTAACGGCCATCGTGACAGTGGCTTCCATCTTGCCGTCTGCGGTCACTTCGCCCTTATTGTAGCCGATAACCTGAACGGTGGTGTCGTAGGTCCACGCCAGTGTGCCCAGTTCGGGAATGTTGAAGCGGGCCGCTCGAGGATCGCCGCCAGTCAGCGCGCCCTCAATGAGCTGGTCCGTATCCGTTCCGGGACGGAAGTTCAGCGTCACCTCCAGTTCGCCGCCGTCGATCATGCCGGTGGTATATTCGCGGCGGCGGTTTGCCGACTTCAGGTGCGTGGTTTCCACGCGCTCTGCGGTGTCGCTCGGCAGTGAAAAGCTGACAACCTGGACCAGTTCCGCGAGGTTGCCGGTGGTGTCGTCAGTGCTCAGCCAGACCTCACCAGCATAGCCGGTCGAGGCTTCAGTCGTTTCAGCCATTGTGTTACTCCGTGGACCTTATGCCAGTGAATGCTCGGCCAGCAGGTCAAGACTGAGCCGATGCACATATCCGACGCCTTCAACGTCTTCCCCAAGGTCGCGCGGGCCTTCCGCCTTCGTGCGACCGAACTTGACGCCCGCGACCGTGGCGGGCTGCGCTACTGCGCTAATGATGCTTTCCGAGATCGCCCGCGCTTCCGCGTAGGAGCGCGAGAACACATCCACCTGAACCCGCGTGATGCGGCTCTCGTCATACCCGCCAAGATGCTCGGGGCGCGGGTCGCTAACCGTCTGCATCCGAAGATACGGCATTGCCGCCCCCTGCGGAACTTTCGACCAGTAAGCGCGGGTGCCGATGCTGCCCGACAGCGCGGTGGTGAGGCGCGAGAACAGCGCGCTTTGCAGGTCTGCCATTTACTTCCCCGCCTTCTTTCGTGCGCGTGCAACAGACTTGCCGATGGCGTCCTGAAGCTCTTTCGCTACGTCCGCGATCACCTTGTCGCTTTCCGAATCTGCGGCGGGCCGCATGTATGGCGCGGGCGTCATCTTCACGGTCCCGAACTCCTGCCAAGCCGCGTTGCCGCCCTCTTGCTTGCCGGTCGGGCCGGTCAGCATTGAGATCCCCGTCTGCCGCTGGAACTTGGCCGAGCCGCGCTGCCGCTTCGCCCGTTCCTTCTTCGTCGTGATGCTGTCGCGCAGGTCGCCGTCATCCACCGGAACAAGCGACTTCGCTTTGTCCTCAATGTGCTTCATCGCCTTTTTAAGCCCGCGCTGGACCGCGTTCTTGCCGGTGGTCGTACGCCCGCTGAACTGCTCAAGTTCAATGAGCATGTCCTCCAGACCCTCGAAGCCGGTTGTCTTGGTGCTGAACTTCATTGCCGCACCCCTTGACTTTTCGCTAAACTTGGTCGCTATTGCTCGGCCATGAAAAGAACCGCTCTCGCGCTAGTCGCCGCCGCCAGTGTCATGGCTTGCACGACAACCGCATCCGACCTGCGCAACCGCCCGCCAGTTCACACATTCAACACCGCCAAGCCCCCGATGCGCGTTGCCCAGTGCATCTCCGAAAGCGTCTCGAAGATCGGCTCGCCCTCAGTCCTTCAAGGTGAGAGCGAAACGACAATTACCTTTGTTCAGGAGAACGCCACGACGCTGTTCATCACCATCTCAAACGATGGCGAGGGCAAGGTCTGGCGAGTTAACGGGCTTATCCCTTATCGTTCGGCCCTTCAGCGTTGCGCTTAGGCTGCGCGAACTGCCGTAACCTCCAGCAATCCGCGCTCGGGCGTATCGGGGCTAATGCCGACCACATCCCAGACGCCGTTATGCTCGATGCGATCCTTCAGCGTCAGCCCCCGCGTCTGCGCGTTCGACAGGAATTGGAAGTTAGCGGGCTGGCTTCCCTGCTCCATAGCGGCCTGCCGACGCTCGCTGCCTTTGCCGTAGTAAACCGCTGCCCATTCTTGTCCGAGAGGCGTCCAAACGAAATCGACCTCTTCGTTGTATTCGTTCATAGTGGCTGAATATCGCTCCAGCGTGACAAGCTGGTCCCTACGTCCTGCGGTCACAGCGTATCGCCACGGATCGAATTGAGAGTGGAGGCAATCGCCATCTCGATGCCTTCGATATACTTGGCGTCGTCGCGCCCTCGGTTCTCGAAGACCTGAAACTTCAGCTGCGCCGCGATAATCAGCAGCGCCAGCTTGTCAGCCGAGGCAGCGTCCACCGTGAAGGTTATTGCCGCCGAGCCGTAGGCCGTGGGCCAAGATCCACCGACAGCGGGGTAGGCCGCGCCGTTGACTAGGCGCGCGTCCGCATAGCTCGCGCTAACGCCATCGCTGCCCATATATGCCACGCTATCAATCGAGGTTGCACCGCGAACCGGCAGGATATTGTGCCGCCCGAAACGGGGTTGCTCCCAAACGAACTGGCCGCCGTCCACAGCATAGCCGGATAGCTTCTCGACTTCAGACAGCGCGGCATCACGGAAGCCCGCAAGCACAGTGTCCTCGTCGTCGCTGGTGATATGCGCGGACAGCTTCGCATCAGCAAGCGGTAGCACATCCTCACCATCAATAGGGGTGAGGCGGCGAAGGTTGTAAGTCATCGTTGCGCCCTCCGCCGCCGCACGCTTAGTCCTGCGCCTTCAGGTTGTCTGCAACGGCTTCCTTGGCAGGCTTCTGCGCCGAAGGAACGTTGAAGTCGATCTGATTGGCCTCGGGCGGAAGGTCATCGCCCTGGCGCGGGTTGGCATCGACCGCCGGATGGCTGGTGTCGATTGCCTTGTCTTCTTTCGCGATGATAGCGCCCGAAGCTTCCATCTCGCCGTCTTTCTTCTTGGTCATTGGTATTCTCCCAAAGGGGTTGGGGCGGAACTCTCGCTCCGCCCATTCTTTGCGCTTACTTTCCATATGGTCGGGGCAGCGCCTCGCTTACCCCTATCAGTCGGTCCAGTACGGCTAGCCGTAGCGGTCGATGATCTCGTTTGCCCACGCCAGTAAGTCTTCGACTCGCTGCCCGGCAGGTTGCTGCTTAACCCAAAGTTCCAAGTTCTCGGGTCGATTATCGGATCGGTTGCCATTCTTGTGGTGTACGTTTTCGTCCTTACGGAGCGGGCGTCCGAGCACCTCGGCCATCACGGCGCGGTGCTCTAGAACGCGGCCATTCTTATTCGCCATAGGATGAGAACTATCCGTGTAAGTCACGTATCCGCTTTTCTCGACGCAGCGAGATTGTTTACCAATCTCTTTGATGGGCGTTGCTTCGTTTACTTCCCCGCTTCGAGACCACCTATGATAATGTGCGTTACACCACCCCCGGCTAACCACATCACGTTCGCAGCCATCAATTTTGCAAGTACGGATAACTTTTTGCCGCACGCGCCTTTGCGGCAATAGATTAATCTTAGGGTCTCCATGCGTTTTCCAGCGCATGTAGTGCTTTGCGCACCATCCCCGCGCCCGCTTGGGGTTTCCACAATCCGGAATCTTGCATAAAGAGAATGCAGCCATATCGAACCTCGTACGTTCGGTTGGTTAGAAGGGGCGGACTGTTACCAGCAGTTCCGCCCCTTCGTCATAGCAAAATCGGAGTATTAATCAAGCCGCTGCCATCTTAAGCGCGCGCATGTACTCAGGATTTTGGACTCCACCCCCGACCCTTTTAGTCGTGTAGAAGTGGACGAACGGCTTGTTGGTGAACGGGTCACGCAGGACGCGAAGGCCCACGCGATCGACAACCAGATAGGTCATCGCCATATCACCGAAGAGAGCCGGAACCGCGCTTGCGCCGATGTCAGGCATACCCGGAACCTCGACCACCGAATAACCGGCGAGCGAAGAAGGCTGGTCAGCCTGATACGAAGGCTGCCACAGGTAGTTGTCGTTACCGTCCTTCAGGGTGCGGATCACGCCCAGCGTGCTGCGGTTCATGTACCACTTGGCGTTGCCGTTGCGCTCACTCGGCAGGTCGTAGATGACACTCAGCAGGTCATCGCTGTCAGTGAGCGAGGTGCCGGTGCCGTTCACGGCTGCGATAGCGCCGAACGGGTGCTTCGTAGCGTTGGTCGCGCCCGTGACGTAGGTGAGGATGCCGAACGGCTTGTTCGTGCCGTTGCCGCTCAGGAAAGCGATGTTTTCCTGAATGGCGAACTCGCCCGAAACCTCGTCACGAATCCAGCCTTCAAGGTCGATTGCAACGTCATCCAGCGCCTTCTGCGAAATCGCGGGGTTAGCGTAGAGTTCGCCGGTCTCGAAGTTGAGGGTGGACAGGCCCGGAGTAGAGGTCTCGGGACGGGCGGCGGTTTCACCGACCCAACCACTGCCGACCACACCATCATTGTAAACGCGGCTAAAGCCGGTTCCGCTGATCGTGATGACCTGGGCATTGTCGCGGATGGGCGAACGCTGCTTCAGCGCATTAGTGACGGTGCGATCCCACTCGACCGGAGCGAGGTAGCCACCGTCTGCGTCGGTGCCAACGGTCATGGCAGCCTGGACATCACCCTTACGCATGTGCGCCTTAAAGGCGTTCAGGTATTCAGGGTCGGTCGGCTTCATGTCACCCTGCGGGCTGACGGTCTGCGCAGCGGCGATCTTCTCGTTCAGCGCAGCCTCAATGTCCGACATTGCGTTGTTGAGGCGGTCAACCTTCTCGTTCAGGACAACATCGTCTGCCTTGGCGGCAAGCTTCTCGTCCTGAGCAGCCTTGAACTCTTCAAAGGCGTTGTTGAGCTGAGCGACCAGAGCCTTCGGGTCGTTGGCTTCGGCACGTGGCATGGCAACAAGGCCACGCGGAGCGTTAGCGGCGAGGGCGGCAAGACCCGCGCCAGCGATCATCTTAGTCATTGTGTTACTTCCTGTCGTGAAAATGGGCGCTAGGCCCGAATGGTATCCAGCAACCCAGCAAGGGCGGTGGACAGTTCAGGGTCGCCAGCGTCCTGCGTGGCGGGGTCAGGGGCAGCGTCTTGCTTGCCCTTGATCTGGTTGAGCAGGTCACGCGCCGCCGAGCGGGGCATTTCCTTGCAAAGATTGGCTTCAGCGCGGCGCAAGGCATTGACCTGCGGGTTCGCCGCATTCTCGACCTGCTTGGTTTCATCCGCGCTCAGCAGCGTGTCGGCAAAGCCGGTTTCAACAGCCTTCTTGCCGCTAATCCAAGTTTCAGCCTTCATCATGGCCTCAACCTCGCTTGCGTCGGTGCCGGTTCGCTGCACGTAAACATCGCGCAGGGCCTCATCGAACGGTGCGAGGAAGTCAGCGACTTCGCGCAGGTCAAACTGGTTGCCCACTGCCATGACCCAAGCGTTATGGATCATCAGGAAAGACGCTTCGCCAATCTGCACCTCATCGCCAGCCATCGCGATAATCGAGGCGGCGGAAGCGGCGAGGCCCATCACCTTGACCTGCACCTTCGCCGGATGCTCGCGCAGGCGATTGTAGATCGCGATGCCCTCGAAGACATCGCCGCCGGGGCTGTTGATATTGACCACAACGTCACGGTTGCCGATCTTGCGAAGGGCCGCGTCGATCCGCTTCACCGTCACGCCTTCGCCGGTCCAGAAGTCCTCACCGATAACGTCATAAACGCTAATCGTGTTGTCATCCTCGACTGCCGCCTGAATGGCAGGCTGCCAGCGATCAAGCGCGCCCTCGCTGGTGAGGGCCGTAACCTTCTGGCTGGTGTTGAGACGGATCTTATTCGGTCGGGGCATTGTCGCCACCTCCATTGACTGCACCGCTATTAAGCCCGGAACCTTCCGGGTGCTCGGGAAGGTCGAGCAGCGCCCGAGCCTCATTTTGTTCCATGATCTGCGGCGAGCCGCCGGAACCCATCATCTTGCTGAAGAACTCGGCCTGGTCGGCCATCGAACCGCGCAGCAAGGCACGCTCATTGAACTTCGGATAAAGCCCGCTTCGGCGCTCTTCGTTGGTTAGGAGAATGCGGCTGATTGCCGATTCCCAAGCTTTGAGCCACGGCGCGAGCGTGTAGGTTGTGAAGTAGATGCCAAGCTGCTCGATCCCGCTGCCCCAGCTTGTATCGTCCATCATCAGGAACGGGCGCGGCATCCCGAACACGCGGGCGATTTCCTCGATCTGGTGGTCGCGGGTTTCTAGGTGCTGGCTGTCCTTCGCGTTCGCCTGCACGGATTGGTATTTAAGGCCCTCTTCGAGGACCAAGGTGCGGTTGGCGTTGTCCGAACCGCCGTATTCATCGCCAAGGCTCTCTTTCAGGTTGGCTATAGCTTCCTTACTCAGCTTGCCTTCCTTGGACAGCACATCGCGGATTAGTGCGCCATGCTTGAACAGCCGCGCAGCCGCTTTGTCGGCCTGCAACGCGAGGCCCAGAGCATCCGCAGCCTCATCGAGCAGCGAGATACCGTTAAGGCCATCGTCGCTATCACCCATAAGGTGAAACATATTCTCGGGCGCGATGACCCGCGTGCCGCCGTTGGAGTTGTTGACCTTGTAAGGGTCGCCCCAGTTCTCGCGCTTTTGCACCTTGCTAGGGTGTATCGGCATCAATCCGGTAATACGTCCGCGCGAGCGCAGCACTTCGGCATAGCCATTGCCATCGACCAGCGCCCAACGCTGCACAAGGCGGCGAAACTGAAAAGCGTCCTGCTGTGTGTTCGTCTTGTCGGCAAGAATCTCGAACAGCGCGTGGTCGCGGGCCTTCTTGTCATCCCCGCCATCCGCCTTCTGCAAAAGGTGCAGGGGCAGCATACCCATGACATTCGAGATGAGGTTGACACTGCGTTTAACAGCGGTGTTCCGCATCACGGTCTTGCGGTTCATCGTGGCACCGGCAAGATTGCCGCTACCGTTGCGCAGGAAGTCCTCTAGGCCTGCATCGCTCGCGAGGTCGATCACCGAATAAGCCTGCACCGGAACCGTAGGCGCAACTGCCGTAGGCTCGACGCTAGGCGGGTCAATCCAGTCCGAGATGCGTGTCAAAAAGCCCATCAGAACACCAAGATCCCGCGCTCTTCATAAACGGAGCGGCCTTCGGTTTCTTCCATGCTCAGTCCCTCCGCCATCAGCGCAGCCGTTATTCCGTCGATCTTCAGGTGGTCCTGCCCGTGCGGTTTGCGCGGATAGATATTGCCGCGCCCGTCTTCCTTCGCCGTAACGTTGGAAGCCATCCAGTCGAACATCGGGTTGCCGGGGTGAACACGCCTCTTCGCCGCAATCGCCGCCTCCATCTCCCGCATGGGCGGGGACAGCGTGCGCGTCTGCATCGGGTATTCGATAACCGGCAGCCCTTCACTCATAAGCTGCTGTGAAAGATGATGACCCTGATACGGGTCAAAGCCCAAGGCCTGCACATCCAGAAGCTTCGCCAGCTTCCGAATGTCTTCGGCCACATACTCAAAATCTGTTGCGTCCCCCGGCGTCAGGTTCAGATGGCCCGATGCCGCCCAACCGCCATACGCCGCCGAGTTCTTTGACTTGCCCTCTAGAACCTGCGCTTCAGGCAGATAGAAAAACGGCCAGTAGGCAAAGCGCCCGTCTGCCATCCTGATCTTTGCGACCAGCGCAGCAACGTCCACCTTCGTTGCAAGGTCGAGGCCGATCCATGCCTCGCACCCCGCCATCTCATCCAGCGTCAGCCCGCCATCGGCGCACGCCTGCCAATCAGACATATTCAACCAGGCATCGCGCGACGAAACCCACACGTTGAGGTGCTTCGTCAGGTTGATACCCTGCTTTGAGGGCCGGTTGATCGCCTCTTGGTGCCGCGCCCTTAGAAAGTCCTCGAAGATCGAGACGCCAAGGTTCGGGTTGGCCTTCTTCCAAACGTCGAAGTCGCGCCAGTCGTCCGCCTTGTCTATCGTGTAGATGATACCGAAGAACTGATCGTCTCCGATCACGCCCTCCAGCACATCCTCGGCAAACTTCTGCATGTCGTGGCAGGGGCCGCCAACGTTATCGCCTGCCGTAGTAATCACCAGCGCCAGCGGTTGCTCGCGAGCGCCCATGCCGGTCAGCATCGTGTCGAACTGGTCGGGCGTGTCGTGTTCGTGGTATTCGTCAATGATAGCGCAATGCGGCGAACTACCGTCCCCCGGCTTGCCGATCACCGGCTGAAAGCGGGAGCCGTCTGCTGTGTAGATCGACTTCGCCGCAACATCCGCGTCGAACTCCGCCAAGAACTCGCCGGGAGTTTCACCCGCCTGCTGCGCCATCTGCTTAGCGGGCCGGAACACTTCCCAAGCCTGCGCCTCGCTAGTCGCGCCGCAATAGACCTCCGCCCCTGCCTCGCCATCGAGGGTCAGCATATAGAGGCCGATCACCGCAGCGAGGATTGACTTGCCCTGCTTTCTCGGCAGCATGATGTAGGCTTGGCGGAACCGCCGCCGCCCTTCGCCGTCAACAAACCCGAACAGGCAAGCCAAGATGAAGACTTGCCAGTCTTCAAGCTTGATGAACTCTCGCGTCCGCGCCCACTTGCCTTTAACGTGCGGCATCAATTCCGCGAAGCCGCAGACCCGCTCCACCAGCTCGGGCTTGAACTTCCAATCCTTACGTTCGATGTCGTCCAAGAACCGCTGGCACGAAAGCCGAACCAGTCGGCAAGCGTCAATCTCGCCTTTCGCAATTGCTGAGGCGTAGGCCTTAGCGCGTTCGGTGAACGTCACCCGGCACCCTTAAGCGCGGCGAAGCCCTTCTTCTCGACCGCCTTCTTGCCCTGCGATACCTTCGACCGACTAGCGGGCGTCATGCCGAACTCTCCAAGGTAGCCTTGCAAGCGCGCGTAGTCCGCTGCCGACATCTCGCCAGTCCGCATCCGCGCGACCAGCCTAACAAGGGCCTCCAGCGCGATCATGTCCGGGTTGGACGCGACCCTCGCGTGAAGCATCCCGGCCACCTCGCGCCAAATTGCCGCAAGCCCTTCGTCCAGATAATCCGGAGCCTCGATCCCGCGAATGTCATCGTCAGCCACAGGCTCCGCCTCTCTATCAGCCAGCCTGCCGGGGTTGGTCTTTGCCGACCCGCTGACCACGTGGAGGTGCGTCGGTTTGCGTGGTCGAGCCATCGTCAAAACCTCCGAACGAATTATGCAGGAATAGAAATGTTGCTGGGGCGGCGGTGTCTAGGGTCGCAGTCTGTCAACTTTTGGTGGGGGGCGGGGTATTACGCCCAAACTGCTCCTTGGTGCGGACCTTATGGCAGTCATTGCATAAATTACGTGTGTTGCTGTCAACATCCTCGCCGCCAAGAGCCAATGGCTTGATGTGGTCCACTACGTCAGCGGCACGGACTAGGCCCTTTGCCGAGCAATCCTCACAAAGCCAGTTAGTGCGCTCCATGCGCCTCTTGCGCAGCTTTTGCCCCATGCTGCCCCTAATGCGGTTTGTGTCGCGCTTACTCTCTGGCCTCCACGCCTTGCGCTCTGGGCGCTTCATGAAGACCGGCGGAGCCTTAGCCATGCTTCCAGCGTGCCGTGTTGTAGGGCATCCGCTGCTTACTCACTGCGCAGTCTAGCCTCTACCTTGCCCTCTAGCAGTTCGCGCACAACATCGTCGCGGGCCGCATTCAGGACAAGGTTGCCGTCCTCGCCAGTCTTGAGGCGTAGAACTTGGCCCTTGATCGTGTCGTATGCGACCACCTTGGTGACCGGTTTACCGTCTAGCATGATGTCGAGACGCGCGCCGATTGCAGGGTCAAAGCGCAGATCGTCAACAGAGTATGCGGCAGGGGCCTCAGTCATCACTAACCTCTACCGTAACGGGCAGCACCATCGCAGCTATGTGAAGCAGCTTGGTGCCAATCCACATGCGGACCCCGAACGAGCGGGGCACCTTGATGCGGATCACAATGGCCTTGGTGTTAACTCGGTGGACCAGTTCAGTCATCGCGCCGCTCCCTCTCGGCATCCCGTCGCCGTTGTGACCGGTTACGCTTTGCCACTTGGTGCGCCATCACACAGCATCAGTATCGCAGGCTCGACTGCCACCTCGACCATTGCGTCAACGCGCTTGCGAGCATCCGACGCCAGCTTGGCCTGCTCAGCAAGCCGTTCCTTCGACGCCTCCAGTTTCCGCTGATACACCTCGATGCAGCCCTCTACGTCGGCAACGTCCATAGCAGCAGCCGCGCAGCACTCATTGGCCTTGCGCAGATCCTCTATCGCTTTCTCGAAGTGCTTGAGGTCCATCAGGCCCTCCGTATGTTTGCCCGCTACCAACGCTATCCCACTAGGGTCCGTGATCGGTGCTTTTCGAGGTGCGGGCTGGCCTTGTCGCAATAAGGACGCTGGCCAATGCAAAAATGCCCTCCCTTGTGCCGTGGCAACAGAGGGGAGGGCCTACGCAGGAGGCCATCCCTGCGGCCTAGCGAACTAGGACTTAAAGCCCGATGCCGAAGCAGAGCGGGAACATGGTATGCTGCGGGCCGGGCGGGGTTGGGTTCCACTCGCTAAGCGATACCCGGCGCAGGTTCCCCAACCGACCTGCATACTCCGCAGCAATCTTGAAGCAGGAAGCCACACCGCCCGCTATAGAGCGGGGACCGTCCTGCAATCTCGCTTCGGTTGCGCCTCACACCTAACGGGCAATAGGCACAATTCCGAATATCATTTACGCGCATAGCAGCTTTTCAGGCAGTGGTCAACCCCTGTTCTGCATCCGTTTGCGTTTCTATCCCCATTTCGGCCCGATTTGTTCCAATGCCTCGATTGCGCGCTTGATCGCCTGTTCGTCAGCACGATCCGCAGCCTTGCCGTGGCGCTTTGCCCAGATCAATGCGTCCAGCCATACGGGACCGCAGTCAGGGTGCAGCTCGATGCACAAGTCATCGAATGCCTTGCGGTGCTGGCGGGACATCCGCTCCACCGTCCGCAGGGTGTCCGTCAGGCGCTTTTCGCGCTTGATCTTGTATTCGCGTTCCTCTGGGTCGAGCAGGTTGTCGTTTACCGCCTGCCCGTTGATGTCGAGGCCAAGGCATGACTTCTCGCGCCCTACCGCCAGCATAGGCCAGTAGGCGCGGTGTATCTTGCGGGCGAGGTTGCGCAGGTCAAGCGCCTCGCTCGTCGGATGCCCGTTGCTGTCTGCCCCCAGGAGGCCCATGACGTAGGCCCTGCCGATGGCGTCGGACCCGTCTGCGCCATAAACGCTGAACTTGTCCTGTGTGCGCTCGGTGCCCTTGTCGAAGGTCACAGGCTGAGCCTTGAGGCGTCCGCTTGCTGTGCGCTTGCCCGCTTTGCGAGGCCGTCCGCGTCGTGCCATGTTCTATTCCCTTCCCGCTGTGCTGGTGGGCCGGACTGCATCATAGCCTTGCAGCCAGTCAGAATGCTTGCGTGCGTCGCGTTTATCCCCGCGTATCGTGGTGTTTTGCGCAGCTAGAATTGCCCGTCCGATTAGCTCGGGAATTTGGGGCACTACTGCGTTTCCGAGGGCTTTAAGGCGGTCCACCCCTCCGGGAAGCCCATCATGCCTTCCACACACGAAGGGCAGGGCGCGCCTTTGAACAGCATCGACAACATGATCTGCTTCCCGATACGCATCCGACGCTGGATGCACGGTGTTGAGACATCCCCACGACTGCGATTGTCCCCCGCCAGAGGGGTAGGCAATAAGCCAGATGCGGTCGCGGCGGTGAGGGGCACCAACGGCGCTCGCTGGTATGCAGTCCCACTCCGCGTCATACCCGAACGAGGCCAGCGGCCCGACAACGTCTCCCAACCACCCATCAAGCAGCTCTGGGCTGTTTTCCAAGACAACGTAGCTTGGTCGAATGTCGCGAATGAGCCTCTTGAACTCAGACCATAACCCGCTTCGCTCACCAGCAAGGCCAAGTCCCGTTCCGCTCGTCGATAGGTCCTGGCAGGGGAACCCTCCGCAGATGACATCGACGGCAATTCCATCGGCAGCAAGTCGCTCTGCGGTAAGCTCTCGCACGTCTCGGTAGCAGGACACATCGGGCCAGTGCTTGGCGAGGACTTTGCGGGGGAACTCTTCGATTTCGCAGAACGCCGTTGTTTCGAAGCCGACATACTCAGCACCTTCCATTGTTGCGCGTTCAAGGCCGAGGGAGAAGCCGCCTATGCCGCTGAAGAGATCCAGCACCCGAAGCTTGCGCCCGCGTATCGCTGCCTCTCGGCCCTCCTGATACTTGATGATGTCCTCAGCCATTAGGCGGCGCTCTCGATGGCTAATCCAAAGCGTCCTGTCTGGCGCTTGGATGGTGTATGATTTCTGCCCAGCGCCTTCAAAAGCACATCGCCAATCTCGCGAGCGCGGTTGAAGATCGAGCGTGGTTCGGAGGGAAAACGCCCATAGTTGATTAGCCCGATGCAGACTCCCGCCTCTTGCCCGCCAGTGTAGACGTAGGTGGTCGGCGTAACCGTGACGCAGAACCCCATTTCATCACAATAGGAGCGGCATGTCTCGATCGCCTTTGCGTGATCGCCTGCAATCCAAATCTGCACCGGATAGCTTATCGTTTCCGCACGTGTCATGTTCCGCATACTCCAAAGCAATCGTCTTCAAGGGGCAGCCCCATGCTGGGGGCGGTAAGATCGACATCGCGCAGCGGCTTCCTATCCCGATGGAGGTAGGCAAGGCTGTCCATGCCCTTTAGAGGGGTGCCGCCCTCACGCATCATGTCATCCACGCGACAGGCGTGTTCAAAATCTTCCGGCGAAAGTTCGCGCCAGCTCTCGTCACTGCGATAAGGGCATATCCGACAGCGAGAACGCGGCGGGATTTTGATTTGTCGCTCCGCAAGATACCGTTCGCAATCGCCTCGCGTCATATCGGCTTCAAGCAGGGGGTAACGCACGGACTGCCAGGGCTTTGCCGGAAATCCTCCAGCGCGGCGCTTCTCGTCCATACTGATGCCGATCCACACCTCAACAAGCGTATCCTTCGGCGGCTTCTGCCCCTTAGTCAGCCCCATCATCTCGCGGATTTTAGCGGTCACAGCGTCAATCTTGAGCGAGGCTGTGCATGTCCGCATCATCTGCCCCCCATCCTGCAAGTAGAGAGGGAGGGTGGCGCGCTGGCCTATGTCATTCGGGTTCTTGCCCCGCTTGATGTGTTGGATTATGTCCCCGCGCTGCACCTTGTAGATGGGGAACGGGATCATCGGCTCGATGTAATCAAGATACTCCCACACCTCCTTCGGCTCGTCGCCCGTATCAGCGACAATTGCGGCATCTGGCATCGGCCCGATGTCGCCACGCGCGGCCATGACGAGCAACGTAGACGTCTGCACCCCGCCGCCATGCGAAACCACCCGCATCGTCGGGTTAAGAATGGGCCGCGAAAGTAGCGGGTTGTGGTTCTTCCATACTGCTTCCATCACTTCCTCCCCGCCTGTTTCATCCATGCCTTCACGTAATCCGCCCTTGGGGCCAAATTGCCGGTTCCGTATTCGCCGTCTTTCCAGCGTTGGCGGATGACTTCGGTCGGCTCGTTGCCGAAGCAGTCCGCGATGAACTTCCCCGCACCTTCGCCAACCTTCATGCGACATCGCTATCGGCCCAATCGCGACCGACCTTCCCCGGTATGTGAACCGACACATCGAGCCGCATCCGACCGGCCAACCGATGCGCAAGGGTATAGGCCGCAGCCTGCCCGCCGAACTTGGCGTCGCAGTCACCGAATACGGCAACCTCCTTCACGCCAGCAGGCGGGGTCCACTTCGACAGCATCGTTGAATTAATCGCGCTCCAGACCGGAATGCCGAACCTTGCGGCGGCGGCGAAAGCCGTCTCGATACCCTCGGCAATGCCCAACCGTTCGCCATGCACCGGGAACAGGCGCACCGCCGATCCCTCCGGCAGCGAACCGGGCATCATGGCGCGGGGGTTATCCATATCGGCCTTGCCGTCTGGGCCAAGGAACGTGCGGTGTATGTTAGCCGCATCCCCATCGGCTCCCTGCACAAGTGCCAGGAGGGCGGGGCGCTTCACACCATCAGGCGCGGGGCACTCTGCCACGAACCGCAGACAGCTAGGCAGCGACTTGGGCAGCGTGGCGCGGCTCGACAGGTAGGCGAATGCCGGATCGCCCGCTGTAATGCGCTGGCCCGAAGTCCAGAGCCGGTTCAGCATATCGGCGCGGGTGCGCTGATCGATCTGCTTCGGCATAGGCTCGCGCTGGACGTTGCCCACGATCTCATCGACCTTTTGCGCCGCCGTGGCGAAGTCCCAGCCCTTAACCTGCATCAGCAAGTCAAAGCCGTTGCCAGCGCCACACTGGTTGCAGATATAGCCACCGTTGCCGTGCTGGTTGTCCCAACGGAAACGGTCGGTGCCCTCGCACATCGGGCAGGAGCCGTGCTTACCGGTCAGGTGCCGTTGGTCGATGCCCAGCGATAGCAGGATGCCCCGCCACTTGCCGCGCGCCATGTCCGCAGTCCTCGGTTTCATCGTTTCGCCTCCCTGCGCTTTGCAAATCGGATGTCTTTGGCCTTCACGAAGCCCAGCACCTCGGGCGAGGGCGTTGCCGAACGCTCCTCCAGCCCACGCGGCCAAACTCCGAACTTGTCGCGGTATGCGTGTGCCAGCCAACCGGCAGACCGTCCGCGCTGGTTGCGGATCGAAAGAAGCTCCGAATACCAGCGTTGCTTGTCGGCCATTGTCGGTTTCGCCTGCTTCGGTGCGACCTCGACCAGCTCGCCTTCCTCGAACTCGATTTCACTCTGCCGCTCGGGCTTGAAGCCGCACGAAGGGCAGGGGCCGCGCGTTTTCAGCGTTCCGCAGGACGGGCATTCGCGGGGCAGGTTCTCCGGCTTCTCGGCCCGCTTGCTCTCCAGCTTTTCCTTGCCAGTCAGCAGGCGGTCATGGTGGATGTCGGTCACAAAGCCGAGCCGTGCATGGTTGTCCGCGTGGTCGAGGATCAGGCAATCATCCTTGCCCGCTGCGGTGCGCAGGCCGCGACCGATGCACTGCACGAACAGCATTTCGGACTTGGTAGGACGCGCCATCACGACGCAGCGCACATCGGCATCGACGCCCGTTGTCAGCGTCCCGACATTGACGATCCCGGCAATCTCACCCCGCGCCATGCGGTCGAACAGCAATTGGCGCTCGACCAGATCCACATGCGCATCGCAGTAGCCCATCGACACGCCGGAAGCGGCGAACTGCTCTTGGATTTTGCGGGCGTGGGCGCGGTTGACAGCGAACACCAGCGTCGGGCGTCCCTCGGCCCGCTTTAGCCAGGTCTCGACCACATCGGCCACCAACCGGCTTTCGCCCATCACGTCGCCAAGCTGGCCTTCGTGATAGTCCCCCGCCACGGTTTTGACGCCGCTAAGATCAGGGTGAGACGGGGCGAACACACGGAACGGAGAGAGCCAGCCCGCGTCGATAAGCTCCTGCATCGAGACGGGGCTAACTAGGTCTTGCCAGTCCTCGGCCATGCCGCGCGCCCAAGGCGTAGCCGACAGCCCGATAAACGTGCGCTTGCCATCCTGTTGCATCCATTCGCTGATCGCCTTGAACCGCAAGTGGCATTCATCGACCACCACAACCTCGCACTCGGGCAGGAAGCGGCGGGAGATTGTTTGGACCGAAGCCACCTGGACGGGGGCCGCGTAGTCAGTGCGAGGGTGGCTCGCTTGCAGAACGCCGATGTGGTCGATGCCTTCGCGCTCGAAAGCTTCGACGGTCTGGTCGATCAGGCTGATTGCCGGAACGGTGAAGCAGACACGGTTGCCCTTGCGGAGGGCGCCAGTCACGATCTCGGCTGCGGTGCGGGTCTTGCCTGCGCCAGTAGGCATCTGGAGGACGATGCGGTTGTTACCGGCCATGAACGACCGGCCAAGCATCGCCATAGCCTTGCTCTGGTGCGGGCGAAGCGGACGGGGCTGGAACGGCTCAGCCTTGAACAGTGGGAGCGCGCTCACTTGCCGCCTCCCACAACGCGAAACGGCTTGTCGCCTACCTCATCCCTAAAACTGCTACCTTGGCTAAGGCCACCTCCACCTTCACCTTCACCTCCACCTAGGTGCATTGCATTTGCATTGCATTTGGATGCGTCTTGCTGCTGCCACCGGCTGTTCGCTGCGGCCTTCCTTTTGGCGCTCTTTTCGCGCACATAACGCCACTCTTTCAGCAGGCGCTTTTGGTAGATGCGGCCACCGTCTCGGGTCCATTTTTCAAGGACTTCCGGCGAAATCTTGCGGAAGCGGGCAGGCGTGATGCCCGCGATCTTCGCAAGGTCTTTCTCGTTGTCGGGAAGCGAGCAATCGGGGCTGTTCCAAGCCTCCATCATCAGCATCAAGAACAAGCCGTGTTGCTCAAGAGTGAGGCGAAAATTGTCGCGCAAATATGCGTCCGGGAATACCGGAATATGGCTCGGCTTGCTCATTGCAGTAGCTCCGCGAATGTCTGGAGGCGCATGACAATGAGCGTTTCGCCGTGGTCCTGGCGGAAAGCTGCAAAGTCCGCGCCGTCGAGTGCTTCGGTGAAGAACTTGGGCAGGGCCTTGCGGCGCTTGGCTTCCCCGCTGAATACGGTCTTGCCGTCGAACCCTGCCGTCACCTCGACATCGTTCTTGGCGTATTCAGTGGCACCAGAGAGGGGCACACGGCGCGAACGCAGCCCGAAGGCGGCGAAGTCCTGCACCAGCTCTCTTTCGTAGTTCGCACCACGGCGTTTGTTGTTCTTGCCGCGACGGACGTTAGCCGGGTCAGCCATTCCAATGCTCCCCCTTGCAGATCGACAAGGTGGCCGAATGGCTAAGTCCGAACTCGCGAGAGAGTTGAGCGACTTGACCGTAGCGGCCACAATAGCGGCGCTTGATTTCACGCGCTTGCGCAGCGGTGATTTTTGCGCGCGGGTTGTTCTCGCCTATGGGGGCGGTGCCGTGCTTGCGGCGGTCGCGCTGGTTCTCCAAGCACGTTGCCCAGCGAAGGTTCGAGAAGTGATTGTTGAGCGGGTTTCCATCGCCATGAGCGGCATGATGCTTGGACGTAGGCGGTGTGCCGTGCCACGCCTCACACACCAATCTGTGCGCAAGGAGCATTCGCTTTTTCCCGTCGATACTGAGCTTATACCGAAGATAGCCGTTGTGCGTGTTGCCACGCGGGCGGAAACCAGCCTTGCGGGTCACACCATCAACAACGCGCTCAATATCTCCGTCTTCGCTGATCGCGTAGTCGGGGAGCCATTCAAGGGTTCGCCATTCCTTGCCCATTATTCGCCGCCCCTGTGAGCGCACGAACGGGCAGCGCCGCACTTCATGCAGGGCGTGCTGTATGTGACAACCTTGTAAGTGGGGCGGGGGATCGCATCGCGTTCAGTGACCCCTTGACCAGCATCAGCGCCGCTTACGGTGCTCCAGATAAGGCGGCTCGGTGTCTTGGGGACTCCACCGGCAAGCATCGTCTCGATTGCCTGCGCCAGCGCCTCAGAGCCGCGCTCCATGTGCGTGTGATAGTCTTCGTCCTGCTGGACGATGCTCGACTTGGCAGGGGCAGCGTAATGCGCCTTCGGGCGATAGCCGGTAACGGGGGCCTGCTTCGATACGGGAGCAGGGGCGTTGCGCTTGAAGTAGTCACCGACCACCTTCTCAAGCATCTGCTCGTCGGTGATGACGTTAGCCAGCGAGGCGCGCATCTGTGCGGGGGAGGTGTAGTTGCCCATTATGCAGCCCTCCGCGCGTTGTCCTCGTCCACGATGGCTTGCATCTGCGGGATAAGCTGGCGGAACAGGGCGGCGAGAACAGCAGTGTCCACGTGGCAGCGGGTGCCATCGCGCAGACGGTCGATCATCTCCGCAACCGCGTGGCCAAGGTTCGCAGCAACCTCCATGTCGTTGGCCGGATTGGAAACCGAACGGGTCAGGCTGGCCCAGCCCATCTCTTCAAGGATCGCGGTTGCGACCGGCGAGTGAAGACTTGCCACGTTGAATAGGTCGGGCAGGGACGGGCAGGATGCTTCCGACATCCACTTCTCGACCGTGCGAACCTGAACGTCCGCAGCTTCGGCAACACGATCTTTGCCGTGTTCCTTGACTGCCGACTGGATGCCTTCCGCTGCCAACGCCTTCGCGCGAGCGTTCGTAAGAAAGGCCGCTTTCCGAACGACCGCGTTGCTAAGCATTGGTATCACTCCAATCATGAGGAAAGGACAAAACATCGGTGCGAGTAGAGCCGCTATGGTGGCGGCTCCGCACATGCTCGTTGAGGCGAAGAAGGCCGAAGAACACGGCCCACATGACGATGCAGACAAGCGCGAGGATCATGCCGCACCTCCAAAATTGTATATTCTCGCCAAAGGCTTATCCCGATGCGGGACAGGTGTTTTTGCGCAGATTGACCGGACTCGATCCGGCATGTTGACTACCGTTCCAAAAGAGAACAGGGAGGGAACATGCACCGAAAAGGAATGCTCGTTATGTCTGAGGGGCCGCCGACCTTTTGTGAGGAGCGCGGCCTGTTTATCCTGTCCATCCCATGCGGCGGGCGCGACCTGCGCTTCGGTTTCCTGCCGCACGACTTCTTGCAAGCCGTCGAGGAAAGCCAAGCTGTCGCTGAGGGCTTTTTCGAGAAGCGCGGGGCGATCCCATTCAGGCGAACCGGCTAGCATCACGCTGCGCGTCCCTGCGCCACGCCTGACATGAGTTCGTCAGCACCCGCCGCGCCTTCGCTTACGAGAAGCAGCCAGCAGTCCACCGGAATGCGCTTGCGCTGCTTCCAGGAGCGGATGGTATGAATGGACTTGCCGGTCAGCTCGGCCAAAGGCTCGACCCCTACGGCTTCGATGATTTCGGTGTGGCTACGCATAACGGTGTTATGCAATATGCGTTACCGGAATGCAAGCGCCTTTTGCGTAATTCTTTCAATTATTCTCAAGGCATGGACACGCCAGCAGACAGATTGCGCCACGCCCGAGTGCGGGCAGGGTATAATACGGGCAAGGAAGCAGCCGAGGCGCTAGGCTTTCCCGTCTCCACATATCTAGGCCACGAAAACGGCAGTCGAGGCTTTCCCGCCAAGAAAGCAGCTATTTACGCCCGGCGCTATAAGGTGACGGAGGAATGGCTCTTATATGGCAAGGGCGATGCTCCCGGAGAGACGGACGATCCCAAAGCCGAGGTGGTGCGACTCTTCCGCCAGCTACCGCCGATTAAGAAGGCAGAAGCCATCGGATACCTGCGCGGATTGGCAGAAGTGCAAAAATAATGCAATTTGCGTTTGACAAGGGGTAACGCATAAAGCATAACCGGCTCCACAAAGGAGTTGGTTTATGAACGCATTTGCACGGATCGAGGCTGGCGAGCCATGCCGCATCGCAGAAGCGATGGACGCGGAAGGCGTGCGCCTGATCGAACGCCTCACCATTGGCTTTCGCGTCGTCATGAAGGACGGGCGCGAGGCCACCGGCTTCACCCCGCGAGGCGCGATTAGCAACGCTACCGAGAAGGTGGCGGCATGAGCGACGGCGCCATTCTTCGCTACGCAGTGTGCCTTCTCTGCATTTTGCTCGCTTGCTCAAGTCAGCACCGCCCCACCAAGGTGGTCTGGGGCCTTACTTCGCTTGCATGGTTCATCGCCTTCATCTTGCACGAGGTGGCGGCATGAACACGATATATCTCGACATTGAGACGATCCCGAACCAGTCGCCGGAATACCGCGCCGAGGTTCGCAAGAACATCAAGGCCCCTGCCAGCTACAAGAAGCAGGAGAGCATCGACAAATGGATTGCGGAGAATGGCGACGCGGCGGCTGACGAGATCGTCGCCAAGACCAGCTTCGATCCTGCGCACGGCCATATCTGCACGATTGGCTTTGCGATTGGCGATGGCGAGGCGCAAGCCGTTCATGCGGAGGCCGAAGAGTGCGAGCAGCTTATCATCGAAAGCTTCTTCGCGGC
>NZAS01000037.1 GCA_002686195.1 Candidatus Pacearchaeota archaeon | reverse complement strand
ATCTGGACTCACATTGGTAAAGCCAAATGTCCTCAAAACATCGCTGGCTTTCATGGAACCACCACTAAGGATGGAACTAAAGTGAATATGCACATCGTTCAACTCATGAACCGCAAATAGGGGGTGACATATGAAAACCCCTTTTGTAACTCCTAAACCTGAAACTTATTACACCGGAATTGGTATGTTTAACAAATCTAAAAAGCGTAAGAATAAGAAGCCTAAGCAGCGTAACTGGATTGCGGTAGCTGCTCACTTCAGATCTGGCTCAGGTAGCCATAAAGACAAGAAGAGAGAAGCTAATCGCAAGGCTTGCAGAGGAAAGGTAAAAACGGACAGATAATGTCCTACCCAACCTCTGCCTAACACTATATATTATAAGTACAACCAAGGAGTAATCCCAATGACAAAACCATTTGATTTAAATGCTCATACTTTTGCCCTCCTTCGACAGGAACCGTTTTTTGCGGCTTTATCTCGAAGGATAACCAAGATGGCAACCAATTCCATACCTACAGCAGGTGTAAAGCTCAATAAAGATACTGCTCAATTCGAAATGGTATATAACCCTGAGTTTATGGCAAAGCTTGAAGACAATCACCTTTCAGGTGTATTGATGCACGAATTCTATCACATCATCTTTGAGCATGTCACAGGACGTTTGCCCCCCGAAGGGATGAACAAGCTGTGGAACTTTGCCACCGACTTGGCTATCAACAGCCATATCCATGACAAGCTCCCTGAGAGCGCATGTGTTCCGGGCCGTGGCCCCTTTGCAGAGTATCCAATGGGCAAAGCCGCTGAGTGGTACTACTCGAAGCTCCAAAAGGACGAAGAGGATGGCACTGGACCTTTCGAGAAAGGCGAAGGTGGAGGCGAAGGAGGGCCGGGAGAAGGCGACGGAGAGGGTCAACTTGATGATCACTCTGGCTGGGCCGAAGCATCTGATGAGACAAAGCAGATGGCTAAGGAGCGCATGAGGCAAGCTGTCGAAGACGCTACCAAAGAGGTTCAGAACCAAGGTCGTGGCTGGGGAACCGTGTCTTCCTCCGTTCGTAAGAAGATCATGGATATGATCNNNCCGAAGGTCGATTGGCGCAANGTGCTTCGNTACTTCATCAAGACNNNTCAGAGNGCTAACAAGCGTTCGACTGTCCGTCGAGTGAACCCTCGCTATCCCTACATTCATGCAGGGAAGAAGGTCAANAGAACGGCAAAGATCGCNATCTCNATCGACCAGTCAGGNTCGGTGTCNGATGGTCTGCTTGCAGCGTTCTTCTCTGAGCTTGGTAACCTTGCCCAGTATGCCACCTTCACNGTCATTCCCTTCGATACCGAAGTGGACGATAGCCTCGTCTTTGANTGGAAGAAGGGACAGCGCAAGGTTTGGGAGCGTGTCAAGTGCGGTGGAACCTGCTTCAATGCACCCACCAAGTACGTCAACGACCGTCAGTTCGATGGACACATCGTCTTNACCGANCTCTGCGCCCCAAAGCCTNTNNCATCCAAGTGNCAGCGCATGTGGATGGCATCNANGGAAGACGTNGCGAANCCNTACTTCAAGACCAATGAACGGGTGATTGGAATCGACTCCAAATAGCCCCTCTAAGCCCTCTGTCTGCCCCCGTAGGGGGGTGGGCNGGGGATAACCCTCAAAGACGTTCTGGAGGCATTTATGGACGCTTTACGAAGACAATTTGAAGCCATTACTGAGGCTGCAAACTTCATCCGAGAAACTTGGATTGGACCTACTACCCTACTATGGAGGGGGTCCGTCGATGATTTCCATGCCGCTGTCATAGGTGCTGGCATGACCCGTNAGGACATAACGNNNATGCTNNCNGCACTCGCAGCGGGTGAGCCTGTGCCTGTCGATGGCGTGTCAGGCGTGTGGAATCGTGCGGGTGAGCTTGTGGAGGTGGTCGTTTATAGACCTGTGGGGGTGACCTGTGGGAGCTAAGTACATACCCACGGACGAGCAGCACCGCAAGTGGTTAGCCGAGAACCTCATACGCATATGCGTGGGGTTCGGCTATGTTATTGACTTCAACTTCAACAACACTGGNGAGATGATATTNAAGAAGTCAATAAACGAGAATATCATCCGTGTGTTTACGAGCGTGGACAAGCGCACCTCTCGTATGCGTATTNCGGGTACGGATGCGGTGCGTGTAACAGCCGTGGACACAGATGCCAAAGGCATCTTCCGTAGGAAGATAAACAGAGTCGGAGAGTTCAAGAAGATCGGAGATCGACTTGCTAAGGCTCTAAAGGATGCTGAAAGGAGAGCAAGNCGACCCTATTGACATGCAAAGGGACGCAGCATTGCTTTTAGAAAATATACTTTACATAACTATGATTCGCCCCTTCGGGCCGAAGGTTCGCTAAACGCTCCCCTGCGACCCTGCCGGACATTTATTGACCGATTGCATCATTGNCCCTTGACAAAATCGTTGAACGGGTTATATTTATTACATCACCCAAAGAATTGGAGCTACCGATGCTGAATCTTCCTCAACCCCTCACCGAATCCCAAGCCACTGTCCGAGCCTCCTATTGGGCNAGAAANCGNACAGATGANCCNGATGGCTTCGCCATCTACTTCTGTGANGACGANGANGCNTTCTACGTTGTCGGCTACTCTCAGAGCGATGCTCCCTGCTTGGAAGACCTTGAACTGGTCGATATCGTGGAGCTTACAACCCCACCGAGTGCCGAGGCTATTCGCCTTGCCTCCATCACCTTGGACTACTAACATGACCAAGAAACAACTGAAAGAACAACTGAAAGTCCTGAAAAGGATACGAGGGCTTGAAAGAGAGCAACATTTTAAGAATGGTGGCACCCTCGTACAGTGGAGAGGGGGAACCCGAACAATCACTGTAGACCGCAAGAAAAGGCGGGACAAGCGAGCTTGTCGAGGGAAGGTGCGTAATGTATGAGGTTGGAGATTTAGTGATAATCAAAGATAATGCTTTCAAGCCCACAAAGACAACGGGTATCATTCTGGAGATAGCTCCGTTTGCTATTCGATATGACAAGCGTTTTTTGGTGCTTAATTCTGTAACAGGGCTTGCTTACTGGTTAGAAAGCCACTGGTTCAGAAAGGTAGAACGATGATTGGGCAACTGGTAGAACTCAGCGCATTTGGACGTAAACTGCTCTGCTGTCAGCACCTAAAAGGATACGTTGGCTTGGTCGTTGATGTGACCAACAGCGACGAAGACCATGGAGGCACACAGTATTGGATTGAGTGGGTGGGCATGACCCCCGAAGACGCATATCCCCAACGATGGCGAGGTGCGAATCACCCATCCCTGACCAACGGCACTTGGAACCGTCGAGACTTCAAGTTAGTGAAAAAATAAATAAAAATACTTGACAAACTTTCAGAACATGTTACATTACTAATAACGGAGGAAACATGCCATATCTCAAAAAAGACCAAACAATCTTCATAGCCAACCATGGCAAGCCCGTCTATTCCAACATTGAAAAGGTAGCGTTCCGACGATACTTGGGCAAGGTTAAGGATAAGAAGACAGGGAAGATGAAGAAAAAGATGAAGGCAATGCCCTATGCGATTTGTAAGGTACAGCTTTCCAGTGACCCGAACATCAAAGAGGGTGCGGAGTTCACAATCGCTGGCTATATGCTGCGCTACGTTGTGATGAAGGGTGAGAAGATACTGACCTTTGACAGCACTTATGTCACCGAGTTTGCAGACCAGTACGGCAATGAGTGGGTGCGAAAGCTCATCACTGAGGAATACTGGAAAGAAAATACTGCCGAGCAGCCCGACGAATAGAAAAAAATCATTTATTTTCTTGACAGATAGTTACTAACGTGATACATTACTTATAGAACCCGAACAGAGAGTTTGAAAATGAACGAACCTTTTGACTTAAATAAACACACCTTCCGCTTGCTGCGAAGTGAACCATTCTTCGCCGCACTCTCCAGAAGAATAAATAAAATGGAGACTACTGCGATACCCACGGCAGGGGTGTGTCTCAATAAACATACAGCACAGTTTGAGATGCTCTACAATCCAAAGTTCATGGCTGAACTGACCGATGAACAGAAGCTCGGTGTCCTTATGCACGAATTCTATCACATCATCTATGGTCATGTGACTGATAGACTGCCCGAAGGTGGAATGAGTAAGCTGTGGAACATTGCCACTGACTTGGCTATCAATAGCCACATTTATGACAAGCTCCCTGATAGCTGTCTGGTTCCCGGTCGTAAGCCCTTCGACAACTACCCTTTGGGCAAGGCTTCGGAGTGGTACTATGCCAAGCTGAAACAGGACAAAGAGAACGAAGAAGGTCCATTCGACCCTTCCAATAAGCCCGAGAAAGGCGAAGGAGAGGGTGAAGGTGGCGAAGGGCAGGGACAACCCCAAGACGGTGACGGAGAGGGTTCAGGCGGTGGTCTGGACAGCTTTGATAGCCANGANGGNTGGGGTGAAGCTGANGAAGATACAAAGCAGATGGCGAAGGANCGCATGAAGCAAGCTATNGANGATGCTACCAAAGAGATTCANAGCAANGGTCAAGGTTGGGGGTCTGTCTCTCAAGATATGAGAAAGAAGATAATGGATATGATTACACCGAAGGTGGATTGGCGAAAGGTTCTTCGGTACTTCATCAAGACCTCACAGCGTAGCAGTAAGCGTTCTACGGTTCGTCGTATCAACAAGCGGTTTCCCTATATCCATGCTGGAAAAAGGGTCAACCGCACTGCGAAGATAGCTATATCCATCGACCAATCAGGGTCTGTCTCTGATACGATGCTTGCAGCGTTCTTCTCTGAACTTGGAGCATTGGCGCAGTATGCCACTTTCACGGTCATTCCCTTCGATACAAGGGTAGACGATAGCTTGGTCTATGAATGGAAGAAAGGACAGCGTAAGACTTGGGAACGAGTTATGTGCGGTGGAACCTGCTTTGACGCTCCAACAAAGTACGTCAATGACAGGGAGTTCGATGGACATATCGTTCTTACAGACCTCTGTGCTCCAAAGCCGAAGGCTTCTAAGTGTCAGAGAATGTGGATGGCAAGCCCTGACGACTGCGCTCGACCCTATTTCAAGACCAATGAGAGGATAATCGCCATAGAACCTTGATTATGGCGAGGTCAAGGAAAATAAATAAACTTTTTCCTTGACAAATCTCTCCCTCCGTGATACATTACTATTACCAAACAAAACAACTAATTACAATACAACCCTTTCGCCACGGAGTCAATCATGGCAGTAGATTTCAAAACATTCCTCTCTATCGTCCCTCACATTATTGCAGCACGTTATCCTGTGTTGCTTCGAGGGAGACACGGCATCGGTAAAAGCACCGTTGTCTATCAAATCGCTGCTGAACGTGGACTCCCTGTGGTCGAACGTCGAGCATCACAGATGACTGAGGGTGACCTCTTGGGTCTTCCGAAGGTTGAAGGCAAGGTAACCACTTGGCTTGCCCCTGAATGGCTCCACAAAGCCTGCAATGAGCCTGTAATCCTCTTTCTTGACGAGGTGGACAGAGCTACGCTTGAAGTCCGTCAGGGTATCTTTGAACTCTGTGACAGTCGCAAAATCGCTGGGTACAACCTCCATGAAGACACTGTTATCTTCGCTGCTGTGAATGGTGGAGAGCATGGTGCTCAATACCAAGTCGGTGAGATGGACCCTGCGGAGCTTGACCGCTACACAGTGTTCGACATTGAACCCACAGTCGAAGACTGGCTGGCGTGGGCAAAAACCAACGTCATAGCAGAGGTCTGGGACTTCATCAACCAGAACCATAATCACCTTGAGCACAAGGATGACTATGAGCCGAATAAGGTCTATCCTTCCCGTCGAAGCTGGGAGCGTCTTTCTGCCGCTATCGCTGGCTTGCCCGAAGTGGAGTCCAGCAACACTCTCTACCACCTTTCCAGTGCCTTTATCGGCTTTGAAGGTGCCGTAGCCTTCAATGACTTCGTGAAAAACTATGAACGGCAGGTCACTGTTGAAAACATTGTCGATGAAGGTCGTCAAGAGCTTGTCAAAGAGTGGGCTATCAACGACCACAACTCCCTGATTGAGAAGATGAAGGCGAAGGACTTGTTTGATAGCAAGTTGGAACCAAACCAGCTTCAAAACCTTGCTAACTACTTTGTTGGTCTGCCTTCTGAGCTTGCTATGAGCCTTTGGAAGACTATGAGCAGTGGCAAAGCAGCAACCTACAACGTAGCCCAGCTACACGGTTTGACCGCTTCTAACGGTCAGTCTATCAAGGATGCTTTGGTTGAAATCCTCACAGCGGGAGCGTGAAATCTTCTACCGTCCTCCCCCCGAAAGGGGGTGGGCGCACTTTTTTCAACTTTTTTCTTGACAAGTTTCCAGAACATGTTACATTATCTATATAACCCCTTTGCTCGGAGATAACATGAGAGCATTTGAAAACTCAAAACAAAATAACGGAAGGTCCACCACCTCTTGNGGCTATTGCCGACAGCAAGGACACTCCATAGGCACTTGCCCCCATATCCAATACGACTACGACGAGTGGTCAGCGTTTCGAGTGCCACACAACGGGACTTCTGTCCAGCATTGTCGCTGGTTTATGAGCGACTATTCCTATTGGATCAAGCAGATAGACAGATACTATCCGAAGTTCCTTGCTGCACAGGAAAGGAAAAAGAACCCTACTACCCGCAATCGTACCGCTCCGAAGTGTGGCTTTTGTGGTGACCNTANCCANAANCGTCGTAACTGTTCTGAATTGGAGAGTTTTGCGAAGCGATTGAAGCAAGCCAATGCTAACTGGCGACAAGCTATCTTCGATAAACTGGTTACAGACTATGGTTTTGGTATTGGTGCGGTTGTTAAGGTCAATAGAAGACAACACCACTGGAACCGTAGGAACGAAGAACCCGACGAACTTATTGGTATCATTGACGGGTTTAACCTTTCCGAAGCTAACTTTTTCAATGTCAACACCTCAATCGACTGTGATTATCGTGGAAACATAGTCCTCACAGCTTTGATAGATGGTGACCAGCATCCCCTCATTTTCAAACCAACCCATGCCAGTAATCGGAACTATGGGTTGGAAGATGACAAGGGACGAGGTGCCTTGCTTCGACCTTCTGGCTATCACTACAACGCTGTTGAATATGTTGATACCATTGCTCGTTCAGAGCAACCACTTGACGAAAGTTGGGTTTCAACGGGTGCTTTGGAGGATGAGTTCAACTGGCTGTTGAAGAAACGGTCCCTTGAATGGCTCTCTGAACGTGGTGTAGACNGACAAGTGAAGGCATGGGAATGAGTGTCGATACCGTCCTAATCGTAGGGCAGATAGCATGGGAGGTGGTTTTGATAGTCATTCTCTCTGCTATCCTTGCTACGATATATCAGGTTGGAACTGACCAATGGCAGAGAATAAATAAATCTTCTTGACAAATATTTACTACCGTGATACATTACTACCATACCCCGAACACTGGACAAAATGAATGAAGAACTACACCCCGAAAGTTGGTGACCTTGTATGCTACAACGCAGCAGGTATGCGGAAACACTCACTTGGTCTGGTTTTGGAGAAACGATATGAAGATGTTGAGTTGATTCAGCAGGTTCCTTATATCTTCATTGAATGGATTAAAAAACCTTCCCGTCCACCCCGCACCGAGTTTCGATATAGCTGGAAGGATGCGAGGGATGAACGCTGGACACCTGACGGATGCACTGCCGCATGGTATCGGGATTACGGTTGCTTCGAGGTCATTGAAAAAAAATAAATACTTTTTCCTTGACAACTTCCCCACAACTGGTTATATTTATTACAGAACACAAAACACGGAGTTCAACATGAACGAGACACCCTTTGAAAAAGCAAATAATTTCGGCACCAATCTTGCAGCAGCACTCGCCTTGCATCACACCTTAAAAGACCTTGACAAAGCGAAGACAGAAACTAAGGGTAATCCCGAAGCGATTAGAGAGATTGAGATTGGCACAGAGATTCTTTTTCAAGCCCTCATTACTCTTGGTGGAGAGAACACAGCACAGGCATAAAGTCTTCGCCAAAATTTATTTCATCTTTTTTACTTGACAAAACTATTTAATCGGGTTATATTATACTCATAACCCCACAAAACGGATAAATCATGTCTCTTCGCACCATCTCAAAGCACCGCTCAGAAGCGAGCTACGCTCATTCCCACCGAAAGTTTGGTGGATGCACCAGTAAGCAGGTTAAGTTGCTTCGCAAGGCAACCAACACCTATCATCGAGCCGTTCGCCGGTCAAAGCGTGAGGTTATCGCTGCTGCGGTGAGGGACACCGACTAAATCTTGCTTTGTGCCGCCTTTTATCTAACATTTTTGGCGACCACAATGCTCCTTATGGGTTTGCCCCTCACCTGTGGATTGAAAGCAGGGGCTACTTTTTTTCCATTCATTCATACAAAGGATAAACACCATGAACAACACACTGAAACTCTTGCTGATTGCCTGTGCCGCTTCTATCGCTGGCACCTCCTACCATGCACCTACCCCAGAACCCGCCACCGAAGGCTATGTTGCGGTTCTGTTGAACGAGGCAACCTACGAATACGCTCCACCCGTCACCGTCGAAGTGGTGAACGAAGAGGTCGTAATCAATGGGCTGAGAGNCAACTAAAAAATAAATACTTTTTTTCCTTGACAAACTTCATCCACCGTGATACATTATATACANCACCCCNAACAACGGANAACATAATGAGCTTCACTTCACTCCCTCAACCACTCACCGCTTCTCAAGCCACAGTCAGAGCTAACTATTGGGCTAACAAGCGAACCGATGAACCCAATGGCTTTGCCATTTACTTCTGCGAAGATGAAGATGCTCACTACGTTGTCGGTTATTCCGACACCAACACCATCGAAGGCATCAATCCAGACCTTGAACTGGTGGACCTTGTTGAGAGCAGTGAGCGTATCCAGCAACGCATTGACGAAGAAACCCGCCTTGCCTTGATTACTGCCATTGGTCGTTAAGATGAGCACCGAAGAAACCAACGCCTTCATCTTCGTTGCGAGCTTTTGCTTCGCAATGCTATTCGCACCTCTCTTCACCCTTCTGCTCATTGGATAAATAAAATGCTAAGGAGGCAACTATGCCACGATACTACCGTAAACGTCGAGAAAACGACGAACTCTTCACCCGCCGTTGGTGTTACACTTGTGCGAAGCGCACCGAACACGAACACACCGGAGCTTGCTGCTCTTGCGTCAACCGAGTGCTTGCTCGGAGGTCATAAAAAAAAAGTTTATACTACTCCCCTACCATAGAGGGG
>NZAS01000036.1 GCA_002686195.1 Candidatus Pacearchaeota archaeon | reverse complement strand
GGGCTGTTGGACAGCATAATGTAACTGTTTGGGCAAATGACACAGCAGGAAATATTAATCATACAAGAATTGCTTTTAATATCGATTCGACTGCTCCTAATGTTAAGATAGTCACTCCGATTGGTAATGGAACTTACAATGCTTCTAGTATTACTAGTTATGGAAGTTCGAGCTTTAACTTTAATGTTAGTTTGAAGCAGAAAGGAGAGGGGGCTGATGCAAGGGGAAGTGCTAAGTATAGTTTGGATGGAGGAGTTACTAATGTTAGTATGTTGAATCGTACTGGAACTGGAGGATATGGTTTGTATTTGAATCATACTAATACCTCGCTTGGAGATGGGATTTATACATTTAGTGTTTATGCAAATGATTCTGCTGGGAATAATAATTATACAGAAAGCAGTGTGTTTAGAGTTGATACTACGACGCCTGGGGCTGCATTTGGAGGCAAGACAGATGCTAATGCGACCAATAAAGGGAATGGGGAGATTTTCATTAATGTTAGCGGCGGAAGCGAGGTTAATAACTTTACTAAGTTTATAGATTATGATGAGTCTTTGAAGTTCTGGATGAGAATGGATGATGTTAATGCGTCTGGGGATCCTACTGATTATCTTGGCTTGAATAATGGGTCTAGGAAAGTTAATGCTATGCAAGTAGACGATGGTAAGTTTGGAAAGGGCTTTACTTTTGATGGCGATGGAGATAAGATTGTTATTGGAGATTTGGATATTACTGGGGGTGAGATGACTATCTCTGCGTGGTTCAAGACTAATGATAATACCAAACAGCAGAATATAGTAGCGAAAATTGGGGCTACTGGGCAACAATCTTATGCGATTGATATGACTGGAGATGGAAAGGTGAGGACTCTTGTTTATAATACTGCTGATGCTACTGCGAATTCAGCTTCTGCTGCGGGCAAGGTAAATGCTAATACTTGGTATCATATTGTTGGAACTTATAATAGTGCTGATTCACAAATTGTAGTATATTTAGATGGTGTTTCACTTGGAACAAGTTCATTAACTGGAAATATAAAAGATAGTACTGCTGATTTGGAGATTGGACATTATGCATTCTCTAGTAATTATGTTTTTAATGGTATAATCGATGATGTGATGATTTTCAATAGATCATTGACTGCTAATGAGATCTATGCTCTTAATGCAAATCAGTCTTCTAGGTATATGACTACTAATCTCACGAGTGTTGCTGATGGGACTCACACGTTTAAAGCGTATACTCAGGACCTTGGAGGTAATGTGAATTCGACTGACAGGAATGTTGTTTTGCTTGATACTGTTGTGCCTAATATAACTATAGGACATGGAACGGAGAATAAGGGAGAAGTTATGGATAGTAAGGCTACGGTTGTTAATTTGACAACTTCTGATTTGGGTGCACATTATACTGTTGTTGATAAAGACAGTTCGATAATTGGGTGGTGGAGGGCAGAGAAGGGGGCTGTTGATGAGTCTGTCCATAGTAATAATGGAACACTTACTGCTAATTCTCAATTAATTTCTAACGGTAAGTTTGGAAGAGGATTTAAGTTTGATGGAACAGATGATAAGATTGTTATTGGGGATGTGGATATTACTGGGGATCAGATGACGATTTCTGCGTGGTTTAAAGCGGATGTAATTACAACACAGCAGATAGTTGCGAAAATAGGTGGAGCTGGACAGAAGTCTTATGGAATTGATATGACTGGGGATGGGACGATGAGGACTTTTGTTTATAATACTGCTGATTCTGGAGTGAACTCCATATCTGGAAGTACTGCTGATAAAAAGGCCAAAGCTGATAAATGGCATCATATGGTTGGAACTTATAATGGTACGAGTGTTCGTACGTATTTTGATGGTGTTTTGGGAGATCCAAATTCATTGACTGGTAATGTGAAGGACAGCACCGCTGATTTGGAAATTGGGGATTTTGTAGAGGGAGATTCATATTTTGATGGTAAAATTGATGAGGTGATTATATTTAATAGGAGTCTTAGTGCTGAAGAAGTAGCTTCATTGTATGATGCGGCTACAACTAGTTATTATAATAACTTTACAGGGCTAAGTGCTGGGAATCATACGTTCTTAGGATATGTTGTTGATAGGGGCGGGAATAGGAATCAAGTTGTGCAGAGAAGTACGAAAGTGATTAACAAATGTCTTGATTTGAGTGGATGTACTGAAGACGGAGCTTGTTCAATTACTGAAGATTGTAGTTTGCATACTGGTTATTGTTCAGGAGACAGTTGTGACTTTACAAATATGACAATTAGCTCTAGGATTTATACTCTTTATGATAGTTCTGGAGCTGGAAGGAATTTGTATTTGAATCTTACTTCAACTGCTGTTAGGTCTCCTTTGACTTTCTTATCTGGAGCGGAGGTTATTTTCTATGGGAAGAATGGAAGTGATTATGGTAATGGTGGGAGTGGGGGCGTAGGTGGAATTGTGAATATTACTGTTCCTGACTTGCTGAATACAACAAATGCTAAATTTATTGGGCAAGGCGGTTATACTTCTGCTAGTTCAGGAACTGGGGCTCTTGGAGGGAAGCTTGGCTTTAGTTATGCTGGCTTGATTAAGAACTTTAACGTGGGCTCTACTATTAATATCCTTGGAGGGAATTCTAGCGACGGGACGGCTGGTGAGAATGCTTCGTATATTAAGACAACGAAGTTAAACCCAAGTGGGTTTAGGGATGTTGATGTTGATGGTAATGGGGAGATTACAGGTATTGATGCTATACAGATGACTGCTAGATATAATAATGTATCTGGAGATAGTACATATTCTGCAGCAGCAGATATTAATGATGATGGTAAAATAAATGTTATTGATATGGCGAGAGTAGGATTCGAATATCTTTCAAGAATCTGGGAAACTTTAGTTAGGGTTGTATTATAATAAAGTTTATAAAGTAATGAAAAGTAGGGAAATCATGGAAAGTAAAGTGAAAGGACTTGGAATTGCACTGGTGTTCTTAGTTTTGGTAAGTACTGCAGGATTTGTTAATGCAGCCACAGTTTATGTTGAGTTTGAGGATGCTACCTTATATCCTGGAAATAGTTCTTCATTTAGTATTTGGATTAATTCTACTGGAATTCCTGAAGGAATTATAGGTTTAACTTACCAAGGAAATAATCTTCCTTCTGTTATTCAAAGTATTGATAGTCATAATATTTTTAGTTCAGGAACTGATACTTCTGGGACATATTTGAATGGGTTTCTTAACGGTAAAAGTGTTAGTAATATAAATTCTTTATTTGTAGGTAACCCTGTACAATATGGAAGGGATGGTGTTGTTTTTACTAATGATGTTTCTTCGGGAGCTTTTGGACTTGATAAGATTGTAACTTATAATTTTACTTTGGATCCTAATGCTGCACCTGGAGTTTATACTCATAATTTGAGTTTAGCAGAATTGTCTGGTGAGGCACTTAGTTTTAATCCATATCGCTATGATAATGGTTGGCTTGATATTCCTCCTGCAGGCAGTTTTGAAGTTTTATCTCCTGTGACATTCAACCCAGCGGACATTAATCAAGACGGAAGCGTAGATATTGGTGATTTGGCTTTGGTTGGTGCTCAATGGGGAACTGATGGTACTGGGCATCCTTTNGGNTATAGNGCTGATGTTGCTCCTATTGGAGCTCCTGATGGAACAGTTGATGTTGGTGACTTGGCTGTTATTGGGGCTAATTGGGGCCTTTAATTCTTGGATATCTTGGAATCTTGTTGTTCTTCTAAAAGGGTAACATAATAGTAAGATTTAAATAGGGATGTTTTCTGGGGATATTATGGAAAACAAAGTGAAAGTATTTGGANNCNNANTGGTTGCGTTAGTTCTATTAGGCATTGCTGGAGTTAGTGCTGATGTTGTTACATCCGATGCAGATTCTGATCTTAACGGTGACGGAATAGTTGATATTGCTGATTTAGGTATTCTTGGAGCTCAGTGGGGAACTGATGGTACTGGAAATCCTCATGGATACAGCGCAGATATTAACGGTGATGGAGTTGTTGATGTTGCAGATTTAGCTNAACTTTCAGCTAATTGGGGAGCTGTTTTTGCTACCTCTGAAGTGTTGCCTACATTTAATGTGGCTGATATTAATGAAGATGGAGAGGTTGATTCTGCTGATTTAGGTATTCTTGGAGCTCAATGGGGAACTGATGGTACTGGAAACCCCAATGGATTTAGTGCTGATTTGAATGGAGATGGAATAGTTGATATTGTTGATATGGGTATGTTCTATAGTGAATATAACTCAGACATTGTTACTTCTACTACATCTAGTAATTTATTGCCTGCTACTGATGTTGCAGACCTTAATGGNGATGGAGTTGTTGATGTTGCAGATTTAGGTATTCTTGGAGCTCAGTTAGGAAATGATGTTTCTGCTGAAGACACAGGATTTAGTGCTGATATTAACGGTGACGGAATAGTAGATATTGCTGATATGGCTGCTTTTTATAGTGCTTAATTTTGTTCTTTTTAGAATTTTTATGTAATCAAAGACTTTAAATATCGTTAGAAATTTTGATTTTCTATGGGAATAAGAAGAGAAAGCGAGTTGGATGATGATGTGGGAGATAGGTTAGTTGATACTTTCTTAATGATAAAACCTTGGTGTTTATTTGGATTAAGTGATATTTTACAGGATTTCAGTCAAATTTCAGATTTAACGCATTTTGGTTTTGTTAGAAGTATGCCCTCTAAAAAGATAAGAGAACATTATTTAGCTCTTCAGAACATGCCTTTTTATGAAGACATGATAGAAGATCATATAGGTAAACCAACAGTAATTGCAGTTTATCGTGGAGACCAAAGAGATCTACTTTCTAGAAAGCAGAAAGTAAGAGATAGATATCATGAATCAATTGAACCTCATTCACAATATAGAAGAGATGCAATCCATTTATCAGTTAATCAAGAAGAGTTTGATCATGAGTTTGAGATTTGGAGACCTTCTTTGGTAATGGTGCGTCAAGAGGTAGTAGTATGAAGAAAATGAACGTTGCCATCATTGGTCTTGGACATCAGGCAATTGAAGATCACTTACCTGCTGTGAAAGAAACGGATTTAGTTGAATTAATTGCAGTATGTGATAAGGATTCTGAGAAGACTAAAAAGATCTCAAAAGAGTTTAATGTTAGGGGCTATACTGATTATGATAATTTATTGAAAAAAGAAAAGTTAGATTTTATCATAGTTGCTGTGCCCCATAATGAGTATGGGGTTATTTTAACGAAGGCAATAAGGAAAGGAATACATGTTTTGAAGGAAAAACCTTTTGCATTAAATCTTAAAGAAGCGAAGGAGTTAGCCCTTTTTTCCAAAAAAGAAAGGGTTGTCATAATGACCACATTACAGAGAAGATTCAATCCGGTTTATCACACCTTTTTCCAATTGATTAAGGAGATTGGAGATCCTTTTCTTATAGATATAGAATATAATTTATATATAAAAGATCCGAGTATTGGATGGAGGGGAGAAAAGAAAAGTGCTGGGGGAGGGTGTGTGATTGATATGGGGTATCATATGATTGATATGATTATATGGTATTTTGGTCTCCCATCTAAGGTTCATGCAGAGATATCAAGTAATGCAATTTCTGATAAGAAGTATGCGGAAGATACAGCAATAATTTTATTTTCGTATGGGGAAAAACTAAAGGGAACTCTTAAATTATCTAGGTTTGTTTCTCCAAAAAAAGAATTGATTAAGATTGTGGGGACAAAAGGCACTATTGAAATTGGTAGAGGATATATCAAAAAGACAAAACCTGATGGGACCGTTACTGAATATTTAAAGAGAGAAAAATCATGGCCTGTAGCAGCGTTAAATCAAATTGAATATTTTGTTAAGGTTATTAATGGAGAAGAGAAGAATATTGGAGATCCTGATTATCATTTAAATCACATGGCTTTTATTGAGGCTTGTTATTTATCTAATAAGAAGAATTCCTATGTTAATCCTTTTGAATTGTTGAACGACGGAAATGAAAAGGGTAGGCTAAGATTTAATTGGCCAATATTGACAGATAGAACAAAAAAAGCAGTTATTAATCAATTAGGGGACTCTATTTCTATTTATGATAATTCTGGTATTATTGGAAAATTAGAGAACAGATTTTCGAAATATTTAGGATTAAAACATTCTTTGTTAACAAATTCAGGCACTTCAGCTTTACATTCAATGTATGTTGGGGCTGGATTGAAGGAGGGGGATGAAATTATTTGTCCAGCTTACACTTTTTTTGCTACTATTACTCCTATATTCAATACCGGCGCAGTACCTATTTTAGTTGATTGCTTGGAAAATGGTAATATTGATCCTGATAAAATAGAAGATTCTATAACTAGCAAAACAAAGGCAGTTGTAATTACCCATATGTGGGGAAGGCCTTGTGATATGAAGAAGATAGTCAAAATTTGTAATGAAAATAACCTGTTGCTTTTGGAAGATATCTCTCATGCTTTAGGTGCAAAAATTGATGGAAAACCTGTTGGTAGTTTTGGAGATGCTTCTGCTTGTAGTTTACAATCTCAAAAGAATTTGGTTGCTGGAGAAGGAGGTGTTTTGTCTACGAATAATTCTGAAATTTTCTATAAGGCTTTACTTTTTGGTCATTATAATAAAAGATGTAAGAATGAAATACCAAGGTCACATAAATTATCACAGTATTCGACTACCGGTATGGGGTTAAAGTTGAGGATACATCCTTTGGCAGCCGCAATCGCTAATGAGCAGTTTGATAAGCTAGATAGAATTATTGAGCAAAGAAATCAAAATGCTAAAAAGATGATTATAGAAATCAATAAGATTGAGGGATTAAGTATAATTGAAGATCCTGAAAATTACTTGCCAGCTTATTACTCTTTGATAATAAATTATGATAAATCTAAGATGGGTAATGTTGCTATTGAAGATTTTCAGAGAATGTTAATTGAACAAGGATGTGAAGAGTTTGATATTCCTGGTTCTACTTGTCCGTTAAATTATCACTCGTTGTTCCAGAAACCAGAGGGATTATATCCTAGTTATAAAGGTAAGATGGATTATAAGAAGGGAGATTTTCCAGTTTCTGAAAAATTATATTTAAATATTTTAAAGTTGCCAGTATGGCATAATAAGAAGGATATTAAAATAATAAATGAATATATTAGAAGATTAAAATTGGTAGCTAAAAAATGTAAGGAGGGAAAAATGGAAATAACTAAACAAACAGTGAAAGAGCTTTATGATAAGGCATTAAAAGAAGGTATTGAGAAGCCAGTAGTTGGAGCCGTTATTCAAAAAGATGATAAGGTTTTATTATTAGAACGTCCATCAGATGATTTCATGGGGGGAATTAATGAATTACCTAGTGGGAATATGGAACTTGGAGAAGATATTTTAGATTCTTTAATAAGAGAAGTTAAGGAAGAGACAAATTTGGAAATTGAAAAAGTGTTGAAATATCTTGGTCACTTTGATTATAAATCAGGGAGTGGGAAAAATGCTAGACAATTTAACTTCCTTGTTTCAGTTAAGGATGGAGATATCAAGTTGAGCGAACATGATGGTTTTTTCTGGGCAGCGAAGGACGATAAGGCTTTCTCAAAAGTTACGGATAGTGTTAAGGGAATTTTAGAAAACTGTTAAAGAAATAGAAATGACGAAATACATCACTTCAAAAAGTCTGGCTAGGCAAAGAAGACTTATACAACAATTAGAAAGTAAATTACAAGAAAAAGGAAAAGAACTTGGGGAAGCTGGTTCGCAGGGTGCTGAGAGTTGGCACGATAATGCTCCCTTTGAAGCGGCAAGAGATGAAGTAATGTTACAAGATAAGGCTTTGTCTAGGGCTCATGAAGTTATTGCTGGGACTCAAATTAGAGATTATCTAAGAAATGTGGGAGATTTTGTTGATTATGGAGTTGGGGTGAGGTTTTTAAGAGATGGGAAATTGGTTGATTTAAAGATTGTTGGTTATGGGGATTCTGATGTAGAAGAAGGGAGGGTTTTATATGAGTCTCCTATTGCTAAAGTTTTGATTGGAAAAAAGGTTGGAGATGAGTTTGAAGCAGAAGTTGCTGGAAGGCCTGCAGAAATTAAAGTAAAAGAGGTTTATGTTATAAGTGAAGATTAACCCAATTCAACGGCATTAACAACAATATTACAATCATTAGGGCCTGGGCTGTTTCCGAATTCGTCACGGCACTTGATGTGGTAGACGGAATTTGTGTTCCATTCTGCGAAATGGCTGTTCTTTCTGTCGGGATTGCTGTAGATTAATGGGAGGCCTTCGTCGAATACGTAGTTACAGCTTTGTAGGGAGTAAACGCATTCAGCGTCTTCGTCTGTTACTATTTTTAGAGCTTCGTCTTTATAGGCACGTGTTACTGTTGGGGCGTCATTGTCTACATCTACAAAGAAGGCTGTGTCTGCATCTGCTGAGTTTCCGCCTGCGTCGATGCATCTGAAAAAGTATTCATAGTTTCCTGATGTTAGGTCTAGGGACTGCTCGTGTTCATGACTACTTGTTGTGAACATTGTTACGTAGGAGCCTTCTGAGCCTGTTGGTGAGAAGTAGCAGATTGCTTTTCCTTCTTCTGCTCCGTCATCAGTTCTTACTTCTAATAGGGCTGTGACAGTGTCTGGGTTTCCTGAGATTGTTTCGTTGGGATCCACAGATAAGATGTTAAGAGGTTGGGAGCCTTTTATTATTAGTTCGTGGCTTTGGACATTTGTGTTTCTATCGCTGTCTGGCTTTGAAGGCTGGTCACGGCATCTGAAGTAGAA
>NZAS01000035.1 GCA_002686195.1 Candidatus Pacearchaeota archaeon | reverse complement strand
TTATTAAATAAATATGCTTTTTCTTTTATGAACGACACTATCAGAGCTAATGACTATAATAATATAATATTATATGATTGTCGTCTATGGGAAGATTTCACTCAAAAAATAATAAGAGGATTTAAGATGTATAATTCAGATTTAGTTCGCAAACTGGGTGGTTTTTCTGCAAATAAATTGGGAAAAATAGACAAGCTGCTTAAAAAGAAAATAGAAAGTTCTAATTTTTCAACAATCAGAGACAAGAAGAGCGTGGTGGGTGTGCATTCATGTCCATCTTGGGAGGATCAGGTTCAATATGAGAAGTTATGGACAGACAACGCTGTTGTCAAGCATAGAAAAACGACCAGATCTAATATGAAAAAATACGATAAAGATTTGTGTTATCAGTATTCATTATCTGATGATTTTTTAGTTAATTTAAACAGACAAAATAAGACGAAATTTTATCGTTTTATTAAAAAGAGAATATGAGTATGAGAATTCTATTTTGCTTATTAACCTGTAATAGGTATTTTTATTTTAAAAACTGCCTAGATTCTATTATTGAATTTTTGCCAGTAAAAGATATAGATATAGTCATATGCGATAACAACACCGTTGACAGTCGCTTAAAAAAGTATGCTGATCGGGTGGGTGGAGAATTTAACAGTCTCCACTTGAAGAGATTTAAAGATAGACATCATGCAGAACTGTATCGTGCAATGAATTATGGAATAGAGTTCGCAAAGCAAGAGGGTATGGATATAATTAATTTCATACAGGATGATTTTCAGTATGTAAGAAAGGATTATGAAATTTTAGATAAAGCGAGATCTTTTTTATCTAAGAATAAAAATATAGTTCAGTTGAACACAAATATGGTATGGAAATATAAGAGAAAAAAGAGAGGTAGAGTGGACTATGTATCGGACGGTGATGAAAACTATGCCATAATGAAAGATAAGTTTGCTTGTGATAATGGTTTTACTAGAGTGTCCATTTATAACAAAGTGGGTATGTACCCTCTTAATAAGATAGCATTTAAAGCTAAAGATCACAACGCGAGAGCTGGCAGAAAGAAATATATCGAAGGAGAGTCGTGGTTTGCTCATAAATGCAAGAAATTAAAATTATTTAGAGCCATAAGTATGAATCCTAATGCGGCAATGATTTTTGATTGTGCTTATGTAAGGGGGGAATATATATATGGAGAATATTTTGCTCCTAAAGAAAAATTTTACATAAAACCATTAAGCAATGAGGTTATTTCTGATATTAAAAAGAACAATAAAAGAATGAAGAGTACGTGCATTGAAAACACCTGTGAGCCATGGGGATATTCGGTTCGAACGCTTGGAAAGCACTCTTTATCTAAGAAAAAGAAGAAAATAAAATGAAAAGCGTTAATGGCATAAGTGTAATTACTACATTATTTAATTATGCTAATTACATTGAGGAGTGTATTGATTCTATAATCAGACAGGAGTCCCCCGGTGTTCCAGTTGAACATATAATAATTGACGATTGCTCTACAGATAACCCTCAGGACAATATTAAAAAACATTTACATAACTCTTCCGTTAAATATTTTTTATTGAATGAGAATGTTGGATATTCAGCAGCAAAAAATTGTGGCATTAAAAAATCAAAATACAACACAATTGTAATGTTAGATGCGGACGATTACTTAACTGATTGTAGTTTAAAAATTAGATACAATAAGCTTATTGATGGCAGCTTTGACTTAGTTCATGGACCAGCATATGTGGTTAAGAATGGAAAGAAAGACAAAATTAGTCCATCTATGAAGAGATGGATGAACAACAAAGGTTCTTCAAGAAGATGGAAACATATACATGCACAGGGCGTTATGCTAAGAAAAGAAATACATTCAGAGATAGGTCTATATGATGAGACCATGAGGTGCAAGAGCGACAGGGAGATGTGGGCAAGAATCTTTAATAGAAAATATAAAATAGGAACAGTTAAGAATCCGGTCGTTTTTTATAGATGTCACTCTAAGCAGATGCATAGGTCAAGGTGGAAGTTAAAGAATAATAAAAAATTAACATCTCTAATGGAGAAGAAGATAGAAAAAAGAAAGAAATCACTAGATGGTCTTAGGATGCTTTAGTCTAAAGTAGTGATTCTATTTTTCTATATTGTACAATTTGATTTAAGAGGCTATGCTCTGACCCAGATATCAAGTTAAACTTTGTTTTATTTATGCAATTTGCGAGTCGAAGCGCCCTTTTATACGTCGCATGCTTTGACTTACATGTTTGCCCCTTCTTTTTAACGGTGTGTCTCGTCTCTTTTTTGTTCATCCAAAAGTATCTGGAATCATTAAGGTCAACCCCCAATAGAATTATGTTATTTGGATTAAGAGATGCCGCTATGTGAAGTGCATTAGCAAGAGTACACGCTGTCTCTTTATCTCCATGAAAGCATTCTTTTGATGTGAAAGCATTTTTCATTAATTTTGCTTCAAGTTGATTTTCTGTTAGTGTTTTTTTTGTTTTTATGTCTCTGAGAATGTCTGGATTAATGGATTTAATGTATTTGTTATCTTTATATAGATATGCTTTTGGTGAGTGCTTTGATATATCAGAGACGATCACTGATGTATCTTTGTATTTTTTTATTCTCTTTATAAAAGCATTGACAGTTTCTTTGTTATTTTGTCTTTTTTTTATATTAGCTTGCTCTCTGGCAATATAAATGGATGGCTCGAAATCATGAAAGCAGAACCAATTAAAAGCTATCGTAACATGATTACGCATTTTGTCCCAACAGTCATTAGATATGTGATTGATTGAGTATCCGCTTCCAAGGATAAACACATTATTTTTATTTGAATATTTGGATAAAGTCGATAACATTTTAATGTATTATCGACACATTGTGGTTTTTTGACAAGAATTAATGAGTCGCAAAGGTGCAAGGAGATATTTAATGAAAGATTCTATAGATTTTTATGATAAGATTTACACCCCCTTATTCAAAAGAAATTATACAAGGAGCGGAGATAGGTCTAAAATAGCTCTCAGAGCTTTTAGGCGATATTGTGACCACAACAGCGTTTCTATTAACTCGGTTATAGACGTAGGATGTGCCTGGTGTAAAGCCCTTAAATACTGGAGACGCAAAGGTGCAGATAAGATCGTTGGCGTTGATGTTTGTAAGATGATAGTAAGGTATTGTAGAAAAAAGGGCTTTAAATGCGTTCATACTTCAGCTACAGATTTAAGCATGCTTGAAGATAAATCTTTTGATCTGTATATGGCTACTGATGTTTACGAGCATTTGAGGACAGAAGACTTGGATGATGCTATTAATGAGGCAAAAAGATTAAGTAAAAAATACATATTAATAAGACCTCATTGCAGTATGGATAGAAGAGGAAGAAAAAATCCCAAAAAAGCACTTCATCTTACAGTTTGGAAGAAACATAAATGGATAGATTTTTTTCTTAGTCACAATTTAAAGCTTCTTCCTATAGGGGACAAAGGAGAGCTTCACTATAAAAATGTATTTCTCATGGAGGCTGAACAATAGTGTATGTCTGGTGTTAAAATTGCCTTTGTTGCTGATGTGTATGGAAGAGTTCAATATGACAGGTACCTTCTATTTAAAAAAATCCTTGCTGATTACAGGATAGATTTTTTTTCTATAAAAAATAAAAGACAGATAAAGAAGCTTAGAAATAATTCTAAAAAATATAATATTATATATTTGGCTTCTGCCACTAATTATGAACGGCTAAGAATAAGTCATCCTAAGATAATAAGTAGCATTACTTCATGGAAAATTTTATCCATGGATAAAAGAAAAATGAAGAAAATTATCAAAAAACCATATGCTATTTCTGTTAATAATTTAGGACTATATAAAGAGTTAAAGCATATTCGTTCTGATATAGTATATTTACCAAATTGCGTAGATACCAAAGTATTTTGTCCTGATAAAAAGAAAAAATCACACAATCCAATTGTTCTTGGATGGACTGGAAATGTAGATAGAGAAGAAAAAAACTATAAACGTTTACTAAAACCAGTTATGAAAAAACTCAAGGGAGATGTCTCTTTTAATCTTATAAAGACTAAAAAGGGCAACAAGGGATCTCATTATAAATCTAAATCTGACATGAATTTATACTACAATAGCCTAGATTATTATCTGAATGTTAGCAGCTCAGAAGGGACCCCTAACCCATGTCTTGAGGCAGCATCTTGTGGCATTCCCCTTATATCTACTTCAGTTGGGAATATGCCTGAATTAATAAAGCACAGGGTGAATGGGTTTTTTGTAAAAAACAAAATTAATAGCGTAATTGATGGGATAAGAATGGCAGTTGAGGTAAGTGAAGCGAAGTATGAGGAGATGTCTCAGTTAATAAGGAATGATATAGAGAAAGGATGGTCTATTAAGAGTAGAGAGAAAGCTATATTGGATTTTTTTAATAAAGTACTATGACGAAAAGCAGCCCCTATTATTATGTAACAGTTGGAACTAATGAAGAATTTCTTGACACATATTCATCAAGAGCTATTATGTCATTAATAAATACTGGAGTTTGTTGTGAGGATATTCACTTTGTTGGCGGAAGCAATTCTGATGTTAAATTTATCAAAAAACACATAGGCAAGAAAAATATTAATTATCACATAGTAAAAGAAGATCTATCTAATGTTAAATGGAAATACAGTAAAGGGAAAAGGAAATATTCGCTATTTAAAGCTGCAGCCCTTTATAAGGCATTTACTAACCCCATTAAGAGTAGGCATATGGTATATTTTGACGGTGATGTTCTGTGGTATGAAGACCCAAGGGAATTTTTTGATAGTAAAAATAAAAAGACATGGTTTCATCACGGAAAAGATTTAGCAAAAAGATCAAAAAAGAAGGCGTCAGATATTGACATTAAAAGCTTTAAGTCCTTAAGTAAGTGGTGTAGTGCCCCCATGGCGCACTTAATGGCTAAATATGGCATTGGCATACTACCTGAAAGGGAGGTCGTAGCTGGTCTTTACATGCTCCATAACAGAGATCACAGCAAAGTCCTAAAATTAACTTATGATGGGTGTTTAGAAAACTCTAAAAAATTTAAAAATCACGAGGGTGGTGGAGATCAGAAACCTATGAATGCGGCATTAAATATTTTAAATATAGACTGGCATGGAGGTTCTAGGTTTTTTTGTCCAGATCACGTAAGGTATTTTGACCATTTTTTTGGTAAAGACAACATGAAGGGTAGGTTTTTAAAAAAGGCAAAAAGTATAGGGCTATAGATATGGATGAAATGAAGCCACAAGTAGAAAATAAAATATGAATAATGTAGATCAGGGTATAGTTTCACCAGTTATTGGAATACCTAATTGGTGGTGGAAGAAAAAGGTTGCAAAATTCATGAAAGTTAATCAAAATATTCATATCGTTTCAATAAAAGATTTTTGCCATGAATGTAGTCGTCATTTTGAAATGTTATCTCTATTTGACAGTGGTGACTCTTCTTTTAGAGACACAGAATATTATCAGTATCAAATAAAGGGGAAGAAAAAGAAGGCGGTAATGAAGAAGATAAGTGATTTCAAAAAGCTATATATAAATATTGCAAATAGCGAATGCAAGGAGCCTCCAATAGTAACACAGGATGGATGTAGAATTGATGGATCCCATAGGATGGCAATATTATTGCACATTGGTATCGTAAAATACAAGATTAACGTAGTTAAATATGATTTATTGTTCAGTAATGAGGAATGTTGTAAGATAAAGAGTCAAGTGAGAGAGTATAGAGAGAATGTTTATGGATTTTCAGAATGAGTAGAAAAGTACACATAATAGTAGGCGGAACGTATTTCTTAGAAGATAGGGTCAAGTTCTTTGATAATAAAGAATTTACAAAGAACAAAGATAGATTTTGCATTGAAAGAGTAGACTGGAATGATGTAGTTGAGTGTAAAAAGATTCCAATCAAAGGGGACTCTGTTTTTATATTTGGGATCAAGCATTGGGTGCGAAGACTGAAAAAGAAAAGATATGGAGATAAGAAAATTGCCAACATTATTTTGAATTTTATGCGTAAAAATTTCAAAAAAGTTCCAATCGGAGTCCTTGAAGACCTTGACCTAGTTGGGTCTCGTGGCGTTGGGCGAAAGGTAATAAAAGGTGTTATTAGTGATTTAAATTGCAAGATTATCCTTCTGAGAGAATACATTAAAGGAGAACTATACAATAGTAAAGTTTTGCCATTTGGCATTTGTAGCGTAAATAGGAGCGGCTTATTGAAGAATCCTGACCTTAAAATGGTCGATTTTTATTTCAGAGGAGACAGCTCCTCAAGAGAGAGGAGTAGGATAGTAAGCGAGGTTAGAAAAAATAAGATGGTCAATTCGTCTTTGTTCGTGTATGATGGAGGATCAAAGTCTAAAAAGAAAATTTCAGAGAAAAAATTCTTTAAAGAGTTGGCTAACTCTAAAATATGTTTAAATGTAAAGGGAAATGGATATTCGTGCTTTAGATATCAAGAAATACCATCTGTAGGTTCTATTATAGCAACACCAAATTATCCACTAATAACGTCGAATGATTATGAAGATATGGTTAGTTGCATTAAATTTAGCTCACTTGAAGATTTAAACAAAAAAATGAATAAGGTACTTTCGTCCAAAGACCTTGCATCTGATATGAGCGGCAAGTCTGTAGAGGTATTTAGAAGGTATCACACTACAGAGAAGAGATTTTTAGAGTTTATGAATTACTTAGATTTAGTAAAATGAAACATGCTATAAGTAAAAGTTTATCTAAGTATGGCTTGAAACCATATAGCATAGAAGAGAGAGATTTAAAATCCTTTTACATGCAGGCAAGACCAAACCACGAATTCATGAATGATGTCCTTGGCGATACTAAAAGTCCTCAAAAAAGATTTTCAATGATCAACTCTCCTCATTTTGAGTTTGCTACATTGTATTATAAAAATGGGAAAAAATGGATGATGAACAATTACGATAAAACACGATATAAAACAATGTGTTTTAATTATAAAAGAAAAAAGAAGTTTCCTCAGGGCTTTATTTGCCTATGTGATTCAGTTAGAGGCGGATACCTGAGGGATAAATACAGTGAAGATTATATTGTAATTCTTGATGAATCGTTTGCAAGATCAAGATTTAAAAGAAGTGTCTTAAACTTAGTCCCAGAAGTATGGTCTGGACATCACCGCATAGGAGCCATTCTGGCATTGAATTCCATTGGAATATCCAGTAGTACCGTAGATGTTGTGGTCGCTAAAGACAGAACCCCAGGCACAATGAGGTCTGCTGGAAAGATTCACAAATTATGTGTCAAGTAGTCCATTGTTAATTTTATATGAATCGTCAAGAAAACCCCTTGATCTTTAGTCAAGGGGATGAATTGACGAGTTCTTTTTTCACCCCTTAAGAAGAAATTGTGTAAAGTTCATCATAATATAACAATATGACAGTCATGAAGACGTTTCGTTACAGAATATATCCTGCTGAACTAGATAGAGACTTTAATGCTTCTAGAAACATACTGGAGCAAGGTTTAAAAATACAAAACTCTGTGTCGGGAACCGACTCGGAGTCTAAACAAAAACGTGAGGAGGCGTCTCCATTGGGAGAGTCTGCGAGTCACGAAACCCAAGGGTCTTTAGCCCTTGGGTAGCCCTTGGGTAGTTCATGTCAGATATATCACCATGATAGTAAGCCAAGAACTTAGCTATGATGTCGTGCTTGAAGCTCGAAAAGAAGATGTCGACTATTATTTTAGTCTATTAAAAAGGAAAGGATGGTTTGATTTCGTACTTCCCGAATGGAGGGAAGAGGGAGTAAGAATTGACAGAGAATTAAATTATCCTAAAACCATTCAAGTCGATAGTATAAAGTGTGAGAATACCCTCAATATTTTGGGTCAGTTAAAAGGATTTGAAAAATGGAATTAAAGTACTTCACCTTTATTTTATGGAATCCATGCCTTCTGTTCAAAGAAGAAATTTTAAAAAAAATACCAAACATTATTGAGACTAGCGAAATAAAAATCAACAAAACCGACCTTTATTCATTTGTGTTTGACATATATAAGATGGACAAAAGGTGTGCTCGCCGCAAGGTTCTGCCGCCAAAAATAGAAAGTCTCAAAAAGCACGGCGACAGGCATTTGTTTGTTAAATGCAAAATCGAAAATCCTAAATTCGACAAAAACAACGTGTGCAAACAGGCTATTGATATAAAAAAAGAAATAAGGAAAGAGTACAAGCCAAAAATAAAAGATTATGTATTCGATATAATCATTCACGCCTTTGATGACCCCGAGCAATCTAAGTACGTTTGGGAAAAGTATGCTTACCCCATGACAAAAATTAAAAACATTTTTAAAGAGCTACAAACTTATGTTGTTCTAAGAGGGTATGACGATCTTCACTATAAAATTCCAAACCTAAAAAAAGGAGAAGATATAGATCTTCTTATCAAAAACAAAAACGATATAAAAGATATTTGCGGAAGTAATATTATTAAAATAAATAATAAACCAATAAAATTCGACAGAAGATTTATAGGAGACGGTTACTATGACTCCAACTGGGAAAGAAACATGCTGCTAACAAGAATTCCTAATTATTTTTTTTACGTTCTGAATGAAGAAAACAATTATTACGCAACATTATATCACAGCTTAATACATAAAGGTGTCGTGGCGAAAAAATACAAAAACCTATATCGATTGCTAGAAGAAAAAATGGAAATAAAAATTGAAAACGAAGACCCGCTGCAAAGATATTATCATTTATTAAAATTTATGATAAAAAACAAATATCAATTTGTACGGGCGTCAGATAAGGGGGTCGGGTTCTTTAAAGATAAATATAACTTAAATTTATTTTTAATAAGAAAGTGGGGAATGAACGAAAAGGTTGTCGGTAATATATTATCCGAAATAAAAGGAGCGGGCTACAAGGTGTTAGATATCTTTCTAACAACTATAAATAATAAAGAAAAATTTTATAAAAATTTCTATAATAATTTTAATGACTTTGAAGAAGAGATATTAAAGGTAAACGACAACCAATGTCTAACCATAGTAACCGACTGCCCGCCAGATCATAAAGCCAAAAAACTAAAAAACAAAATAAGAAAACAATATGCAAGCTTCTACCCAAATAAGGGGGCTGTTCCGGGCAATCTTATACACAGCTCCGACTCTCCAATGGATTGCGAAAATGAATTAAGTTTATTATTAAACAAAGACATAGTTAATTTTAAAAACATAGGAACATACTATAATCAAAAAACGGTATAACATGAAAGGGGAAGAAAAATTCTTACAAGTAAAAAGTTTCTGCAAAAAATATAAACGCCCGTTTTCAGTCTTGGTTCTGGGGAGAGAGGGCCATTTCGCGCTAGAGCTCGCAGAAAATTTTAACGGAGCTTTCACAACCACGGAGGAAAAAGGTCTTCTAGCGCTATGTAAAGAGAAAAACAATAAACAAATAATGCTATTAAAAAAAGACCTCAAACTTCACGAGCTAAAGAAAATAGGAGAAGTCCACTATTTTGATATTATTTTAGCTTTTAATGCAAATAAATATTTTGACCACCCGCTAGGAGAAGTATTAGATACCCTTCTAAAAATGTGCTCATATTGTTTCTTAGAAAGACCAAATAAAAAAATGTACTTAATCGAAAACTTAGGTATTAAAAAAATCGAAAGACGATGGTCTGGTGGTAAGTTTTACGGCGATAACAAGGGAATAATTATAAACGCTTCTTTTGAAAATATTTCAGTCAATTATCTACACAGGAAGGAAAATCGAAGCTGGTTAGTGGGCGTGAACCTGAGAACTTTTTGGGAATATGGTGGGATATACCCAACGCGAGAAGAAATACTAAAAACAGCAGGCAGTATGACTGTTGAGGGAGAAACGCTAGACTTAGCTCCTCATAATATAATTTTAAACAACAAAGCTTTACACCTCATAGATCAAAAACGTAAAGACTCAGTCTGCACAAAAGAAAAAATGATGAGTTATTTAACAAGCTTTTCTAAAGGGCGAGCAACGGGATCATATTAGCGCATGAAAGTAAATATGACATTTTGTTTAATCCAACCTCCCTTTAATGGGAAGCGCCCTATTGAAAAGGACTATTTTACAATGGCTAAGTACTCAATATCTTCTTTAATTAAGACTGGATTTTCGAGAAAAAGGATACGACTGATATGTTACGATGACAATCATTCTATATATTTTAAAAACAAGTACGGAATCAGATCCGAGACGTGCGACACTATACCTAAAGAATTTGATAGGATGTTTAAGAGAGAAGACACCACTAAGAAGTATTTTTTTTATAAGCCCATAGCTTTTTACTATAATGCTAGAAAGCCAATTGGAAGTGACACTATTACTGCATATTCCGACATAGACGCTCTTTTTATAAAAGATCCTACTAAGTATATTTTATCTAAAAAGACAGACGTTTGGACTGCAGAAGGAACTAGTTTGCCAATAACTAGAAAAAGAGATCCATCAAAGCTTGTTAAAAAGCCAGAGATGACATACGATTCGCTTAAGGAGTTCTATTGGAAGTGTGGGGGTGGAGCCCTGGCTCACTTGCACCTTAAGTATAAATGGAAGATAAACAATAAATCTCATTATACTGGATGTTTTGCTATAAAGCCCAACGTACATACATCCCTTATAGATAGGTGGTATGAAATGTGCAAAATCGCGGTACAGAGAGATGACCACGAAAAAGGAGATCAAGAAATATTTAGTGCTGCTATATGGAGCTTGAGTTTATCTCACGGTAGATCTCCAAAAAGGTCATTTAGAAAAAAGTTTTGCAAAATGTATGAATGCGGAAAGAAGAAGAATATAAAAAAAGACTATAACAAGATAATGAAGAAGAAATAATTATGAGAATTTTAGTATTAGTAGATAGATTAAATTGGGCTTATCACAGCATAGCTATATCTTTATGTAAATATAATATAGATAAGGACATTCAGATTGATGTAATGCCAATCAAAGGCGGAGCCCCTAAGATTAAAAAGAAATATAAAAAATATGATAAATATTTAGTCATGGGATGGCAGACTTATGATTTAGTAAAATTTTTACCAAAAGAAAAAACTCTTATCGGGATACACTCTCATCACTCCTGGGATGACAGAAAGACAGAGCCTGGGCGCGATGTTCGTCCTCCAAAAAGAATGATTGATTTTTTAAATAAATTCATGGGAGTAAATGCAGTATCTAATAAATTATATAATATATTTAAAAAATCAGGAGTTAAGAAGATATGCTACACACCAAATGGCGTTGACTCTAGTGTATTTAAGCCATGTACCACTAGATCATGTAAGGATTTTTATGTAGGTTATTCTGGGTCTAAAAGTCACGATTGGAGAAAAGGAGTGAGCAAGTATATTATCCCATCATCAAAAGGTGCAGGGGTAAAGACTAAGATAGCAATGTTATCCACAGGCAACTATGTCCCATTGGAACAAATGCCATCATTCTATAGTGACTTACATGCATATATTTGTGCATCATCTTCAGAAGGATTTTCTTTGAGTGTTCTTGAGGCTGCTTCGTGCGGGGTTCCAATTATCACCACTAATGTTGGAGGCATGTCTGATTTGCTTAAACGACATGGATATTCTATAGATGTATATAGGTTTAATAAATACACTAAGCCATTGGTGATTGGTACGAAATAGTTTACAATATGAAATACGTAGGAATAGCTAATTCAAAATACAAGAAAACCCTACTTAAAAATAAAAAGAGTGGGAATATAGTCTCCTTAACTCTCCCTGGGTTGGCTGCATCTTGTACCGATCACTTTGAGATACTTGACATATTTGACAAAATTGGTAGCTGTAGATATGAGAATTTTTTAAATACTTCATATGTAAAATCTCATATAAATAACGGTAAAAGTTCAAGTGCAGTTTTAGATAAGATAAAAAAATTTTATAAACTTTATAGTTCTATTTCTGATATTGGATTTAATTACAAGAGGGGGTACATAGTGGTAACGTCTGATGGGGCTAGGCTGGACGGCTCACACAGGTCTTCTATAGTTGAGCATCTGGGTATGAAAAAAGTTGATGTAATTCAAATGAATTGGTCTGATTTTTTTAGTGGTAAAGATTTGCAAAAAATAAAGAGACACATAGGCAGTCAGAGGAGCAAGTTGCTGTGAAGATACTGTTGATATCAGACAAAGAGGGGTGGTCATATGCTGCTATAGCAAACATACTTATTAAGCATAATAAATATAGTGATTTAAAAATTAGCCACATCAGCTGTAAGGGTAATTATAAAAAAATAAAAAGCATAAAAAACAAGTTTGATTATTACTTCGTTTTAGGGTGGCAAAATACAGAAAAGTTGAAATTTCTAGATTATTCTCGTACAATAGTGGGAGTCCATTCTCATCAAAGTTTTGATAATAGAAAAACCACCATTGATAGGGATGTTAATCCTCCTAAAAAAATAGTAAATTACCTATCTAGGTTCATGGCGGTCAATACGGTTTCAAAAAGACTAAACAAAATACTTCATAAAAGCGGAATTGATAGCAAGTATACTCCAAACGGAGTAGATACTTCAGTATTCAATTTTTCTTCTAAGAAAGGTTTTATTGTTGGATCTACGGGCTCGATTAAGAATGACTGGAACAAGGGGATAAATAGCATAATAAAACCTGCATGCGTAAGGTCTAAGGTAAAATACAAATTTGCCTTATTGGAAAAAAATAGAATTAAATATAAGGATATGCCCAAGTTCTATAGCCCCATTTCTTGTTTTGTTTGCGCGTCTAAGGCTGAGGGTATGCCTCTTACCGTGTTAGAGGCTGCGTCGTCTGGCTGTGTCGTTATCTCTACCAGATGTGGAGATGTACCGTTGTTGATACAGGATGGCGTGAACGGGTTTCTAGTTGACAGAAACGCTAGAGAGATAAGTAACAAGATAAACTATCTTAATAAAAATCCAGACAAATTGAGAAAAATGAGTGCCAATATAAGGAAATGTATTGAGGATAAATGGGATTGGAGTATTTCATCTAGGGTATGGTTAAAATTTATAATGGATTCTATAAATGGATAAATTAAAAGTAGTTGTGTTAACTGGTAATGAAAACAGGCATCGTTATTACGCTAAAGTAATGTGCGATAGCTTCGATGTTGTTGGTTTGATTACAGAACCAAACGATGATTATTTTGTTACTCAAAGTAGTGATAGTGAATTGATGATAAGAAATCTATTATTCCATTATGTGAAAAATATTCGGATCATGAAAGTGTAAAAAACGATACTCACAAGATGATTGCTGCAAGTAGAATTATGAGCATTGTTGACTCTATAAAAGAGAATGGATATCTTGGAGGGAGATATAGAAAGAAAAAAAGGTCGTTTAAATATAAGGTTAGAGTTAGAAAAGGGTTCAGGTCATCTTTTGGGTCAAAAAAAAGGATACACACTTGTAAGTAGAAAACATAGACTATCTGCTTGTATTGCTCTGGAATTAAAGAGGATTGAAGTCGTTGTCTGTAATTGAAATGAATTTGAATAATATAGAAAAGGACAAAACAATTGTTGTTATTGGGGCGGGAAGTACATTATTGGAATATAAAGATGAGATTCTATCATTTATTGACACCAATAGTGCTGTTACTATTGGTATAAATAAAGTTACTGGCGTTATTATTCCAAGCTATCACTTATGGACTAATAGGAAGAGGTGGGGGGAATATGGGGGGTGCGTGAGTCGAGACAGTAAGCTTATATTGGGTCCAAGTATAACCTGTAAGCACGCCAAAAAGCACTATGGTGGAAAATACGACAGAATTGATTATGTCGATAAAAAAGGAACTCAATTTGAGTTTGGAAAAGAGCAGATCCGTGGTTATTTTCGAACAGCAGGAGTTCTTTCTATTGCCATTGCTCACATTATGGGGGCAAAAGAGATATTTATTGTAGGAATGGATGGATATACTCTGCATAATAAAAAGTCCTTGAAAAAGGGAGAGTTCAATCATCATTGTTACGGAGCAGGACACACTGACGATTCTTCGTGGAAAGAATGTGTAGAGAAAGATCATATAGTATATGGGTGTTTAAGCGAATTGCAGAATAATGGAATAGACTTTAATATATTAACACCAACGGTGTTTGAAAGATTCTATCAAAACATGTTAAATTTAAAATGAAAAAAATAATAATAAAAGATAACCCAGAAACCCCAAAGCAGTGGCATAGATACTACTTAAATGATGCAGCCAAGAAAGTGAAGGAGAACACAAGGGGAGGTTATTTTGTCGAGTGTGGGGTAAAACAAGGAACCTCTTCTGTGATTATGTCCAAGGCACTTGGTCGTCCTGGGATTTTGTTTGACACATGGAGTGGTTTTCCTGGTTTTTCAAAGGAAGACATTCCAACAAGTGGCTCAAAAAAAAGAGTCAAAAAGCGATGCAATAGACCAAGTACAAAAAAAGACTGTATAAAAAACCTTAAAGATCATGGTGTTTTTTCTTCATGTCAAATGATTCAGGGTGACATTTTGAAGACAGTGCCTGATTTTAATAAAGACGGACTATCTATCTGTATGATTCATATAGACACTGACATATATGAGCCAGCAAAGATTTCCTTAGAATCATTCTGGGACTACATAATAGATGGTGGCGCTGTTTACTTACACGACTATAAAGACAAGAAGTGGGTAGGAATTCAAAAGGCAGTAGATGATTTTGTTAAAGATAAAATAAAAAATAACGAAAAATTATTCTTTTATGAGTACCCAAGTAGTCGTCTTAATTCCTGTTTAATTATAAAAGGAAAAAACATAGATACATTAGGAATTGACGAGAGGGGTGCATGAATTTGATATTGAAATCCTTATTTGATCATCTTAGACATCTGTCGAAATTGATACTTAAAGTAGGAGAAAAGATATATGAGTAGTCCTCACGAACAAGAGTTAGACTTGCTATATGAATATGCAACTGGATCTAAATTCGCTATAGAGACAGGAACTGGCGGGTCAACTTCAATTATGGGACACCATAGGGTAGGCTCGCTATTAGCTTTAGGTATTAATTTTGTGAAAGTAGTCGTTGCTAAAGACGCTTATCCTGGAACATGTCAATGTTATGGACGAATTCACGATATATATAGTGGAATAAAAGGTTAAAGATGGTCATATTTTTACACATTCAGAAAACCGCAGGCAGTTCTGTTAATAAGATACTAGAGAAACAGAAGAAATATAAATACTGGTATAAATACAGAAGCGATAATTCTACGCCTGACATGATATCAGGACATATTCCATATGGTATTCATAAGGAATTTGGGGTGAAGAAGTTTTCTTATTTCACTTTTTTAAGAGAACCAATTGATAGATGGATATCAATGTTCTATTTTGGTATTAGCAATCCCAAATCATGGAAAAGCAGTCTCTTTGATAAGTGTGGCCAGGATCTGAAGAAGTATTTATTATGGTGTTTAGAGAACGAGTTGGGATGTAATATTATGGTTAAACAACTCTCTGGGTTAGAAGATAAAAAAAATGTTAAAAAGATGGTAAAAGGTGTCTCTAACGAAGATTATCCTATTGACAAGGATTTCGGTTATTACAACATGTTTGGGTATACAGGAAGAAAAGAAAGAAGTTCAGAATCTCATTTACAAGACATGTTTGCGGCGGCTAAACACAATATAAGCAAGAATATTGATTTTGTGGGATATCAATCGAATGGTTTTGCTGACCAAGTTAGATTGTGTAAGCATTATGGGTTTCCCGCGCTGAAAAAAGAAGTTTTTGTGAGGAAAGCAAAAAAGAGATTAACAGAAGAACATGACTGGGATGACCCAGGAAACATTGCTTTATTAAGAGAAATAAATAAATATGATATTAAATTTTTTAGATTTGTAAAAAAGAGAAATCTAAAATAAGGAGTTTATTGTGGCGATGAAACAGCCGTTGGTCTTAATTTCTCAAGTTCAGAGGTCAGGAGGAACTTTACTTTCTCAATTGTTTGATGGACACTCTGAATGCAATGTTCATCCTCATGAAATATATATTGGAAACCCTAAATGGATATGGCCGGTTATAGATTTAAATATGTCTCCTGGTAATATATTTGATAAATTGGTCGAGAAATACAACTTTAAATTTTATGAAAAAGGGTACGAGAAGCAAACCTGTAAAGAGAACACTGATATAAAATCATATGTGTTTGACCTGAACCCTGAAGAACAAAAGAAAATATTTATTAAACGTTTTAAGAATAAACCCCCTTCTACTCAAAGAGATGTTTTTAATATCTATTTTTATTCATATTTTAGTGCCTGGAAAAATGACAAGAACAAAGCTGGGAACAAGAAGATTATACTGGGGTTTGTTCCTAGATTATCTTGTGTCTCAGAAAGCGTTGATAAATATTTTCGTGCATATCCTGAAGGAAAGATTATATCTGTCGTAAGAGAACCTTTTGGATGGTATGCTTCTTCTCTAAAACATGGTGCGAAAATATTTAAGAAATCAAAAGATATAAGAGTTTATTACATCGAGAGCTTAAAGTCAGTTTTAAGAAACATAGAGACATATGGCGATAAAATAAAAGCAATAGAATTTTCCGATGTTGTATCTAGAACAGAACAGACAATGAGAGAACTATGTGGATTTCTTGGTATTGGTTTCGAAAATATTGTTCTAAATCCCACCTTTAATAAAGAAAAAATTGAGACCAATTCTAATTTTGTGGAATCTATAAAAAAAGGTGTAGTTAAAGATCCTCTAAACAGAAAAAACAAATTAACAAAGAAACAAATAGTTGAAGTTGAGAAAAAATTACTTCCTTTATATAACAAAGTTATTAAAAAAATAAGGAGCACATAGATGAAAAAGACATATATTGGAATTATACCTGCCCGATACCAATCTTCTCGTTTTCCAGGGAAACCACTATGCGACATTCTAGGTAAACCTATGATAAGTCATGTATACGATTCTGTAATTAATTGGGGCAAGTGGGAAGAAGTGTATGTCGCGACAGATAATAATGAAATCTTAGAAGCATGTAAAGAACATAGTATCCCCTGCATAATGACAAAAGATACTCATGTAGATTGTTTGGATAGAGCGGCAGATAAAAATACTCAACAATGAATCACAAAGAAATAAATATATCTATAATTGATTGCAATCACGGATTTTTTACTCCAGAACAAGAGGCGGTTGATGAGATTTCATCTGACAACAGAAGGGTTAATCTTCATATTCATAATTTTAGTGAAAATTCAAATAGAGAGGACATAATAGGAGAGTGCGCTAATTCAGACATTCTGGTAGTTCAGAGATTTAAGGTTGATAATTTATTAATTGAAAGGATGCCAAAATGCAAGGTTGTAGCTAGATATGGAGTTGGGTTAGATAATGTTTCAATAGTGGGTGATCTAAGAAAAAAAATAGAAATTGTAAACTTTCCAACATTTTGCACAAGAGAGGTTTCAAGTCACGCCATATCATTAATATTATATTCATACAGGAGACTTGATTGTGTTTTATCTCGAAAAAACTTAGACAAATACTGGGGTAAGCCAGATTTACTTAACGAAGTTAAATCTCCGGGGGATACTACAATAGGAATTATAGGAATAGGGAGGATAGGGACTTTGGTTTCATTAGGACTGAAGTCTATGGGCTTTAACGTCATTGCATACGATCCGTATGTGAATGAGATATCTGAAGTTGACATGGTAGACTTGTCTGAAGTTTTTATTAAAAGTGACATATTAACAATTCATTGCCCTTTAAATGAGGAGACTGAAGGAATGGTTGATATAAAAAAGTTAAACACGATGAAGAAATCATCATCTTTAATTAATACATCTAGGGGTAGAGTTGTTAATCAGAAAGATTTGGAACTTGCCTTGAGTGAAAAAATAATTAGATCAGCATGCATAGACGTTTGCGATCCAGAGCCACCGGTGTCAAATACGTATGATGTTGAAAATTTATATATTACCCCTCATGTCGCTTTTTATTCAACAGGGTCTTTAGATGTGCTCAAGAGGGGTGTGATAGAAGAATCTGTAAAGAAATACGATGAAATGCAAAGCAATAGTAGTAGACTCTCCAAATAATTTTTCTTATAAAGAGTTCAATATAGGCGTTCCTTTGGATGGCGAGGTCGTAATAGAGCCAGTGTTCTCTTCAATATGTCAGACTGATCATCATATTATTGATGGGTCCTTGCTATATTATAGGACGGGAGAGGCTAAGTATCCAATAATAACAGGGCACGAGTGGGTTGGTTACTTAGAGGGTACTCCGGTGGTTGGTATGTGCATCTTTGATGGTGAGGGACAAAGGATTGAAGTTGGAGTGATAAACAAGAATGGTGGACATTCCGATATACTATTTATGTCACAAAAATACATACTAGAAGTTCCCAATATGGAATATAAGTATTCTTTAATCGAACCATTGGCGGTTGCCACAAGGGGATTTGGTAGATTAAACCTGAATGGCGAAGAAAAAATTATAATAAACGGCTTTGGTTCAATAGGAAAAATGTTTGGAAGAGTATTGGATTATCACGATATACAATATGACATTTACGATACAAAAAGACATAGCACAGAACCTGTTTGGCGTAACTATGATGTAATCATTGAATGTTCTGGATGTAAGGATGTCATTGGGAGGTTTATTAAATGCAAAGGTAGTAAAATTCTGTTATATGGCTTAAACTACGACTTGATTGATATTAATACGTGTGTATCAAATGAGGTAAATATAATTACAAGTCTTGGTGGGGATATGAAAGACTTTAAGCTTGCAATTGAAATTATGAAAGATTTGACGATAAATGAGTGTGACTTCTATGAACTTAAAGACTTCTCAAAAGCGTTACACTGTAAAAACAAGGTTATTTTAATTCATGCTTGATCATAATAATTACATTGGAATCATACCTGCAAGATATGCCTCTTCAAGATTTCCTGGAAAGCCTATTGCTAGTCTTTTGGGAAAACCTCTAATATGGCACGTTTATAACTCTGCATTAAAATGGGATAAATGGTCAAAATTGCTAGTAGCAACAGATGACGAAAGGATATGCGATGTATGTGAAATATATAAAATACCTTACATGATGACGTCCAAGGATCATTCAGATTGTATAGATAGAGCATCTGAGGTCGCTAGGAATTTAGGAGAACTGAATAGTATTTTTGACAGATATATTATAATTCAGGGAGATGAGCCCGGTTTTAACCCAGACATATTGAATGTCGACTTATCTCCTGATATCGTTAATTTTTACACTAAAACAGTTTTACTTGAAGAGAGAGAAGATCAGAATGTAGTAAAGGTTGTTGTTTCAAAGTCTTTGAAGGCTATTTATTTTTCTAGATTTAGCATTCCATATCATGACATTGTAACTAAAAGAACAGACGATGTAATATCAATTGATAAGCAACTAGGTGTTTATTCTTTTTCTTATGATTCTTTGTTAGAGTACTCTAATTTAAAACCTTCGTATTTAGAAGGTGTGGAGGGTATCGGCTTATTGAGATTGATAGAGAACGATATAGATGTTTATATGAGATATTCTATTTACGACAGTATTAGTGTTGATACTCCGGATGATTTAATAAGGGCAGAGAGACTTATGTCAGTGGATAGATAACGACTCGACATGGTGCTGCTTCTGCCTGAATTCTTATTGGCAGCGCCATTATTTGATACTTTCCTTGTTTAACGTTTTTTAGATTTAAGGACTCTATTATAAGTATGCTATTGGTAAGTAATATTTTATGAGATAGGAAGGCATTGCTTTCAAAATTTTCAACTGAGAGGTAGTCTATGCCAATCATTTTAACATGTTTTTCTACCAATAGTTGTGCTGCACTTGGTTCTAAGTAGGTATAGTTTTTGTTGAATTTATCTCCCAGGTCTTCTCTTGTTTTGAATAACACTATATCTTCAGTAATATTATTAATGTCTTTTTTGGAAATTGAATTTGATTCTATATGTATAACTTCACACGTCCCACACAGTCTGTTGACATCTATGGTGTCAATTCTTTCTCCACCAAAAATGTGGTGCAATGGAGCGTCAATATGAGTTCCGTGATGCGCGTTGGTAAAAAAGTACGATTCCGTTATTTTTGTTTCATTGTCTGTTTTGGTTTCTATTTTAAAAGCCTCGGAACCTGGCCATATGGGGATGTCTCCATTGGTGATGTGAGTAATGTCAATCCATTTATTTTGTGAAGTCATGATATCTTTAGTAACTACCTATAAAAATCGCCGCCATCATATTGAGAAAACACTTCCAACTTGGTTGAATCAAACTGAATCGGATTATGAAGTGATTATTTTAGATTACGATAGCGATGATGATTTGCATGGTTTTTTATCGTCTTTAAATTCAAAAGTAAAAGTGAAGCATATTAAATGCCCCAATAAGCCTTTGTTCGTTCTTTCTCATGCAAGAAATGTTGGAGCAAATGAAGTCGATCAAGATTGGATACTTTTTATAGATATAGATACTTGTTTGTATGAGAATAGTATTCATTATTTGATGCAAATAATAAAAGACAGTAATAATAATTATTTTGCAGCTACTGGATCTGAGATAAGAAAAGAAATTATAAATGGAGGTTTAATTCTAGTAAAAAAAACATCGCATTGCAATATGATGGGTTTTAATGAAGATATAAAGGGATGGGGGTATGAAGATATAGATTACAAAAAGAGATTAGAGCAAAGAGGGGAAAAATTCGAAATAATAGATGAGCACTACTATAGGTGCATTGATCATAGTGATGAGGAGAGAACACAGTGCTGGACGGAGAATAAGGAAATTTCTTGGACCAAAAATAGGCAGATCGCTCTAAAAAGATGGTCAAGTTCATCTTATGGAAAATGCGACGAAAAAGAAATTACTATATACGAGAGCGGGTTAAAATAGATAATGATTATTGATGATTATAATAAGTTACAAGCAAAAGAAAATAACAATAATATAGCCATAGATTTTGATGGAGTTATTCATTCTAATTCTAAGGGATTTTTTGATGGGTCGATATATGACGACCCTGTTCCTGGATCGGTTGAAGCTATCAAGGAACTATCCAAGAAATATAATGTTATTATATTTACATGCAAAGCAAGGGGCGATAGACCATTAGTTGATGGGAGATCAGGGGCACATCTAATACAAGAATGGCTAAGAAAACACGGCTTATTGAAATATATTGCCGATATAACCTGTGAGAAGCCAAGGGCAAAGTTTTACATAGACGACAAGGCAATAGCATTCAACAGCTGGAATAGCTGCATGGAAGACATTAAAAAGAGGAGTTAAAAACACAAAAATGAGAAGTAAAAAGATAGGGGTTATTGGTGGGGGCTTTGTTGGCTCAGCAATAGTGCGTGGATTCGTAGAATATGTTGATAATATATCTGTTTATGATGTAAATCCAAAATTATCTACATCCACTTTTGAAGACGTAATTTCTTCAGATATTGTTTTTATGTGCCTCCCAACTCCAATGGAAAATGTCGAAGGTGGAGATGCAGATCTTTCTATTATAGAGAACGTTTTTGATAAGATATTTTCTTCTGATTATAACCGAAATGCATTATTTATTATTAAATCAACAGTCCCAATTGGCACGACAGCAGCACTGTGTGTTAAATACTCTACCAGCAACATACTTCATTCTCCTGAATTTTTAACGGCAAGGTGTGCTCTGGTCGACTTCATAACTCCTGCAAGGAATATCGTAGGGGGAGACGGTGCTCCAGCTAGTCAGCTCAAGGATCTATATGATTACAGATTCCCTGGTGCAGAAACTATGATTATGACCTCTAACGAATCAGAGATGGTTAAATATATGGCTAATACATTCTTTGCAACCAAGGTTCTTTTCTTTAATGAGATGAAGCTTCTTGCTGATAAGTTGGACTTAGATTGGAGTGGAGTAATGAGGGGTGTATTGTCGGATGGAAGGATAGGGCAGAGTCATTATAATGTACCTGGTCCAGATGGACATAGAGGTATGGGTGGGCTTTGTTTTCCAAAGGACATCAATGCTCTTATTAGAGTTTTTGAGAAAAATGAGTTGGACCCTAAAATACTCAAGGCAGTCTGGGAGCAAAATCTTCATGTTAGAGAAGATAGAGATTGGGCTAGTATGAAATCTGCCGTATCGAACAGGAAGAATGATTAATTCACTCCTATATTGCACAGACAATTCATCTTCTCTTGTTTTTAATGGGTTTTGTGGCAAAGATGCGATAGGCGAGGTAAAAAACATAGTTAATAGGTCTGATGGTTTTTGTATAGATGACCTATCTTTTAATGTTAAGATTGATGGATCTATATACTTATGTTCACCATCGTTTAGTAGAGATAAAAAAAAAGGCTCCTTAAGAGCAAATTGTATTATATTAAATAAATTATTTAATTTTGGATTTGAGATAATGGATGCTAATTTTTTTATTAGAAAAGAGTGGTTGCAACTATTTGGAAGGAGAACTATCTTTGGAAAATACAACCCCAAAAGAGATTATGTCTTTAACGGAGTAGTGGTAAGAGTCTCGGATAGTTGCAAGGTTAAAGTTGATGAAAAGTGCAATATTACAAAGCAGTTAATTGATATTTCTAAAGTGACAAAATCAAAACATAGAATAACAACAGTAGGCAAGGACATGTTTCGTAGGTCTTTAATTTTAAATAAGAGAAATATTTCCATTTTAGATCCGTCCATATTCACAATAAGCTAATGAGTAAAAAACTACTAATATTATCTAATTATGCACTCCCGTTTCAGATGGGTGGATCAGAGATGGTTATTCATGAGATTTCCAAAAACCTACATAGAAATCACGAATGGGACGTAACTGTTGGTGCGTCAAATGTTCTTAAAAAAAAGAAATTGGATGGTATTTCTATTAAAAAATCACCAGCAACAAAAGCTTCACTGATTAGATTTTGTAGCGATGAGAAGCCAGACGCAATATTTGTATATTCAGATGCATATGTAAACTGGCGGGATATTTTAATGTTTTCATCATCACTTCCTGGTAGGTTGTTTCTCTCACCGGTTGGATTTAATCATACTCTAAAAAATAAGTTTTTAGAAAAACTATTAAGAAAAAATGAAAATAATCTAGAATTCATATGTCACTCAAAAAACTATGTGGATTATGATTATACAATGAATTTTGCCAGTAGGACGCACGTCGTTCCCAATGGAGTAAATATTGACGAGTTTAACGCACCGTATAGTGGCAAGTTAGATAGCTTAAGAAGGGACTATGGAAATATACTATTAACTGTCGCTAATTTCTTCCCAGGAAAAGGTTATGATGGTTTACTTAAGATATATGATGAATTATATAAAATACGTAAAGATTTTGCTGTTGCTATAGTCGCATCTAAGGTTACGTGGAATGTTGCTAACAACTGGCTTGCAAGAATGAAGAAGGTATTTAAGTCGAGACCATATAAGGTGAAGTTTTTTCTAGATATGGAGAGACCTGAGGTTGTGCAGTGTTTTCTTGGAAGCGATTTATTTGTTTTCCCGTCACAGAAGGAGGTGGCACCTCTCGTGTTGATAGAATCAATGGCAGCAGGTCTTCCTTGGCTTTCTTTGCCAGTTGGTCACACACAGGATCTTTGTGGGGGCGAGGTCTTAGACGGCGTTCCAAGGAAGTCAGACGGCTCGTGTGGGTACACAGATTCTGTAGTTAAAAATATGGCTATTAAAATTAATTCATTATTAAATAATAGGGAATTAATGTACCAATTATCCACTGATGGCAGGCTTGAAGTGGAAAAGAAACTAAATTGGGAAAAAATATGTCAATCATATAGTGATGTTTTTGGTTTTGGGACAGAATAATTAAACTATATGATTTTATCAATAATAACACCGATCTATAATTGTGAAAAGTTTATCGAAGAGTCATTCAACAGTCTTTGTTGTCAGGACTTTGAGATGGAGACGGAATTGATTGTTATAAATGATGGATCTCAGGATTCTACGTGGGATATCTTTATAAATAATTGCCTTCCAAAGTTGAAAAGAAGTGGATTTTCTAAAATAAAGATAGCAGACAGCGACATAAGATTGTTTTTACCAACGCGACGAAATCAAGCAATTAATATTTCGGAGGGGGATTTTATTGCGATACACGATGGGGATGACATTAGCCTTAAGGGTAGGTTCAATCGTCAATTTAAACTGCTAAATGAACATCGGGATCTATTTTGTGTAGGCGGACACGCAAATAAAATAGACGAAAGTTCTTCATTGATTGGAGAGATGTCATATCCCCCAGAAAACAACAACAGAATAGTATTGGAGTTTTACGGCGGAAAAATGAATCCAACAATCGACCCAACAACAATGTTTAGGTCTAATTGTGTAAAAAGCTTAGGCGGATATTCGCTTGCTCCCGATAAATATACAATACCTGATTTTGATTTATGGTTAAGGGCAATTTCTTTTGGATATAAATTTTATAATCTTCAAGAACCACTGGTCACATATAGGATTAACTCTTCTGGGATGACCAGAAAACATAACACTGTAATGGTAGAACAACATCGGACGTCTATGAGAGAATTAAAGTCTGGTGAGTATAAGAATAGGAATAGTAATTGGTTAAATAATACATTGGAGATACAATATGAAACATTCAACTGCATGGACTAAGAAGGATCTGGAATACTTATTCCAAGCAAAAGCAGAGGGGCTACCCTATTCTGTTATCGCTAGAGAACTAGGAAGAACAGTAGAGGGGGTTAAGAGTAAGTTTTTAAAAACAGACTGGGATAAATCTGGAGTAATTGATTCAGTCTCTAAGAGAATGAAAAACTCTAAAAAGGTTTTATTTGAACAAAAAACATCAAATACCTTAGAGCGCAGGTTAGAGACCTATAAGCTTCGAGCTGATCTTATAGCAGATAGGGTTGAGAAGTCAATTAAGTCTGCCCCAAAGATTAAACACAAAACGTGGACTCCTCCAGGAAGAAAAAGACAAAAACACAGAAATGAAGACATAGGTCTTATATTGAGCGATCTTCACATTGGACATCACCACTCACTTGAAGAAACAGGTGGACTAAGCGAATATTCTATTAATACATTTGTTAAGAGGTTGAAAAATTTAGAAAAAGCAACATCTGATATATTTGAGCTTCATTCTGCTCTTTATAAAATTCCAACGCTACATATCTTTTGCTTAGGAGACATTGTTGATGGAATGAATAATGCTGGAGCGTGGAGTCCCGTGTATATAGAAACTCCAATTTTTGATCAGATCATGACGGCAATGGAGCACATATCTGCATCTATAGCATACTGGTTATCTATGTTTAAAGAGATAAAATTCTATGGAATTAGAGGCAATCATGGTCGAGTAGCTCCTTCTGGTGCAGAAAAGGACTACAACAATTGGGATGTATTATTTTATAAGATGCTTGAATTAAAGTTTGGCGATAATCCAAGAATTAAATTTGTTGTACCCAAGACTTGGTGGCATATGGAGGAAATTAAGGGGCATAATTTTCTCATGGTACATGGGGATGATGTTAAATCTTCTGGTTCTGCAATTAAAGGTTTGGAAACTTTTGAACAAAAGATGACTGGTATACTTAAAAAAATCCCAGATTACACACTAATGGGGCATTTTCATAGCTGTGCAGAATTGAGCACCAATAATGGAAAATTAATATGTAATGGATCCTTTGTAGGAGGTGACGTATATTCTTTGAAAACTATACATAGAGCTTCTAAGTCAGAGCAAAAGATATTTGGAATTCATGACAAAAGAGGCATAACTTGGACATATAATATTGACTTGGAGTCTAAGAGGTAATTTTTAGTAAGTAAAGGGGTAATTAACCATGAATCTTCCAGTTTGGGTAAAAGAATTTTTAAAGGACAAAAGATGCCCATATTGCGATGAGAAAATGACAGTTGGAGTAGTTGAATGTTTGGGTATAAAAATATTAGAAGATGGAGTGGCAGGATTGTTTTTTGAATCACGTTGTCAATTTTGCGATAAGGTAAATCAAACTATCTTGCAGACAGAACAAGGATTTAAGCCTGTAGAGCTCGCTGCAGAAATCTATAATGGATTAGATGATCTTTCAGAACTTGGATCTTATGAGTATGAAATAGAGGATCCATCCATAGATATGGGAGTGTCAAGACTGAACGAGGATGAGGTTGACCTGTTGAAGGATTTTTTGGATAAAGGTCATTCATATATTGACTTATTGTATTTTCTTGGATGTTCAGATGAAGAAATAGAAAAATATGCAAAAATTGATTTGTGGGAAAAAGACGAGTAAGTTATGGAATATAATTTAAGCAATTACACATTAATATCTTCTCTTTTAAGAAATTTCTCTAGACATTTTAATTGTCCATTTCTTGATTTTAAGGTAAAGATAGAAGATGCGGACATGGCGTACATAGATGATGATGTTATGGTTTTGTCAAAATCAAGTACTCCATACATCATGTCATCCAGCGCGGTTACTGTGTATCTTCAGAATTTATTAAAATTAAATTTTATTAATAATGAGAGCTTTAGTTCTGGTCTAGCGTTCAATCTTGGTATTTTGCATGAAATATATGATATGTCCAATCTATCTAATGCAGAAGTCACTAATGTCATGAAGGTGGATCAATTTCCACATGCTATGATTGCATTGAGTGATCTAATTCTTCCTGAATTAAATATCCCGTACGTTAATTATAGAGTTGTTGTTTCTCCTGATTTAAAATCGGATATATGCAGACCCTATTTTGAGTCAAGTAACCTTTCCGATGAAGTTCGTGATTCAGATGATTTTCCAATTATATTTTTAAATTCATCAGTTAAGGACCCAGTGTTCTTTACTCCATTTATTATCGACTGCTATCTGTCTTGTTATTTCGGTGACGAAGGGAGGGCTGTTCGAGAAATGAAGGGACTATTGTCTAGTATTGATTTTTTAGATATATTGAATTCATTCTATGGAAACATGTGGGATGAGGATGATTTGTCTAAATTCTTCTTTATGATGGGTATTTTGTTTGATCTTCCGCATTCAATATCAGATGTTTTAAAGTCAAAGGCAGTCGGTCACGACAAATCTGCTCAGTTTGCTCCAATGGACACGTCCTCAAAGGGAACACAGTCGGTTGATTCGTCTTTTTGGCATACTGGATTGATAGAAAAGATGCTGGGACCAGTTCGTGGGTATGATTTTACAATAAAAGAAGTGTGGCAGCCCATCGTTAATCAACTGTTGGATTTAATTGAAAAAAAGAGAAAAGAATCGGGGCTGTCAGGTGCCCCCGTGGAGTTTATGCTCAGAGTAAAAGATGGTGAAGAAAATTGTGAAAAGCCAAAGCTATTACAGGATATGCTTTCTGATATGAGAGTATGGTGAAAAAATGAGCAACAAGCACAAAGAGATTATATCTGAAGACATAACGGTATTTAATAAGATGTTCCATAAGCTTGAAACTATTTTGTCATTAAGTATTAATGGGAAATTTATAGTATCTCATGAGAAGATAAAGGGGCTTCGGGATATGTCTAAGTATTTTTTGGGGAAGAGGATACAAGAGATGGATCTTTTAGAAGACGAGAGTGGAATGGCAGATGAAGATAATTAAGGCATACGGACGAACTGAACTTGGCTCGTCTTCTGGAGCGAGAGATGATGCTGGAGGTAGTTCTGGTAGCCCAAGAGATACAAAATCATTACCAGCCAATATGTTTTCTGATGTAGAGCCAGAGACGGAAGGTTCTAGAAAAAAAAAGAAGAATAAACGATTTAATAAAAAGAGAATCTATCAACTTGGAATATCTGTTCCAGCAATAGATGATGAAGATATAGTGCCAAGAAGTTCATCTTAATAATGACATCTCTTATTCTTAAAGTAGATAATAATTCCACCTTTATAGAGGGATCTTTAAAAGGGCAAGAATATGCAGCTTTTAAGAGAGCTCTAGGGTATCAGCCTGAAGACGCCATTTGGAGGTCTAATGCTAATAGCAACTGGGATGGCTGGATTACTACAGTGTGTTACAACAAGAAGTATTGTAGGTGTGCAATAAAAAAAGACGGTATGCATTTTCCATCTGGACTATTGTCTAATGCAAAATCGTTTTTCAATGACAATAATATAGAATTTAATATAGTTGATGATAGAGACAACGTTGATAAGAGTATGTTCTTATCCTTCAGCGACGGAGTATCCTTAAGGGACTATCAAAAAGAAGTTGTAGATGTTGCTTGTCAAAAAACAAGGGGAATAATAAAGGCTGCTACGGGTGCAGGAAAAACTTGTATTAGCTGTGGATTAGCAAAAGAAATTGCACGTGCTCCATATGTATTTTTCGTCACCAGTAAAGATCTTTTATATCAGGCAAAAAGTGAATTCGAAAAATTCTTATCGATAGATGGTAACAACATAGAGGTTGGGGTTGTCGGTGATGGCAAGTGTGATATTAAAGACATTACTATAATGACGGTACAGACTGCAGTAAGGTCGATAGGGAAGAAGATAAAAATAATTCATGATGCTCCTGCGGAAAAAGAAACCGACTGTTCTGATGGAGACAAAGAAAAAATAAGATATTTAATTACAAATGCTAGAGTTATGGTGTGCGATGAAGTTCAGCATTGGTCAAGTGAAACATGTCAGATTATATCTGATTATTGCAAGAAGGCATTATATAGATTTGGTGTTAGCGCAACTCCATTTAGGGATATGGGCGATGATATTTTAATAGATGCTTGTTTTGGTAAGACTATTAGTGAAATAAGCGCTAGCTTTTTGATAAAAAAAGGAGTGTTAGTAAAGCCAAGAATTTGCTTTGTTCACACCTCCGGGGCGTTTATGGGAAACTATCATCAAGTGTACTCTGAAGCTATTGTAAATAACGATTATAGAAATAATCTTATAAAAAATGTTGCGGAAAATATGATTGAGTCAGGTAGGCAGGTTTTGGTTTTGGTAAAACAAATTGATCACGGTAAAAATCTTGAGGAATTAATTCCTAATTCCAAGTTTATACACGGAAGTTCATCAAGGGATGTTAGAGTAAAGCACCTTGACTATATGAGAGAAGGTGGGTCTCATGTTACCATCGCAAGTATTATTTTTGATGAAGGAATAGACGTTAAGCCTCTTGATGGATTAATTCTTGCTGGATCTGGAAAGTCAAGCACTAGAGCACTTCAAAGGATAGGAAGAGTCATAAGAAAATACGAAGACAAAAAGGATGCGTTTGTTGTTGACTTTTTTGATAATGTTAAGTATTTAAAAAATCATAGTAAAAAAAGAAGAAATATCTACAAAACAGAATCAGAGTTTGAGGTGTTTGACTTTAATCCAGAAGAGAAGAATAAATAATGAAAGATTTAAAAAGTATATTATCTGAATCTGTTAGTAAAACAGAGAAAGAATTCAATAATCAGCCCAAGAAGAAAGGCAACATAAAGTCACAAACCACACCGAAAGATTCGGGGCAGGACGATGATGTAACTGCATGGATAGTAAATACAAATAATAAATTTTATAGTGGCAAACCGGTTTCAGAATGGAACAAGAGAAACTTTCTTAGCTGTATTCATGACAAATATAGATCTATATTTCTTAAAGAAATAACAACCCCCATTGCACATGGGATGTTTGAGATGGCTACATTATTTGATCTCATAAATAGTAATGTGAAGGTAGATGAAGATCACTTAAATGAGGCTGTACACGGTTATATTGAATGGTATTTTGGAAAATACATATACGACGTTATAGAGAAATTTAGTCATTGGCAAATTAAATTTATTAATCACCCCCAGGCTATTAGTACTTTTATAAACTCTCTTAGAGAATCGCATTTTGATGCAGGGTCTATGATTAAGAAGAACAAGATAACTAAGGATCTTCTTGACATTGCATATAGAGGAACTCCAGAAAAATTTATATCAATGTATGGTATAATTATTGTTTATGGTTACCTTAGAGCCGGTCAGGGCTTGTCTGTTGACGCATCTGTTTCTTACATAAAGGATGGCATTTTAAGGTTATGTAAGAGCGGAATTTTTACATTAGATCAAATTATTGACATTACAAATAAGTACAGTCCTTATCCCAGCAAATTTAACAAATTGGGATTAGACGATGCAATAATGAATTTAAAGAATCATTTTGGAGTATCTATGAATAAGATTAGGGTGAAGTTTCAATGAAACATAAGTCAAATCGACCAATAATGAATGACCAAATAAAAAATAGCAAGGTCGTACTTATTGGCTCAGGGGGTGAGAATTTCGGAGTTGTGGAAAGAGCAGACGCTCTAAGTAAGGCTAGTGATTTAGATTTGGATGTAATTGTTGTTAACGACAAGCCAGATGTTCCAATTTGCAAGCTTATTGATTATGGAAAATATAAGTATGAACAAAAAATAAAGAAGAAAAACAACAAGAAGAACTTGAAGAGAAAAAAGATTTTTTTAAGTTTAAATATTGGCGAGCACGATCAAAAAATAAAACTTAAAAAGGTCATTGGATTTTTAGAAAAAAAGATGGAAGTAGTTGTTGAGATAAAGCTAAAAGGAAGGTATCGTGGGAGGTCTGATTTGGCAAAAAATAAAATCATAGAAGCATTGCAATCAGAATCGATAGATATTGACGATAACAACTGGAGAATATCCGGTAATAATGTAGCAATACTCATTAATCCTTAGGGTTTTTATGAAAAATTTAGAGCATCTTATAGATAAATATTATAAGCGATTAAGATCGTCATGTCACGATAATCTTTGTGACGCTGAAAATGGTGTTTGCTACTGCAAGTGTCTTGCCGAAGTCATGGGGTATCAGCACTCTGTAATTCCAGGTGGTTTGTCTAGTTTGGAATTTTCCGATTTTACCGGAAATAGCAATAATGAAAAAATCATATCAAAAGACTCTGCGTCAATAGCTCTTTCTAAGATATCAGAATTTTGTTTTGGTTCTCCGATTTTACTTAAAAGCAATGACAGAAAAGTGCTTAATAAGAAGTCGATTATGGATAGAAGATTTAATGATGGAAACATGGTTTTCATTCATGGAGAAAAGAGAGGTAAGAACGTAAAGAGCGGATCATCTCCACTTGGAAGGAGCATGATTGCTTCTTTGATCTTAAAGGAAGCAATTTGGCGAAGGTTATTTTCTTCTAATAGAGCATATAGATATCACTATGCGATGTTGTCAAAAGTCAAGAGTGATATATTTGACAAGTCTGATGATGCTAACTTGTATTACAATTCAGACTGGCTGGTGCTGGACGATATATTTTGCGAGCCAGACAAGATGCAGGGCATTGCAATAGATAAGATAGTAGCTCACAGAATACATAAAAACTTACCGTGTATATTTTGTTTTGAATTTGATTTGTTTAAAAAGGAAAATTTAAGTACGATTGTTGGTCGATATATTCCAAAACTTTTGTACGGTGAGAGGACATTTTTAATAGATTTGAGTCAACATGAAAGGTAGTAATTTAGAAAAAAATATAGAAGCGAAATTTCTTAATTTAGTTATTAATTCGAACGAGTTGATGGTTAGAGCAATTGATGCTGGAGTTAGTGAGGAATATTTCACAGAAGAGTCTTCTGTGATTATCTTCAAGAGTTGCTTTTGGTCTTTTGATAACCATAAGAAATTAACAGATTTTAATTTTGAATATTTTTGCAAGAATATATGTGGGTTATCGTCAGCTGCACTTGTAAACTATGTTCCAGATTTTCAGTCAATTAGTAGTTGCGACATACCATACGACGATTATGAATCAGTAGTTATTAGTCTTAAATATCAGTATTTAACACGAAGATTTAAGGATAAGCTTGGAGACCTTAAGGATTCCAATGCTGGAAATTTTGAGGAAAAACTAGAAGATTTTAATATTGAAGTATCTAAGCTATTATCTACCTCAGAAGAGGGTAATTTTAGTTTCTTTGACACGGCAGAGGTGTTTGACGGGTTTATTGAAGATCTTCATGAAAAGGCAAATAACCCTGAGGAAAAAGTTCAGTGTGGTATGTCTGAGATAGATGAATGTATGGTTGTTGGATTTAAGCCCGGTACACTAACCCTTACCGTTGCAGACGTGGGTGGTGGCAAATCAACAATGATGCTTAATATTGCTTTTAACTTGTTTAAAAAGAATCATAATGTTATGTTCCTGCCATTGGAGATGCCATTTGAAGAAATTTTCAAGAAATTTTTAAGTAGAGAGACGTTGATTGATTTTAACAAGCTTGCAAATCCAGCTCTTTTGACAGATCAAGATTGGGAGATACTAAAATCGCATGGCGATATTATAAAAAAGTTTAATCAAAAGTTTATTTGGGCGGATGTAAAATCGCGACCAACCGTATCTGAAATTAAACGGGCGATAGAGAGGAAACTGAAATATTTCAAGCCTGCAGTTGTGGTGATTGATTATATAGCAAATATTAAGCCAGATGCAGGAAGTGACAACTGGTTGGCAATTGGCGATATTTTGAAAGAATTAAGAGCCATGGGGAAAGAGCATGATTTTGCAATATTATCTGCAGCGCAATTGACAAGGGATGGCATTAAGAAGTTAAAGAACGATAAAGACATGTCCAAAACTCCAGGGTCAGAAGACCTTAGGGGTTCTCACGAGTACTCTGCAGATTCTGATAATATTTTTGCTCAAATGCCGTCGTTAGATGAGCCAAACAGAAAGATGCTTCTATATTGCATTAAGGCTAGGTATGGAAAGAAAACTTTTGGCGATAAAAACTATGCTATATTAGATTATTATCCTGAATTTTCAAAAATTGAATCATCTGCAGTTAATAACTTTACGAGCAGTGACTCAAAGCTTGATGATGCAATTGATTTTATGCAAAAAATAAATCAAGATTTTGATGATGAATTGAATGACACCAGTGGCTCAGGTGATGAGTTTGGATGGCTTGATCTATGATAGTTGATGACATTATTAGCGGTATTCTTCATAAAAATTCAATAGTCGAATATTTATCAAATCGTGGGATTACTCCCAAAAAAAGATCAGGCAATCGCTACATATACAATTCTCCACTACCTCAGGTTAAGGGGAGCGATTCTACACCATCGTTTTTTGTTTACGATAAAGACGGGTATCAGGACTTCTTTTGCTATTCTTCAAAAATAGGAGGCAACATAATAACCCTGCACTCGTGCATGAGCGGCAAGGGATTTGTAGAGTCTCTCAAGGATTTTCACGACTTTCAAGATATAGACGATATTGCATTGCAAATTGCAATAGATAAAATTTCTGGAGAGATAGGAGATGATGAGGGTGTTGAGTTTGATTGTGAATTTTTAAAATTAAGTTTATCAATAAGAAATTTATTAAGAATGCAGGATATTGAAAATAACACAGATTTAATCTCAATTTGGGAAAAAATGGAAGATATAATAATCTCTGAGGACATCTCTGATTTGGACGAGTTAAATTCAGAGATATTGAATAGTTATGCTAGATGAAATAGATGATGATATAGTTATTTACTTTTCTAACCCACTAATGTCAAAGTTTGGTGGCGCTTTTTCTGATATCAATAAAGAAATGGAAGAAGACTTGCATCAGGATCCCACCAAAACATGGATGATTGAATCACACGTTGAGGTGAGGCACAGATTTGGATCTTCGTCTTTTATATTGCATTTCTATGACGACAAATCTATATGCATTTATGATTATAAGGTAAATAGACCCAATGCGTCAAATCTTTCTGATATCCAATTTTTAAAACATGCAATTAGTGGCGTTGGGTGGAAGAAGCTTTATCCATATCATTCTGAGGTTGATAAAAATATTGACTTTTGGAAGTCATTATGGGAGACGGGGATTGTAGAGTACGATAAATTTGAGAAAATATATTCTCGATAATTAAGGAGGCATTAATGCCAATAACAACAAAAAACGATGATATTTTAATTTCATTTTCATATGAATACCCAATGGATGACAAGAATCTTGCATTAGATTTTTCTTTATTTTACAAGGATGACAATCTGGCACTAAAAGTAAAGAATGGAAGTAAGAATGTAGGCACATTCCCGGTTGCAATGTTTAAAGAGGTTTTGGATTTCTTGTCCTCTAAGGGGTATGTAAGTAGTTATAACGACGTAGTGTTTGATAGCAAGGGTGGCGTTGCAAAGGATGTAATAGCTGATGTAGAAGATGTATTAAAAATAATGTCCTCTGATACTGTTGACGTATCTCCTGCAAGAGAAGATGTTAAAGTTGACACATCAAGTAAAGCAATAGGAGATGATCCAATTCAAAGTTTTAGTGTAAACTATTCTTCCGGAGGTCAACTTCAGCCTGGTGGGTCTGCAGATAGGCAGGACTCAGATGACTCAATGAGCGTTGGACGATTTCGTAATGATATCAATTATGTAGATTCGGGTAACGTTCCGTCTGGAAAATCAAACAATTCATCTAGTGATAGTTCTATTAAAAGAAGTTAATAATGGAATATAACGTTAGGATAGTTCCATTTAACAATGTTCCTATGGGGTTAGATGGAGATATGCAGCCATTGTGCAATAGCTGCATGTCAGGAGATTGCACAAACCCTATAGCAAAGACGTGTGTGTCAGTTTTTGGGGAAGAGAGATATTACAGGTTATATAAAACTGGAAGTTCATATAAAATGGTTATTGATTGTGACGGATATATGAAATTTGATGAAAAATATGAAGAAGATTAAGAAAATAGAAAATAAAGATTTTACTCACATTCACTGTCACACCGAATATAGTACGTTTGACGGTCTAAATAAGATGTCTGAATTTGTAAAAAATGCCCGGCAGATGGGTTTTAGGTCTATAGGAGCTACAGATCATGGTTCTGTCGGTGGATTAATTAAGTTTTGGCAAGAGTGTCGCAAAACATATGACGACGGTCAGCTTGGAGCAGATCCAATAGTCCCTCTTATGGGTTGTGAATTTTATTTAGCTCGCGACAGATTCGCTAAAACAAAAGATTTACAGCCAGATGGTCGGAGGGGAAACCGTCATTTGGTTCTATTGGCAAAAAACTGGGAAGGGTATCAAAACCTGTGTGCTCTGTCTGAATCTAGTTGGGTTGACGGTTTCTACAATGACCCAAGAATAGATATGGCACTATTAGAGAGGCATAGTTCTGGTCTGATTGGCAGTTCAGCCTGTCTTTCGTCCGTGGTTAATTCAAATCTTTTACACGGAAGATACGATGAAGCAAAGAAGTCAGTTGGATTATTTAAGGAGTTGTTTGGAAACGACTTTTATCTTGAAGTAATGTTTCACGGCATTGATGCAGAGAGGTATATAATTCCAGATATAATAAAGCTTTCAGAGGATACGGGCACGAAAATCATAGCATCAAACGATGTGCATTATCTAAAAAAAGAATATGGAAAATCTCAAGAAGTCCTAATGTGTATGTCTACCAGTAGATGTATATGTGATGATAAAAGAATTCATTTTCCTTATAATGAATTTTATTTAAAAGAGGCTCATGAGATGCTTGAGGTATTTAGCGACATCCCACACGCATTAACAAATACAAATGAAATTGTAGATAAAATTGATGTCACATCATTTGAAAGAAATTTTGGTGGAGTCATGAGATTGCCGAAGTTTGATATTCCAAAAGAGTTTTCCAATTCATATGGGTATCTTTGTTCAGTTGCAAGGAAGGGGTTGGATGATTTAAATCTAGGAAATAGTCAGCCTCATATCGACAGACTAAATACAGAGCTTAAGGACGTTAAAGTTGCTCTTGATAATAATGGGTATGATTTCTCTACGTATTTTTTAATTGTTCAGGACTACATTAAGTGGGCTAAGGACAATGGGATTATGGTGGGAGCAGGAAGAGGCAGTGGATTTGGGTCTATTTTACTGCGATGTTTAGGGATAAGCTATGGCCCAGATGTTATTGATATGGGACTTCTGTGGGAGAGGTTTTTAGGGTTTTCTAGTGAGAAATTTATTAAGGAGTCTGACTTTTTTGTTTAGTATAAATTTATGATAGAAGACCGTATAAAAAAAATAGCAAAAGAACTTCTAGATGCAGTTGAAAACAAGTCTCTTGTTGACCAATGCAAGGACGAAATTAAGGTCCTTATTAAGGAATTTGCAGCATCTGGTGAGACTCTTTTAGAATCATTCTATAAAATATGGAAGTCAAGCAGTTCCTGCGGAACTTCCAACAAGATAAATTCATGGCTGGCATATGCTATTGGTATGACTTCTGGAAAACCAACAGGGGATTTCTTGCCAAGTCGCAGAATATTTGCCCGAGCTGGTTTTCCAGATATCGATGTTGACTTTGAGTATGAGCGTCGCGGTGAGATCTACGATTATATCATAGATAAATACGGAAGAGAAAACGTTGGAAATATAGGGACATATAATTCTTTAAAATTCAAAAGCTTTATAACGAGAGCAGTGAAAGCCTTAGATCTTGCAGGGTCTTTCAGTAAAGGAAAAGATGAGTATGTGAAGGACAATAACGCACTTGTAAGACAGATTATTGATTCTCTTCCTGAACAAAAGGGCGCCTTTATAAAAGTAAGGGGAGAAGACGGAAAACAGGTAGTTGTTAAAAATTTCATGGATGCTTACAATAATTGTAAAGAATTTAGAGGACACATAGACAAATACCCTGAGTTGATAGAGTATGCAAAAACCCTTGAGGGGCTACTTAGTTCGTATGGAGTCCATGCTGCAGGGATTGTTGTATCAGACACCCCGCTAGCTAGTATAGCTCCAATGAGGCTTGCTAAGACAAAGAAAGATGGAACGAGAGATCTTGCAACCCAATACGCAAATGAAGATTTAGAATATCTTGGGTTAATAAAATTTGACATACTTGCACTGAGCACACTGTCTGTTGTGTCATTGGCACTTAAATATATTAAGAAATTTGAAAATATAGATATAGACATAGAGAATCTCCCCCTAGATGATGACAAAACATTTGAATTATATAGATCTGGAAACTTAATAGGTGTATTTCAGTGCGAAGAACGAGGGATGCAAAAAACCATGCAAGAAATTGGAGTAGATAGCTTCAATGACATTGTTGCTGGAATTGCACTATTTAGACCTGGACCCATGGCATCTATCCCAAAATATTGCGCAAGAAAACACGGTCAGGAACATGTGGATTATTAC
>NZAS01000034.1 GCA_002686195.1 Candidatus Pacearchaeota archaeon | reverse complement strand
CGGTAACGCGGTACGGTAACGCGGTAAGGTACGCGGATAGCGTGAGCTATGGTACACAAGTAAACTTGTAAGTACGTACGATACCCGCACCCGCTCGCGCTCGTGCTCTACGTGTACCACGTAACCCGCTAGGGTACGCGGTTGCGTCTCGTGTGCGGCTTTACGCGCCGCCTCATTGCTTAATCATCCTCATTCATGGAAGAGACCGCAATCATCGTCGTCTTCCCAATCGGCAAGATAAGCATGATTTAAGCAAAATAGCTCTACCGCGTAAGAGAGGTAAAAACAAGCCAACCCAGACCATGAGCCACTAAAAAGCGGGGACGACGCCGGGTCCGGCATCTCACCCAGGCTGCTCTCGATATAATCGAACACATCATCACCATGCTCACTCATTGTCTGGGCTGCGTCATAATAGGTGACGGCTGGCATGTAAGCACCACTTGCGCACCCGCCTTGATTAACGGACGCGATATCGCGTGGGGTCAGGGGTTGTGTAATCCATTCGGGCTGCTGTTTCATTTAATTGTCTCCATTGGTTCGGCGCTAACGTAGCACGTTGCGTCGGTCCAGTCAAGCACCACTTAAAGTTAGGTATACCACTCCCGCCTCACCATACCGCACGGTATAGGTCCGCACCCATCCGGCACCATCCCATACTATTGGGGGGTTGCAATTACTTCGTATAAGCGTATAGTGNTNCCCAATCCCGGCGACAACCGGGTAGGTAAACCGCTCGCAAGGCGAGCTTAGCTCCGAGGTAGACCCAATGGAATTTAACGCACGATTCACACGAAACGCGCACGGTACTTGGCTGATAGCGGTTGACAGCCAAGAGGCATCGTACGAGACACTACAGGTAGATCGTAAAGGGCGCGGACCGGTACGTATGCGNACGGGCGCGCTGGTAGGCGAGCACCCCAAATGGNNNGGATGGTGGACGTATGAGCGTAGGAGCAAAGCGCCTACATCCGGNCGGCTNGGTGAGAACGATGACGGTACCGAGCCTAGCCGCAACGATAGCGAACAACGTGAAGAAGAAGCCGCGCCGCAAAGCGGCGGGACGCAACCGGCGGCGGCGGCGGATATGTCCGCGTACGTGCTCAAGGTTGACCATGCGCAAGAGATGGCGCTGNTACGCACTGAGGTTGAAAGGGCGAAACGGGAAGCTGCGCCTATCGTGGTACAGACACACAAGGGAGCCGAGCCGCGTACCCTACCGGGTACCAAGCATAAGGCGTTTGCGGACGTACTGGCGAACGTAGCGGCGGGTATCCACACGTACCTAGTAGGTCCGGCGGGAACCGGCAAAACGCATTTGTGCGTACAGGTAGCGGAAGCATTAGACCGCCAGCTTGACATTTGCGGCGCGATGCTTACCAAGCACGAGGTAATCGGGTACTGCGATGCTAACGGCAGGTACGTGAGTACCGCCANGCGGGATGCTTTCGAGCACGGGCACGCTATCAATTGGGACGAGGTAGACGCCAGTAGTCCGGCGGCGCTCGTGGCGGTTAACGCCATGCTTGCGAATGACCGATATACGTTTCCGGACCGCACGGTTGAACGGCACCCTGACTTTGTAGTGATTGCTTGCGGTAATACGTACGGTACCGGCGCGGATCGGGAATACGTAGGGCGCTTGCAGCTTGACGCTGCTACGTTGGATCGGTTTGTATTTGAAGAGGTACAGTACGATGAGGCGCTAGAGTATCAATTGGGCGTAGCGCATTACCGGGCGCACCATGCGGACGGCGAAGGCGCGGCGGCGGTTGACGCGGCGGAAGCATGGATAGCTACGGTACAGGCCGCACGAGCCGCCGTAGCCGAGCGTAGCTTGCGTCATGTAGTATCACCCCGAGCAACCATAAACGGCTGTAAGCTCATCGCACGAGGCGTGAGTGTGGATAAGGTACTCAAGACTGTATTGCTCAAGGGTGCGTCGGATGACGTAGAGCAAACCATACGAGCGGCGATTGCATAGGGTTTACAAATTGACACGAGGCGAACAATGGAACATTTAGAATTTAGCAGCATAACGGATATGGCGCGATACCTTGAGAGTACCGAGCGCCTACCGGGTGCGGGTGAGTTTTCGATACGCAGTCAGTCTGAGCGCGAGTGCGATATGACGTGGCAGGAGGCGTTAGACCTAGCGCGGACCGGCGGGTATTGGGCCGATGGTGCCGAGAAAATTGTGCAGGGTGTAGCGGACGCCGCCGCGTTGCGTGAGAATTACAACCAGCCCATGCTGGTAAATGATGTTGCCGGTTTTATGCCGGACGTACCCGCATACCTGGCGGGTGTACCCGATAGCATGGTCGCCTACGAAGAAGGCGATATGACCACGGCACAAATGCCCACGGTTACAATCGGTATCGGTACCTTTAGTTATGGTGTGGGTGCTCACGCGGTACTGAATCGCGGTATCGCGGTACTGTCGCTAATCGACTCAATCGAGGCGATAGGGTACCGGGTGCAATTGGATTACGTAGGCGACAACGTGGCAGGAGGCGATGATACACTCAAGCGCATTCGTGTGGTACTGAAACGAGCGGAGGACCACTGGAACCCCGGAAGCGTAGCGTTCGCCACGGCTAACGCGAGCATGTTACGCCGCCTTACGGTAGCTTGCCTTGAGCGTGATCCGGATAGTGTGGAGCGGACGCAAGGCGGTTATGGTCGCGGCGATGGCGGCTACCGACAGGAGTACAGCATGGCATTCGGGTATATGACCAGCAACGCCGGGTATGATACGTTGCCGGAAGCATTGCGAAGAGTGGAGAACGTGGCGNGTAATTTTGGAATTGAACTAGAATTAGGCGGCGGCGCGTAGGCGCCGCTTGCCCGGTAGTGAGGTACGAGACAATGACGGGTAAAGTAAGACGGTTTGAGGTAATCGGACGCGGGTACAATTGTGTCGGGTACGTATGGGCGCAAGACGTTGCCCATGCATGGGCGCAAGCGTACGAGCGTTATTCCTGTAAATTTGTAATCTTTGGAGCGTAGTATGATGGAGATGATGACGATGATCGCGGCAGGCTGTGGAGCGAGTACGATCGTACTCGCGTATACAACCGCTAAGTGGAGACTCCGAGCGTTTGCCGCACGTAGGCGCTTGGTTATCTCAGTACACCTGTTAGACGTTATCACGACAGCCGCGCAAGGGCACGGATGCGTGATAGACTGGCGCCCTCATGGGTTATTTATCGACGGTAAAGAAGTTACACAGGAGGACAGCGTGTGAACGGAAAGAAGGCGAAGCGCTTACGGCGCGAGGTACGCGAGGCGTTAGGTATGGGTACCATACGCGTTGACGGTATAAATATTCACAAGATAGGCAACGACGACTACCAAGTACACCAACACACCGGGCAGGTACGCTGTAACCCGACCAGCAGCAGAGTAGTGTACCAACGGTACAAGAAACTAACACGGGAGTATAATGAACGTGGTTAAAGACGTAAACGACTATGTGCGGGATGTAGAATCCCGCGAGGAAACCGAGCAGAGCAAGGGGCGATATTGGGGCAGGCGAGAAGACGCGGACGGGGTACCCATAGTACCCAAGGTATACCCGCGCACCGGCTGCGAACACTGCGGGGAATTCTTTGAAGTGGAGCGGGACGTATCGACGGAAGGTACCGCCGTGCGGCTACCAAAGTATTGCAGCGACGAGTGTAAACACGGCGCGGCAAAGTCTCGGCAGTCCGAGGAACAACGGCAGATAGACGAGTACCTAACTAACAACCCGGTACGGGAGTGGTAGCCGTGAGTACAGGACTATTACTCAGCCTGTTAGCGTACGGTGGTGGCACTCTGGTGCTGCTACTGTTCGCCGGGGTAGGCTGGTTAGGTATCAGGCTAGAGCGGTACCTCCGTCTACGGGAACTGGATAAACGTACAGCACTGTATAAACATCAGGTTGACAAGCGCAAGAATCCATGATACCCTTTTACCGTACCGTTACCGACCGGACGGACCGACCGAACTCCCTAACAGGGAGTGAGGGAGGGACGGAAGGGAGGTAACCGTACCGTAGTACCGTACCGTGTACCGTAAGCGGAGTATGCTATGAGCGACAACGACAGAAAGCGACAGAAGATTAAGGGCAGGAAGTACATCCCCCAAGACAAGCGCCGACGCGAGGGCGCTCACCGCGTACGTACTAACTATATCCGCAAGGGGTACCGTGTTGACACGACGGAACAAACGTGGTAAGGTATTTGTGTAGTGTCTAACCGGGTTGACGACCGGACTATATAACCAACCAACTAGAATGTGATTATTATGACGATGACTCAAATTGCTGTGCAAACCGCCGTGAACGATATCTACCGTACGGCACTGATCGAACTGGTAACCGCCAGCAGCAGGCCGCTCGACAATGCGGACCTCTGCGACGGGATTCTCGGCGGTGTGATGCCTGCCGAAATGGCCGCCGGGGCAATGGAGCCGTTCGTACCGGCGCAATTGTCCCTGGTATCTAACGGTACCTTCGCCTACTGGGCAGACCCGAATACCGGCGTGATGTACACCAGCCTATTTGACCGGGCTACTCCCGAGCAGCAGGAACTCTCCCTCAACCAGACCCGTGAGCAGGAGGCCACAATGGATACCGTCAACTATGACGATCCCACGAACCACCGTTTACCCGCCCGCGAACTGGCGAAGACGTTGGCGGCGCAGCAGAACGAACTGCGTGATGTGATCGCGGCGGCTATCTCCAGCACCTCCGACGGCAACGAGCGTGCGGTACACTAATGCACGATTGGGAAGCAAGGCTGATTGAGGCGTTGAATGAGGCGGACCCGCTCTGGCGGGACCGCTTCGACAACCCCGAGGAAGCAGCACGAGACCTAGTACCCGACTTCCCCGGTTTACCGACACCGGACGGGGTACTAGAGGCCTGTGATGACCTGCCGTGGAGTTATGAATGAGTGACGCACGTACTCAGGTACGACTATTCGTGGAGCAACACCAGCAGGACGGGCTACTGTACACAGCCTGCCCGACGTGCGGCAAGCACAACAAGCTGATGATCGGCCCCGCCGATGAGGGGGGACACTGGTACAAATGCCTGTCCGCCGGTTGCGCCACGTTCGGTACCACCGACCGGGTAGGTACCCCCGCCGCAGCAGAAAAACCTAGTGCTGCGCGTACCACGTACGACCCGTACCGGGCGCGGAAGGACTATGCTGGGCTAACCGATAGCGCATCAAGACTACTCGGGCGGCGGTACTCCCTACACGAGGACTTCGTGGGTATCCTGTGTACCGGGCGGGTGATGCACTCTTGGGTGTTCCCCGTCTACGATATGTATGGCAGGGAGCGCGGGTACGTGGAACGGGCGTCAGTCCAGAAGGACGGACCCAAGACACTACTGCGACCATACATGAGCAGCGGCGAGGTACCTATGGTCTCGTGGTACTTCCCGAAATTCCACAGGGAAGACGTACCGGTATGTATCGTGGAGGACCAACCGTCCGCCGCGAGACTAGCGCAGTACTTCCCAACGGTAGCACTACTCGGTACCTCCCTACCGCAACGGGCGCTGGACGAGGTACGGGAGTTGACACCGACAAGAATCTGTGTTATCCTAGACAACGACGCGCAGGCGGCTGCAGCAAATCTGGCAAACAGCATTGGCGGCATCGCGATCCCGATGTTCCACGAGGACGTAAAGGATATGGATAACGAGAATTTCGATATGCTCTGCGAGGTAACCCGTGGCGGATGAGACAGCGATACTAGCCGCCGTACTCTATGACAGGAGTGCATACGACGCCATTGTAGACCACGTAGACCCCTCGGAGTTTTCCGCTCTAGCGCAGGCTGCGTATGAGCAGGTAGCCGAGTGGTACACCATCGACCCGAAGGCAACTACCTGTGACCGGGACACCATTAAGAGCCGGATGCTCAAGGCACTGCCGAAGCACTCTGATGCGATAGCGAATCTATTTCGTGAGATAACCCCGGAGCGCGGAACTGCTAACGTGGTACGTGAGGTACTTGATATCAAGCGGCACCGGGCTGGTAACGAACTGGCTATGGCGATAGCCGCCGGTAAGCCAGCCAAGGAAGTATCCCCACTACTGGATAAATATACAGTACTCAATGATGCCACCGACCTAGGGGGCGGGTTCCGGGTACTGGAAAAGACGTACGGCGACGTAGTACGCGAGTCGGCAAACCCGGAGACCCCGATACAACTATACCCACGTAGGCTCAACACGATGCTGCGGGGCGGGGTACTTCCGGGCCACTGCGTAGTGATTATCGGACGTGTGAACGTTGGTAAGAGCGCTCTGTGTCTGTACAACGTGGCGGGTATGCTACGGGCAGGTAAGAAGGTACTGCTGATTGAGAATGAGGATTTACCGGATGATGTTAAGAGAAGGGTTGGTTGCTGCCTTGCTGGTTGCAGCCTTGATTGGGCAGAATCAAATCCAGACGAATTCGAGAAGCGATGTAAGAAGTACGGCGGTGATAATCTTATCATACCGGACCCGGTACCCGGTACCACAAAAGACGTTGCTCGGGCAATCGAACATTTTAAGCCTGATGTATGTGCCGTTAACCAAGTACGGCACCTCGCCCCGAGCCGTGAAGCGGCGTCGGACAATACGGGCGCGGTTGACCGAGTGGCTCAACAGCTTCGCGCAATGGGTAAGCGAACACGTACCCTGATGATACTGGTAGGAGCCGCGCTAGAAGGGTCACCGGCCACGGACGGTACCATACCGGACAAGGCGGTGATGACTATGGCAGACTCGTACGGCAGTAAGACCGGGGTACCCGGCTGCGCCGACGTGATGCTCGGTATCGGTACCAACGAAGCCCTAACCAACCGGGACATGGTGGCGATCACCATTTGCAAGAACAAGAGGAAAAAGATGAAGACACTACCCGTGATTCACCAAGTACTCAACGGCGAAAGTTGCAGGTTCAAAGATGCCTAAAGAAAGACTAGATATAGAACTACCCGACGAGGCGCTACCGTGGTGGCTGGAAGCACCCAAGCTACTACCCTCTGCGTTCCTTACGCAGAACGTACCGTGGCTCTGTCTCGACTTTGAGACAACTACCTTCAGCTTCGGTGACGCTACCGACCCCCGCAACCAGCTTGTCTGCGCGGCGTGGTACGTACAGGGGCGGGACAAGGTAGAGTACCACCGGGGCAACGAGCTAGACCAAGCAGACCTGCTGGCGGATATCGAGGCGGTACTCAGCGCTGGCGGTTTCCTCGTGGCACACAATATCAAGTTCGAGTACAAGTGGCTGATCCGCATGGGACTCGACCCGGCTACCTTTATCGGGTACGACACCATGATCGGTGAGCATATCATCCGCGCCAACCGGCAGTGGATGCGGGTGAACCTGAACGAGACCGCCCAACGGTACGGCTGTACCGCGAAGGCGTACACCGTTGACACTATGCTCAAGGTGGGTATCGACACTACCGAAATGCCCCCCGAACTGGTGAAGGCTCGGGTAGTTAAGGACGTGAAGGACACGACCCGCACCTTCTTGCGACAGGTACGTAAGCTACAGAAGGACGGACAGGTGGACACGCTTGCCTGCCGGATGATCTTCACCCCGGTACTGGCGGACATGGAAACGCAGGGTATCCACCTTGCGCCGGTACCCGTCCGTCAGGAGTACGACCGGGTACTAGCTGAGTACCAAGCTGCTGAACGGGAGTGGAACCAGAAGTACCCCGACATGAATCCCCGGAGTACGAGGGACATGGCTACCCTTGTGTATGGTGACTTGAAGTTTCAGGAACTACAAAAGCGGAGTAAGAAGATACGCAACAAACCAAGCAAGGCGTTCCCGAACGGCGCGCCGAAGGTGGACAACGGGACGCTGGAGAAGCTGGAGTGTACTACCGAGGCGCAGGTACAGTTCAAGGAACTACGTGCGCGTATTGGTCACTTGTCAGCGCAACTCTCTAAAACCCTGGAATTTATGCGACATATCGTTGAAGAACGGGAGTGCAAGTTCTACGGACAATTCAACCAACACATCGCGGCGACCCACCGGCTGAGTAGTAGCTCGGTACGTGTGGAGTTCGAGGACGGTACCGAGAAGGGTATCCAGCTACAGAACATGCCCCGCGCCTACAAGCCGATGGTCTGCGGACCCAAGGGTACTGTGGTAGGGGAGGTAGACGGGAGCCAGTTGGAATTCCGGGTAGCCGCCTTCTTGGGGCAGGATAGCCGAGCCATATCTGACATACGCAACGACATTGACCGTCACATCCAGACCGCCTGCCAGTTGTACGGTATCGAGGAAGAGGACGTGACGAAGGAAATCCGTCAGGGCGCGAAGGAAGAAACCTTCAAGCCCCTGTACGGAGGTAGGCGAGGTACCCCGGAGCAGGAGCGGTACTACAAGTGGTTCCGTGAGCAGTTCCCTGAGTTGGCAGCAACGCAGGAGACCTGGACGTACTCGGTACTGGCGAATGGAGAGTACGCAATGCCGTGGGGTATGAAGTGGTACTTCCCCGGTACCAAGCAAGACCCTCGAAGCGGGTACATCGACAACACCCCGTCGATCTACAACTACCCGGTACAGAACTTCGCCACCGGGGAGATCATCCCGATTGCCGTGACCCATCTATGGCACAGGAGCCGGGTTAACGATCCATCTATAGTACTTTTCAACACGGTACACGACTCGGCTATCGCGCACTTCCCCCCGGAGAGTGGTGCTATGTTCCGAGAACTATCTACCCAGACATTCACGCTGGACGTGTACGAGTACTTGGAAGGGCTGTATCACATTGAATTCAACGTCCCGCTCGGCGTGGGTATCACGATAGGTACCCGTTGGGCAAGTAAGGACTCGCAGGAAGTTGAGCTAAACGTCGAACGCGACGGTACCTTCTGGTACAAAGGGCAGGGTTGACAACGACCCTAATTCGTGGTAACCTATTAACACTAACTCGGAGAACCAAATTATGTCAGATATATTTGAGGGGCTTGTAGCGGTTAAGATGCCGTCGAAATTCGATGACAGCATCCGCATCAAGCTGGAAGATGGGGAGTGGTACTCTGCTTCTCAGAGCACTGCGGACTCTATCCGCAAGGGGGCGACGGTCAAGATCAGGGTGGAGCGGCGCGGTAAGAACGTGGTCATTACCAAGGTCAAGGAATTGTCTCCCCCCGCCGAAGGTGGCTCCAATGCCAGCGGTGGTAGCCGTGGGGGTTACCAGAAGCGGGGCGGAGGCTTCAAGCCGGACCCGGAGCGCGAGAACGGTATCCGGTACCAGTCCTCTCGTAAGGACGCCATCGCGGTACTGACGCTCATGCAGGACGCAGGTATCCTGAAGCTCGGCAGCAAGGCTGCGGAGAAAGAGGGGCTGCTCATGGCTACTCTGGACCGTATCACTGCCGGTTTCTACGCCGATATCGGTGAGTTGGGGGCGGTGAAGCGCTACAACGACGAAGCCGACGAGTCGGACGAGTTCGACCCGGAGAACGAGGAAGATACCGGTACCGATGAGGACTTCGGTGACGAGGACTTCTAATGTCGGATCAGGTAACAGTACTCGTTGACGCAGACCCGCTCGTGTATCGGGTAGGGTTCTCCCTCGAAACCCGAGTGTGGTATACCGAGTGGGTAGACGTGGACCCGGAGCACCCGGATGACCGCGACTATGACACCCGGCACGTAGCCAAGTTCTACAACGCGGCTGCGCGGGACGAGTACTGTCGCCTGCTGAACCTAGACCCTGCCGAGATAGCTCACCAGCTTGTAGCGATACCCACGTCCGACGAGGCTATTGTCTACGGGCGTGTGAAGCAAACCCTCCGAGATATCGAGAAGAACGTAGCGGAGTACCTGTACCATACCGGGCAAGAGATCGGAGAGTTCCGGCTGTTCCTGACAGGTACCGGTAACTTCCGCGACGAACTAGCCACACTCAGGAAGTACAAGGGCAACCGAGATCGGAGTACCCGTCCGTACTGGTACAAAGAGATTCGGGAGTACCTCGAACGTAGGTGGGGAGCGGAGGTCGTAGACGGTATGGAGGCTGACGATGCTGTGTCCATTCTACAGTGGGAAGCCAAGGAAGGCGCTACGATCATCTGTACCATCGATAAGGACTTGGAGAACGTACCCGGTCACTTCTACAACTACCACCACAAGGAAGCGCGATTCATTACGTACGAGGAAGCTACGCTGAACTTCTACCGGCAAATGCTGACCGGCGATAACTCGGACAACATACCGGGGCTGTACAAGGTAGGTAAGGTGAAAGCCGCGAAGATACTACCCGAGTACGAGGACGAGTGGATCATGTGGACGAAGGTGGTACTGGCGTACAAAGAGAATATGAGGGAGTACCCGGAGCACTTTGAGTGCGAGGTAGACGGACACGAACTGTCCGGTGCGGTCGAAGCCGCCATCGAGAACGCTACCCTTCTGTACATGCTACAGAAGCCCGGTGAAACATGGGAGCCGCCAAATGCGCCGTAAGGTACCTCAGTGGGCAAAGACCATTGCCATATTCGCCCTGCTCGCCGTGATCGGCATTATGTTTGGGTGCGCCAGTAAGGAACCACTAACCGTGGATGAAATCCTCACCACCAAAACCGTGAAGCGGAACGTGTGTAAGCCGGAACCGCTCCGGTGTCCCGACAACGCGGTACTGGTGGTAGAGAGCCGGGGTACCTGCAAGGTATGGCGACAGTACTGTGTACGGAGGGGTATGTGAGCGAAAGAACAACCAAACGAGCCAACGGTGTCAAGCCCCACAAGCGGGGCGGTGCCGAGGCGAAACGCAGACGACAGGAACGTGCAAATGAACGACGACAACGTAGTGAGCTTTCAGAAGGACGGTACCCGTGCCATGCTGGGGAGGGTACTGAAGGCGTACGATGAGGGACGTATCCAATCTGTTATCATGATCGGGCAAGGCACGATGGACGCCGAGGACGGTACTAGCCAGCGGGTACTCATGCCGCTAGTCTCTGAGGAGACTTCGGTATCGGAACTGACGTTCGCCGCCGCCCTACTCCAAGGGTACGCACAGAACACGGTGCAGTACCTTATGGTTACCGGGGTACGTAAGGATGCCTAAGATATACCGGTCAGAGGACGGAGACAAGTGTGACTCCGAGTTCGAGGTACTGATCGTAGACGATCTGATCGAGAGAGGTATCCCGTACGAGTTCCACCCCGGACCGTTCGAGTACAACCGCCCGGTACGTGCCGGGTACTGCCTAGACTGCGACAAGAGCAACGTGCGGAAGGGGGCTACATATACCCCCGACCTATACCTACCGCGTACCGACATATACGTAGAGTTGAAGGGCGGGAGCATGACCCAAGCCAGCCGGGGTAGGCTGGCAGATTTTTGCCGTACCGGTGAGGTACCGATACGGTTTCTCTTTCGGGACAACCGGAAGATCAAGGGTACGAAGCTGAACCACCTTGGGTGGGCGGCGCGTAACAAATGCGAAGCGGCAGTAGGCAGAAGGATACCAAACGCATGGCTATAAGGAATCGCCACGACTTGACCAGCGCGGAGCGGAAGCAGATGCCGCTACACCGGGGTACTCTCAAGTACTTCCCTGACGCTCTCATGGTGGTCGCCATGCTGAGTAAGCGAGCCGACCTGAAGCACTCCCCCAACGCCGACCCGGATGACCCGGAGCGCCCGAAGTGGATCAAGGGCAAGTCTCCCGACCACGGTGACTGTATAGCGCGGCACCAGACGGACGTAGGCGACTTCGACCCGGAGGTAGGGCTAGACTATGCGGTACACGTCGCGTGGCGTGGGCTGGCACAGTTACAACACGCCATCGACCACCTTGGTATCGACGCGGTGGTAGATTGGAACTGGCAACCCCCGTTACCGGTACCCGAGGTACGTGAGCATAGCCCCGAGCTACTCGCCTCCATCGACGCCGGTATCGAGGAGTACCGTCTAGAAAACCAGTACCGTCTAACAAACCAACGCACGGAGTCTGAAAATCCCCTCCCCCCGGCGGATGGGTTCTCACTCACCACCGAAGATATGAGGCGCGTCGGATCGAGCAGGCACGGAGAGAATCCATCTTTGCCGGTGACCGGGGCAGAAATGAAACTGTCCCGCGAGCCGTGGAACGAGAAAGGGAGGTTGTAATGAAAGGCGAACTAACAGCGTTCATACTTGGGGTACTCCAAGACGTACGCACGGAGCTAGACGAACCGGAGGTAGCAGAACTAACAACGCTTGCCTTGGACAAGAAGGTAGACACCGCAATATCCCTACTCCAGCTACGAGTAGACACCGCAATATCCCTACTGGAGACTGAGTTAGATGGCGAGACAGCGTAGAAAGCATAAGAACGAGCACGTATGGGTACCGGACACACAACTACGTCCCGGTGTACCTACGGAACACATCCAAGCCTGCGCCAACTATATCGTTGACCGCAAGCCAGCCGTGGTGGTAGTCGCCGGTGACTGGTACGACCTGCCCTCCCTCTCCAGCTACGAGAAGCCGGGGAGCAAGTTTTTTGAAGGTAAAAACTTCATGGCGGACGTGGAGTTTGCCAACCACCAGTGGCAGGAGTTCCACCGTACCATCCGTAACAAGCGCGGGTACGCCCCCCGGATCATCTTCTTGGAGGGCAACCACGAGTACCGGATGCAACGGGCGATCAACGACGACCCGGTACAGCTTGAGGGTATCATGGGTAGGCACCTATTCCTGCCGTACGAGAGTACCGACGTGGAGTACGTGCCGTTCTTGGAGCTCAAGACCGTGGACGGTATCATATACTCGCATTACTTCGCCAACCCGCAGTCCCTCACCCGTGGGGTACTCGGTGGCGGGATCGACAACCGACTCAACAAGCTGAAGACGTCCTTTACCCAAGGGCACCAGCAGACTTTGCTCACCGGTAGCCAGTTTCTACCGGACGGGTCACGTATCCGTGGGCTGGTAGCCGGTGCCTTTTATCAACACGACGAGGAATACGCAGGACCACAGGGACACAATTACTGGCGCGGTATCTGCTACAAGCACGAGGTACGCGACGGGGATTACGACCTGATGGAAGTGAGCCTCAACTATCTACTGAGGGAATACCAGTGATACTGGCAGTTATAGGGCTGTTCGCCGCAAACTTTGTCTTCATTGGCCTGAAGGCTATACAGCAGCGGAACGTACAGTACCTAAAGTATGTACACACCTTCTTGACCAGCCATCTGCTCGCACTTGTGGAGGTATTTGTTATCTTCACAGTAGCGGAGAGGGGGGTTGCCCTTGAAACGGTACTCCCCATAGGTATCGGCGGCGGACTCGGAGCAGTCTGCGCCATGTACCTGACTCGTGGGTACAACCACAAGTGAGAGGACTGGTACTAGCGGTACTCTTGCTGGTAGGCTGCGAGAGCCTGCCGGACGAAGAGGAAGTGGAGGGGTTGAAGGACTTGGGTGACACCCAGCTTTCCGAGAACTGCAAGTTCGACGTGAGCAAAGAGGAAGTGCGGTGCGAGTGCCGCATCCTCGCCGGTAGGGTGTGGTGCAACATAATAGGAGGCAAGCGTGGTTGATATATTCTTGAACGTGCTGACGCTGGCTGGTACCTTCAGTACCCTACTTGGGCTGCTGGTACTGGTACAGATTTTCATGGTACCCAAGAAGTACCCGATGGATCGTAGCAACCGTATCAATCATCTTCGGTTGGTATGGTTCGCGGTGAAGTCTCCGCACAAGTTCGTGGAGCTTCACCCGTGGCTGAAGAATGACGAAGGGGATAACGTATGATGTTAGGACCAAGCTACAGCGTGGTGAAGTCTGGTACTTGGGTATCGTGGATGCAGTTCGGTCTCGGACCGGAGAGTGAGCGGATGCCGGTGACCGGTAGCCGGGAACGGCAGGAGTACTTCGCCCATGCCCATTGGGGTACCCACGGGGTAGGGCAGGTACCGTGTACCCACGAAATCTATATGGAGATCGGGTTCTACGAGCGCGGTCCCGAGCAGGAGCGCGGGAGCCGGGGAGCCGAGGGCAGGCACGACCTGTACTCCATCAGTATCGACGGGTTCGCCATGAGTGGTGGCTTCTATCACCCGACCGAGGACGACCCCAAGCGCCACGAGTGGCAGCTTGACGACCCACAGCAGACGGGGGAGGGTACCGTCCTCATCATGGCACAGCGGGACGTAGACCAAGCCCTAGCCGGTAGTGACCACGGGCAGTGGTTACGGGACAAGGTGGAGCAGTACGGGAAGGACAGCGTGGTGATACGCAAGCACCCGACGTTCCCCCTGCCGGAAGACTTCGACACCACCGGGCTGCAACTGGACAACATGACAGGCGACGGTGCGTTGCACCGGGCGCTCAACCACTACCGCCCGGAACTGGTAGTGGCGTACTCCAGTAGCGCAACTATCAAGGCGTTCGCCGCCGGATGGCCCACGGTCTGTGACCACGAGTTCGGATTCGTGCAGCCGGGTATGACTATGGAGGACCGACCGCAGTGGATGCGTAACCTGTCGTACCGTATCTGGACTGCCGAGGAGTGTAAGCGCGGAGCCTTCGCTCCGTACCTACGCCGGTACCTAGAGATACCGGAGCCGCCGCTAGACGAGCGGGGTGATGTGGACGCAACAAGCAAATGGTATGAGGTATACGGACGATGAACATAGTACAGTACTTGTCGCAGATCGGTACCCTGCTGGAGCAGATCGGGCCAAAGTCTGAGAAGGCGGGGCAGGACTATGTGATGATCGAAGGTGGACCGATGCAGTTCGCCAACGGCAGCATGGCAGGCAGGGTGTATGGTCCCTTCCCCGAGGAGGACAGCGCCCACAATTTCCTCGCCGTGAAGATCGAGAGACACCGGCTTAGTAACGCTGCGTACCACGGACACGAGGGACGGGCACCGGACAGCGACAAGACGTACATGGGACACCCGATGTTCCAGTACCGTATCATGGCGTTCGCTGAGTTCGCTACCCGGTACCTACACCAGATCATTGCGGTCGCACAGCAGGCGCAGATGGAACTGGTACAGGGCCACGACCCGGAGGTCTATTGGCCCAACCGTACCGAGGAAGATGAGTTTGGGGGTATCCTAGATGACGACGAGTGGACAGGCGATCCCGTTCCAGAAGAAACCGACGAAGGTGACGGAGGGTCAGAGAGTACTGGTGAACTGCCATTGGAGTGAGACGATACGTGTGGGTACCGTACAGAGCGTACTGAGTAGTATGTTCACGTACGTATGCGACGAGGACGGACGTACCTACTTCTGCAACTACGACGGAGACTGGAAAGACAATGAACCCAAATAGGAGGTATAGATTGTGAATTTGGATAAGTTTCGCGGTATCGTACGCCGCACTTGGAACACGGGCCTCCCGTCGTCGGAGCGTAAGACCCATGCGGTACTTACCCTCGCGACGGAAGCCGCAAAGGTAGCTGATATCTGGAAGAAGGCTGCGTTCAGCAACCGTCCCGACAAGGTACCGGGCATCGACATGACGCACCTTGCCGAAGAAATCGGTGACGTACTGTACGGGGTACTCGCTACCTGTGAGGAATTCCAGATCGACCCGCAGTACTGCATGGACGTTACCGCTCGCAAGCTGGAGAAGCGTTATGAGTCTTGAGATACCGGTGTACGGCATTGTCGCATGGCTATACTTCGTGGTCTGGTTCTTCGCGGTAGCCAAGTACCTGCACATGCGTAAGGACGGTACCTACGAGGACGTACCCAAGTTCTTCCGGTGGTGTCTGTTCCTGGGGCTGGTACCCGGTCTGATACTGGACGTGATCTTCAACGTCACGTACGGTACAGTATACTTCCGAGAGCTACCGAAGGAATGGACGTTCAGCCAGCGGGTAGATCGGTTGTTGGACGACGCACGGAAGGGTAGCCGCCAGCATGACCGCGCCTTGTGGTGGGCGGACGTACTCAACAACATTGATCCGGGTCATGTCTAGGGAAGATCATTAGGGGAGAACACCCGCCGCGCCATGTTACGACGCGCATAAAAAAACGCCCCCAAGGACCGGGGGAAGTCCGAGGGGGCGTCAGGGGGGAAACGTGCGGGGCTATATGCCCCGCTTTTTTATGCTCTTACGTAAGGCGCACCGAGATTAGATTCTGTTTCCAAGGGCAATTGGGAGTGGTGTGTGGTCACCGACGCGCCCGTACAGGTAACATCATAGGCCTCTCCTTAGCCAAGGGCAGTTAGCAGCAGTATGATCGCCACGGCGACCACAAAGGGTACAAACTTTCTCCTTATAGAAGTACGGGTGCGCGGGGTGCGACCCCGACAGTAAAACCCACGGAGTTTGAGTACGCTGACTCATCCCCCTCTGCATCAACTGTGGTGAGTACGATCTCATGGGAACCCTCCGCGAAGTTCTCGATAGGCGCTACGTAGGTACCGTCCGACTGTAGCTCTCCGACTATCACGAAGTACTGTTGGTACTCCGTCTCGCCGGGGCTACGTCGGTACAGGTTGTACGAGAGCGGACCGGAGATTGCACTCCCGTCTACGTTCTCGGTTGGTGCCTGCCAGCGAAGGTTCTCGGGATTCTTTCCCTTTTCGATATCTGCCATAGTGTCTCCTATGCCTTGTCCGTGATGAATCTCATTACCTTACCCTTGCGATCTACACACGTCAGGTGGTCACCGACGCGCCCGTACGGGTAACATCATAGGCCTCTCCTTTGTCGAGGGCTTCTTCCCTCAACCAATTGTCTTCCTCGTAATGTTGCATTAAAGCAACAAGGTCGTACTCTGGTACCTCACCGGTACTCGTGTGCCGGTGCTCACTGAAGTTCTCCAGCGGTATCAGCATACCGTGCGGTACCCGGTTGATGTGCTGCGGTGCCCAATGCCGGTTGGTGTACGGGTTCTGCACCACGTACTCCAGTAGTTCCTGTGGAGACAGGTCGTATATGTCCGGGTTGACTCCCGGTCCGTGGTCCCTGCTCTTGTTCTTCCACAGGCTCTCAAAGCGCTTCTGCGGGTCGGCTACCAACTGGTAGGCGTCTGCATTGCGTAGCTCCCCAGCGCCCCGTACGTCCATCCACTGCATCTTGTCGCGCCCTAGACGCTGCTCTAGGAAGCGCCGGACGTGCCGCGTATGCTCGGGTAGCTCGATGCCGTACCTCTTAGCAATGAGTTGGTTCACCGATTGCGTCCCACCTTTGGCGCAGGCGAGCCAAAGCTCGTTGTACTCGGGTAGGTATACCCAAGGATTGTACCCCCGGTGATCCATCAGACCGGACCCGTAGGTACGAATACCCGGAAGGCGTTACCGTAGCGGTCTAAACATTCCATTGTCGTTTGCTGTCCCCCCGGTCCGGCCTTGCCGTACTGGCATCTCACATGTATCTGCGGCGGTATGGTACCGGGTACCGGGTTATTCTCCACAGAATTGGAGGTAGGCACCAAGGTACCCGCAAGTACCGCCATACATAATAAACTAATTTTAAGCACTTAGTACTGATCTGTACCGTCCCGCATTCCGAGGGATGAAGGTACTTCACTTCTTAGCCTTGTTCCAGAGCGTGATGCCGAGAGCCGAGAGCATACCTGCTTGGAAGGTGTTGCTCCACCACTCCGGTACGTTGTCGAGGTTCCCGAACATGCCGGACATGATAGCGTTAGTGGTACCGGCGGGGAGCACACCGGCTCCCTCAAGCGCACCCGATACCATACCGACCACGAAGGGACCGGATATGACTATGAGTGCGTACTCATCCTTCCAGCTTGTCTGCTCGTTCTGTACGCGGTGGAGGGCGATCTGCCCTGCGACCGCAGCGTCCTGTGCCGAGGCTTCCGTCAGGATACGATCTACCGTAGCCTCTGCCTCTGCCTTCTGGAGCTTCCGCGCTTCACGCGCCTTGAATATGTCTGCGACCGGTGCCACGAGGCTACCGAGTAGGTTACCTATCCCCAATGCCATGCTATTCCCCCTCCGGGCTCTTGTAGTTCCCGTCTGCGTCGATGATCTCATAGTGGACATGGTTCTTCATGCCCTTGGGCGTCGGGTACCTACGTACAATATTCTGTACAGTACCGAGGGGATCACCCTCACACACTGCCTCACGTAGCTCCGCTGTCGGAGTCACGTAGTAGAAGCGGTGACGGTTCCCGTCCGGGTCAAGTACCTGTATGTACCGGTACGCGAGATCGTCACCGTACGGGTACCCATGCTTCGTTACAATACCGTGTACCGGTGAGAGCAGGGTTGCTCCCGCCGGTGCTTCGTAGTCCACTCCCATGTGGAGTCGGCTTCCTCGGGATGCCCCGAAGTCTCCGCTACCCCATGTGTCTTTCCCCCTGGGCGGAGTGATTACTTCTAGCATTTCTTACTCCTTTCAATCTGATGTAGGAAGCCGCCTATCCGGTCCACCATAGCCTCGTCGTGCCCGTGGGAGTCAATCCCTTCTGCGTACAGCAGAGCATGTACTAGCTCGTGGAAATAGGTGTGCTCCATATCCTCCTGTGTAGTATGCGAGTCTTTGTTGATGAAGATACGGGAAGCGTCGGGGTCGCAGAGTCCTTTCAGGTTCCCGGCTGTGTTCAGTAGTTCCTCATCGTCCGCCCAATGTGTCTCCAAGTGTCGCGGGAGTTGCTTGCTAGTGACGCCCCGTACCCGCCACTGCCTGTTGACGAGGGAGAAGGTCTTGGGCATCATAGACCCCTCATCCTATTCGGATCGTTCAGGCCTTTCATAATCCGCTGGCGCTTCAGTTCCTCTACCGCCTTCTCGTCCTCGGCAAACACCGACTGGATGTAGCTCATGGACTGAGCCAACTGCGGTCCGAGTATCTTCGGGCGACTCAGGGTGCTGAGTGCGTCCTGCCCCTGCTTGGTGAACAGCAGCCTCTCGAATACGCCCGGTGACATTTCACCAGCCATCAGACGGGAGATAAAGCCCACGTCCCGTGAAGCGGCGTTGATCGCGTACTGCTCTATACGCTCACGTAGGCTGCGAGAACTGATGGAGTCGGCTACGCTACCGTCTGTTATAGCGCGGAGCGTTACGAGCGTGTTACGCATGTGCTGCGCGTCTGACGGGTCAAGGTGGCTACCGGTGAATGCCATGAACTTGCTCATGGGCATCCGACCTAGCTCATTGGTGAGACCCTTCACGTCAATGTCCTGTGCGCTACGGGCAGCGGTGCTGCCTACCACACCGAGCTTGGTGTGCTTGTCCAGAACTTCCTTGAACACAACGGAGCGGATGGCGTTGCCCAGCCGAGGGTTGGCTTCGTCCGCAATACGGAGCATGGTGTTGAACCCTTCCGTGTCCAGAGCCATAACCTTCTGCGCGAAGTCGCCGGACGTGGGGTCACCCACCTTGCCGAGCAGTTTGTCAACTGCGGTGTTCTTGAAGGCGTCTATCTCTGCCCGGTCCCCGGCGAACTCCTTGCGGGAGCGCTGTAGCTGTGATACAGCCGCCGCGAATTCCTCGGGCTGGTCTGCACCACCGAGGGCGATGCGGTCTAAGTCACGGCTCAAGGCGCGCTGTACCGCGCCGCTGGACAGAATTTCCCCTGCCTGACTGTTATCCTTGATTACGATACCGGAGGGAGCGTTACGCTGCGCGAGGTCCGCCAGGAGCCGCTGCGTCTGTCCGAGATCGAGACCGTGCTTCTTGATGAGAGCTATCTCTCGGTCCAAGTCTTGAAGGGCAAAGCGGTTCGCGTCCGAGAGAGGCTGCGATGCCAGCAGGCGGCGCTGCGTCTGCAACTCGGAGACGAGCTCCGTCGGCTGGATGAACTTGAAGCCACCTACTATCCGACCCTCGTGGTCGATACGGGCACCGACACCGGTAACCACGTCTTCCATGTTGTTGCGGAACTGCTGGCTTGCCAGCTTGGACATACCAGATATGGTATTGTCGTACGCCTGTCGGGTCTCCGCGATGATCTGGCTGGAGGGCATAGCCTCCGGGTTCAGAGTTTCCTCGAACCGGTTGAAGGCACCCGTCAACTGTTCCTTCCGCTTCTTCAGGAAAACAGCGCGTGGACCTTCGGGGCGAGCAGGCACGTTCCGCTCCGCTACCACCGCAGCGGGTACTTGCGTCCTCTCCCCGATGGTTAGGTCGATGCCACTCTCGGCGCTGATGCGCTGAAGGTGCTCATCCTGTGTACTGTTCCGGGCGGCGCGTATCTCCCGCTTGAGGAAGTCACCAGCGAGTCCGGGTATCTCCGTGAGGGTACCGAGGCCGAGGGTGATACCACCGTCGAGCAGTGCTGCGTTCGTGGGGTCTTCATCCAGTGGTACCAGGCTACCGCCGAGTACCGCACCGATGCCAGCCTCCGTCGCTACCCTACCTACCATACCCGGTAGGCTACGTGCGAGGGGCAGACCGCCAAGGGCACCCGAGGCTACGTCGGGGGCGATGCCGCCGAGAAACTCTGCGGGTTTCAGTTCCTTCGGGTCTACGCCGGACGCCTGTGCGCTACCCTCTAGCTGTAGCTGCTCCTGCGCTCGCTGTACCCGAGTTTCCTCGGCAAGCTCCCGCTGCTCCGCTTCGTCTAGGAAGGGACGCTTCAGGAAGTTGACGATATCCTGACCACGGTTCTTCGCTGCCATGATAGCCTGCCGTGTGGCAAGCTGCTGCTTGGGGTCGATGGTAGTGGGCATACCCTGTACCTCCGGTCCCTGCTTTGCGGCGACCGGCTCCCCGTCGAATGCCGGTACCCCACCGCCTTCCGGTTGTTGTACACCGCTTTCCTTGAACGCACGGATGACAGCGGACGACCGACGAATGAAGTCGATATCCTGCTGGTCTTCCGGCTTGTTCAATTCCGCCTGTAGCGCGGAGGCTACCGACTGAATCTTGGCGCGGGTATCAAACTGTGCTTCTGCCATATTACTGCCCCTGCCTGAGTACCGCCTCTAGGTCTGCAAGTGCGCGCTCTGCGTCGGCGCGTGCTGTTGTAGCGTCGTCCTGCTCCGGTTGCATCTCAATGAACTCATCCAGAGAGGTCGTCATTATCTTCAGGAACTCCTGGCGATCACCAGCGGCTCCCATAGCGGCTACGCCACGGCTACGTACGGCTTGCAGACGCTCAAGGGTGAGGCCCAGCTTACGCTTGTACTCCGTAGGAGAGTCGTCCTGAGTCGGTACGTCCTTCCGCAGACGGGTAGCCTCGGGGTTACTCATCTGAGCACCCGTGATCGCCTTGATGTAGGCGTTGAGGTTGATACTGGTGCGCTGCCTGAACGCGGTGAAGTCACGGAGACCTTGCTTCGCTTCCTCGGAGATAGGCAGACCTGCGATCTCCACCGCTTTCACGGCGAAGTTCTTGATCTGAGTACCGAGAGTCAGGAAGCTCGGGTCGTACTCATCAGAAGCGAGTACAAAGCCATCCAGTGCTCGCTGGTTGTCGAACAAGGACTGCTCAAGCTTACGCAGAGTAACTTTATCGCTGGCGGACGGGTCGAACTCAGTGGTACCGGTAATGGTGGTGATTTTGTCGATCCGTGACATGATCTGATCGGCTCGTGCTGCCTGAACCGGGTCTGAGATATCCAGCAGGGCGTGGGCGTTCTGGAGCCGTGTAAGCTCATCTTTCTCCCGCAGTCCCTTCTTGGTACGGCCCAGTTCCTCCCGCTCTCGGTCGATCTGGAGGTCCAGACGTTCCGTCTCCGCGTTCAGCTTGCGGAACTTTGCCTGCTGGTCGTGGAGGTCGATCAACTGAGTACGTACGGTGTCGGCTTCCTTCTGGAGACCGGCTTCCTCAAGCTGTGCGATGAGGGTACGTCGGCGCTGTATCGCGGTACCGAACGATCCCTTCTCCCGCTGTTCCTCTGGTATCTGATCGAATGCCGCCTGTGCGTCCTTCGCGGCCTTATCGACTGCGGTAGCACGTTCGCCCTCTATGTCCTTGATGACACCGGCACGGGTAAGCGCCTTGCCCAGGATGAAGCCAAGTGCGTTACCTGCCTCCGCTCCTGCAAGGTCCATACCCGAGAGACGGTTGCGGCGCTGCGCCGCTTCCGCCATCCGTCGTGCCCGTCGCCGGTCCTCAAGGGTGCGCGAGTCGGTAAGTCCGAACGGGTTGAATGTATCGGAGAGTTGGTCAGCCATTAGCCACCTCCTGAGTGTTTTTGGGTGGCGAAGTTCATCAAGCCTCCCGCCAGTCCCGCCGTAGCGTTACCAATCAGGTTAGCCTGTGCGTTACCGCCCTGCATGATTGCCTGCGCTGCGGTAGCGTTGCCCCCCATCTGTAATTCCGCCCCACCGAGTAGTGCCTGAATTGCAGACCGGGAAGGTGCGAACGCCTCCTGTATCCCTTGGGTACCTGAGAGACCGAGACCAAGAAGACCTTGGATGTTCTGGAGGTTGAAGCCCTGCGTCATGCCACCACCCTGTAGGGCGGCGAGGAAACGAGCCTGCTCCAAATTCGCCGCTTGCTGTCCCTGAAGGAACGCCTGTCCGCCGAAGCCCTGAAGCTGTCCAGCCATGCCGATGCGCTGTTGCATTTCCTGCATAGCTGCCTGCTGAGACAGGATGCCGCGCACCGTCTGTGCGCGGGACTGTGCTTGTGCAAGCTCACCGAAGGCGCGACCACCGGCTGTGTCTTCTCCCCCGACGCGCCCTTGGGCGAACAGTCGGTTGGCGAGGGAGGAAGCGGCTTGTTCTTCACCCGGTCGGGCCAGCTCGGAGAGAGCGTCGAAGCGCTGCTGTGCAAACTGTTGTGGGTCGAAGGTACCGAGAGCGGATAGTGCGCCCTGACCGGCACCGATGAAGTTAGCGCCTGCGCCTTGGAAGGCGGCGGCGGTCGGTGCCCCGATACCGGCTGCGGCTTGGAGTACCTGAGACGGGTCGAGGTTCAACCCCGGTGCCAAGTCTCCGATAGCCTGCTGTGACCGGTCTAACGCAGTACCGGCGAAGCCTGCAAAGCCGGGAGCAAGTGATGTACCGGCGGCATCTTGTACCGTCAGGTTACCACGCTCGATACTCGCGTTACCGAAGGGTGTGTTTACTGCGAACGGCTGCAACTGTGCTGCGCGCCGAGCGTCTTTGGCTGCGTCCGCGCTTTTTTTGGAGGCGGAAGCGGCACCGGCTGCGCCGACGACCGCTGCAAGTAATGCTCCTAACATATATTAATCCTCAAAGAAATCTAGTTGTGCGTGGGTCTCGCGTTCTAACTGCTCGTACCCTTCCATGTAACAAAGACGGTCCAGTAGTTTCGGTACGTCTTCAGTGTCATCGGGATTCGGGAACACGTTGATCCACGTCGTATCTTCAATGGCGTATCCCGCCTTCTTCTCGCCGGGACCGGAGACGAGGTAGTCGCCTGCCTGTACCAGCTTGTCACCTTCGGAGGTTGCCGCCTTCATCTTGCCTTTGACAACGATGTTGATGCAGGACTCCCGGTGAATGTGTCCTGTCAGGACGTGTCCGGCAGGTACGTGTAGTACCCGAGTGTACGTCCCCTTTGCGAATATGTGTTCTGTCTCGAACTCGACAAGCTCTAGCTCGTCAATGATGCTCTGCTCTAGGGCTTGCATCCGGTTCTTGTGATGGGCTACACGCTGATCCCGACTAAGTACTGGTCGATCATCTTCCCGTTTCGCAGGAAGCTGTTGCGTATCACCCCTTCCCTTTTGAACCCAACCTGTTGCGCGAGCCGCAGCGTAGATTTGTCCTCCGTCGGAATCGCCATCAGGAATTTCGGTGCGTTCGTTATCTCCGCGCATTGTGCCACCCCCCTGCGTACAAGCTCGATGTTCTCTTTGTGTCCATAGTAGTCAGGACGGATCGCTACCCCTACTATCGTGCTGTTGAAGCCGAACGGCTGCATCATCATTATCCCGTGTACGCCTTCGTCCCCACGGAGAGCGATGACGGGAATACCCGTAAGGTCTAGGGTACTCGGATGCGGGGCGTTGTCCTCCGCTACCTGCTCGTACACTTCGCATAGGATCGCTTGCGCCAGTTCAGGATTATTTATCAGCATTGCTCGCATCGTTCCCCCTGTTGCGATACTCAAGATAAAATTTGTAGGTGTGCCATGCTGCCGCTAGGCTACCGGATACGATAGCCACGACAAGTGCCGCGCCGTGTAGAATGTCTGTGAAGCTATAGGTAACCACTGCTGCGGTACTTACTACTGCCCCCAAATCCGCCATGTGCTGCGGTAGCTGCTCTTTGCTCATTAGTGCCATCTTAGTCGTGTTGGTTTGAGAATAGACGACGACCGACCCGGCGGGTAGTCTTCGTGGTGAAAGGGTTTGCGGCGAACAAAACGTCGTGAGCGTCGGATACCTGTTGTGCTGTCAGCCGCTCGTTCCATATTAGGAACTCGTAGACAACAAGGTTCGTCATGTCTTCGCCCCCTACACTGGGGCGTGCGCCCCAATGGGCTTGCTCGCCGGAGTAGTTGTCCATCCAGTGATTGTTGTTTACATCGTCCGCGCCGAAGTCGTCAAAGGTGACGGCGACAACGCTACCGTCGTAGTACAACTCTGCGTTACCACTTGTACCGGTCGGCGGTACAATCGCTATCGAGTGGTGTAGCTGGTCCGAGGGAGCCGGGGATACGTTGCTGGTAGAATTCCACCGCTCGTCGTCCGCCCCGCTGTCCTGAATGTGGTACTCAAGGGAACCTGCGGCGGAACAGCTAAAGTCGTTTACGTGTAAATCGTAGTTACCGTCCGATACGCCTGCCGTCCACCGGGGCCAAACGGGGCTCGCGGAGGTAGCGCGGAAGACCACCATGATCGTACCCTTGGCGTCCTGGTTCTGGAGGGCAGTGGGGGTCTCGATACCGGCGTCAAGGTTTGACGCGCCGACGTGGAACCCACGGTTCGCCTCTCCGCGAGCGTTGGTACTGTGCTGGTACGTGAAGTCAGCGGTGTCGTTGATGGTCTCTGCCCAAGCGAGAGCAGCCTCGCTACCCTCGTTGGTGACCGCAGTAGCACTGGCACCGGCAAAGCGCCACCAGTAGTCCGGCCCGGACCCGATGGCGTTGATGGTGTCGTACGGTTCAGCCACTAGCCAAGCTCCACGATATCCAGCCAAGTGTTCGTGGCTTGGATGTTCTTGGTTCCGTCGTTGTTCATCCGTATCTCAACGGTGTCGGTTGCGGCTAGGGACAGGACCATCATAATCTCGATACTGGAGCTAGATGCCCCGTACTTACCACGGTTCGTCTTGAGGCGGGTACCGCGTGTGGTGGTACCGTTGTGGCGAATCTTCATAGCACTGTCCTCACCCGCAGCCTGACCGTCAATGACAGCGTGTGCGTGGATCAGGATACGGCAAGCGGCGCTACCTGCGGTGTAGACACCGGTACTGGTACTATAGGTACCTCGGGTCAGTGAGTCGTACCGCTCCGTGTTGAACACAACGGTACTGTCCGTGCTGCTGATGGACTGCGTAGCATTCCGGTACCAGTTGCCGTCTCCGAGGGCGTCACCGATCAGGGAGTCCAGCGGTACCTTGCGGTGGGCGGTTGCGGAGGCGTCGTAGAAGGCAACCATGTCGTTCGTACCGTCGAGCGTGGTCTCCTGCGTCAGCCCGGAGAAGTCCAGCTTACCGGTAGCGGAGGCTGAGATATCGGTACCACCCGAGGACCACTGTACCCCCTCCGTGAAGGTCAGGGTGACCGTCGTGTGGTCGATGTGGTCGTTGGAGTCATACCCGGAGAGGCTGTCGTGCAAGATGGCACTGTCGTCGGTCGTCAGGGTAGTACCCGAGAGAGTCAGACCCGTACTGACCGTCAGCCAGGCGACGTCGTTAGCGGAGTCATCCCAAAAGGCTATGCGGTCGGCACCGGGGTCACTCAGACCGATGGAGCCGACATCACCGACGCCACCACCGGAGAGTAGCTGCGCTACCCGGAGGGGTGTCATCAGTGTTTCGTTGGAGGTACCTGCCTGCGCTTGCGCGAGAGTAGCAATGTCGCTACTGTCGTACTTGGTGGCAGTCGCTACCTGAATGGCGTCGAACTCTACGTCGAGGTCCGAGCCTAGAACCAGCTTCTCCGGGTCGGACGTAGGTAGCGCGTCCTTTGCCGAGAAGTCTGTGGTTATGGTGTAGTCGCTCATACTTGTCGCCCGTATTTGAGGGTCATGCCTACCTCTTGGATAGCCACAACTGCGTCAACGTCTGTGCTCTGAATGGTGATCCAGAGCTTCACGAATTGTCCTTCCCCCATGCCGGACGTGTACTGTCGGCGGAACCGGTGTCCCGTGCCGAACTCGTCCTCACCGAACTCCCCAGCCCCGAACTCGGCACCGCTTGATACGTAGTCGTTGGTGAAGGTTTCGGAGAACTCAAGAGGGCGAAAATCAAAAGCCCAACGAGCAGTAGCAGTAAGCGTTTCACGCCCATAAAAGTGCCCGTAGAATCCCTTGCTGATCTTCAGTTTGTTGTGCTCACCGGCATCCATCCACGGGGTAGCGTACACAAGCTCGTAGATCGTGTCGGCGCTCCCGGCGTCATCCCGGTAGTTCTGGTACGTGGCTACCTCGCCCGAGGTCAGCCCAAATATCACGTCCCCGTTCCGGCGTACCAGTACCGCCTCGCGGTCTGACATGCCCGTCCACAGGGCGCAGCGGTAGCTCCCGTCCTCGACAGACCGGCGCTGCGTGTCGTACATCAGGTACTCGTTGTCTCCGGTGAAGGAGAACAGTACCATGTGTTCCTCGGGGGAGTACACACCCTGTACGCTGTTGGCTTCCCCGGTCTGGTTGCTCATGAGGTCGCGGAGCTTGGCTTCCTGATTACGGGAGAGCGTGACGAGGGGGTTGCTCTTGTCCGTCACAACGCGGGATAGGGACTGCAACCCGGCACCGCTGATGAACCAGAGGTCACCCTCACCGATGTTCACGAGGGAGTCCTTCTCTTGGATACCGGTACCCTCCACCGTGTCCACGACGTACATATTGTCGGGGTCGATACCGAGTACCGAACCGGAGCCGTCTACGTACATCAGGATGTGGTTGCGCCCGAAAGCGACGAAGGTAGAACCAAAAGCGGCGAGCGCCCGTACCCGGTCATACCCTTGGGTCCAAACGTTCGCCGTGTCAATACTGCCCGATCCGGTGCCCGACCAGTCGGTACCGTCCAGCAGTGCGCTGTAGTCGATAGCGGAGCTACCATCCCGTGTCGCCCACAGGCGACCGAAAGCAGCCAGCAGTACGCCACGAGTGGCGTTCGAGCCGGTTACCTGAGTGAAGCCGCCCGTGTCCTGTAGCTCCCATACCTTGTGACCGGGAGCGGTGGCGTAGCAGTACCCGTTGAAGTTCACGAAGGACCACTTGGTAGTCGTGGTCGTGAGCAGGCGGGTTACGTCGCTGAAGGTGGCACCGTCGTCGGTGCTCTGGAAGATGCGGTGGTCGTCAGTGAAGGCGAGGATACGCTCGGTACCGTCGTTGAGCAGGAACTCATGGAGTACCTTGATACCGGCGTTGTTCGCTGCGGTAGCGCTGGTGATACCTACCGCCACGATAGCACACGGCTCTGTGTTGTCTGCCCCGAAGGTACAGGCTACGTCCTCGTTGGTACTGACCGTGAGGGCTGTCCAGTTGGTACCACCGTTGCCTGCGTCGTCCCCTCGCTGCGTCTCAACGGAGGGAGACCACGTAGCTGTCTCACCACCCCAAGTACCGAGGCAGTCGCCTCCAAGGAGCAGGAGAGCGCCCGTGGGGGACACGGTGCCGTTACCGATGTTCGTGGTCGTCTCACCGCCTGTGATGGTGTGGGGACCGGTGCCTTGAGCGTCTGCAACGTGGTTGACGGCACACGCAGGCTCCTGCTGTGCAGCGGCCGATGCGAACCAGTACGCCCCGCCACCCGTGCTGGCTCCCTGCGTGAGCAGGAGGCTACCGGTGGCTGCGGCTATGCCCGTTTCCAGTAGGTACCATACCGAGTAGTACTGCGTGCCGGTACCACTGGAGTCAGAGCTAGTGGTACCGATCTGCGTCATTGCCTGACCGCCGTACTCGATGCCGGTGATCGTGGTACTGGAGGTCCACGTCACGACCAGCATACGGTTGCTATTGCTGCCGGTGCCAATGTCCGTCGAGGCTTGGCTCCACCGACCGCCTGAGTCGTACGTGGCTGCGCCACCGTAGATCGGGGTGGTGGTGTCTACCGAGTACCCTTTGCGGAGGGCGATACGCCCCTTGTCGTCATAGACCGCGTTGTCAAGTACAGTAGCCCACGTCGGGTTGCGGATACCTTCCGTCATTGGAAGCTCCGTGTTCAGGCCCGAGAACCCTGCGTTGAGCAGGGGTGTCGAGATCGTAGGTGTCTTTTGCTTGAGTTTACGCTTCGGCATTAGAACGGGTTGATGTAGTCAGTGGTTTCCGCGACAAGGGTGAGGTCGTGCTCGAAGGACTCTCGGGCGACCATGCTACCGAGAGCGTCCTGGTACTGATCCCACCAGCGGGTCGCGTCTAGTCCGAGCTCTTCCCCGCGCTCTTCCGCAGCAAGAGCGGTCGCTGCGAGGACCACAGGACGCCACGGTACAGTGAGCTCCGTCGAGGCGTCAGAAGAACCGAAATCATCCTGCGGATTCTTGACGTAGATTTTGTAGTTGCGGACGCCGGTTGGTGCCCACGGGAAGTGGACGACGAGTCCGGTCTTGCTCGGGTAGACAGCCGCCTGCGTCGGCTTCGCAACAGTGTTCGTGTCAAGAGTCTCGATCTTTTGGGCGTACTCTCGGGAGCACTCGTTGAATTGGTACTCATTGTCGGTTACATCGTATAGCTGGAGCCGGTAGTCGCGCTTGCTGCGTACAGGCGCGGCGCGGTCGGTGGCGTTCGGGGTACCCGCCGTAGCCAACTCATAGGAGTGTTGACTAGCGACGGAGCTGAAGGTCATGGAGACAGTGAGAGCGTCGGACTCCCAATTGTCCTCCACCATCCGTTTGGCTTCGTTGATAGCCTGCTGGATGAAGATTTGGTCGGCGTTGGTATCTACGGCGGTCCACGTAGAGCCGGTGGACCGTCGCAGGTTCTTGCCTACCTCGTTAGTCAATTGAAGAAACGTCTTCGCCATTGTCTTCCTCTTGTACCTCGAAGTTCCCGCGAATAGCGTCGAGCTTGCCGCAGACGTGCAGGAGGACTTGCGCCTCTTGGATGCCCTTGGTCTCTGCCCTATTCAGGAGCATGAGGATGTTGTGCGCGTCCTGTGCCGTCAGTTCGGCTTCAGGTACTTGCGGTTTCGATGCTGCTTTCTTAGCCATTAGGTTCCCCCTAGTTTAAGTGTGTGCGTCCGAGGTCGCGTAGAAACCGTAGAGACGTAAGACACCAGAATTGCCACTGCCAAATTCGTCTACTTTCCAAGTGGTACTGGTCTGGTCTGGACCATCTGAGAATATCTGAATGAAGCTTTGTCCGTTCGGACTGTAGCCTTTAACCATCACATAGTCTGTGAGCGTTGCGCTACCCCAACCATCGTTGGCCTTGGATACCTGTGCCTCATAGAGCGGAGTACCGCCGTTGGTGGTGTCTACATCAAAAGGTAAGCCTGTGATACGAGCGTTACCGGATGCGGTGGTGTGCGTGAAGTTCGCACCAGTAAAGCCAACCCTGAGACGGAAGTATACTAGGTCTCCGTCCCTCCAGTAGTACCCTTCCTGCTTACTGTAGGTGATACTCAGGTCACCGGGCGTAGCGAAGGTGAAGGCTGGAGTGAAGCTACCCTCAGAGCGGACAACCACTTCGCGCCAGGCGGTATCTTCGTAGACCTCAAGCTGCTCACTCTGCGTACGCACGGTAGCGACGGCGTTGTGGTACAATTCGAGGTAGGCATCGTTCGTGGCTACCGTCTCCGCGTACAGCTTAATCTGAACATCTTGACTATCATCCGCGTCGTTGCGGGTAGTTAGCTCGAAGTCGTCTCCCTTATGCTCCGCTCGCATGTTAATCTTGCCACCGCCAGCGGCGCGTCGAAGGAGGAAGTACCGGTCGGTCAGCGTATTAGAATCCCACAACTGGAAGGAGGGGTTCGTGCCGAATACGTTGAAGCTGCCACCGTTTCCGTCTGCGTCTTCCAGAGAGGCGTACACACCCCAACCTGCCGCGTCGTCTTCTGCGTAGAAGTCGATCCCGTCGTCGGGTATCATGTCGATGAAGGTGATAGCTGCGCTAAGAGCATCCTCACCGATCAACTGGAGACCACCGCTAGTATTCAGAGCTTCGATAAGAAGGTCAGTACCGTCGTGGCGGATGCGACCTACGGAGGTACCTGCATCGGTACACCACAAGTGAGAGGGGTTACTGCCGCTCGTGTCTTGGCTGAGCATACCGGAGGCTTGAGTACCGCCTGCTAATAAACCAGTATGGTAGAAGTCAGCCCCGTTGTCCGGGTCGAACTCTGCCATCAGGGTTCGCGTCGGGACGCTATTGTAGCTGTACAGCAGGAAGTGTGCGGAGGTCTGTTCGTTCTCCAGTACGAAGTTGGAGGACTGCATCTGGAGGTAGCCTACTCGTGAGGCACCGTTGTCCATGAACTCCAGCAGCGGGGTGCTGCCGGTCGGGTGCTGTACCTTCGCGCCGGTAGCGGTCGTAGCGAGGGCTACGTTGCCTGCTTGGTAGGCGCGGAAGTCTGCGTCCGGGTCAGCCCACCACAGAGTCTTGGCAGTACCTCCGGCATCCTCACCGATAGCGGTGATGGGGTAGCCGTGAATGAAGCTGTTGATCTCGACCTGTGTAGCGGATACATCTTCTCGGATATCCCACTGGGCTACCAGACCGCTTGTGCGCCCAACGAGGCGCGAGCCGCCTGCGCTCTGGTCGATCAGACCGAGACCACTCTGCTCCGTGCGTGTGACACCCTGGTTGTTGTAGTACAGGCGGGTAGCTCCACCGTCGGTAGCGTCGAGGATCGCGTCCCCGGTAACTCCACCGGTGCTGCTGTGGGAGAGCATTACGTCGTGGTCGGCAGCGGAGCTACGTGCCCACAGGCTAACTCCGTTGACGCTGTTGGATACGACGTGCCCGATATCGATATCGGTGTCGGTATCCTTCATCCAAGTGTTTGCGTCGTATATCTCGAACCGGTCTTCGTCGTCTACTTTCCACTGGTGGCGTACGCCCGTGGTACCGGGGTACATGGTGTAAAGTTCGCGTATTGTGCCGGGGTCGTTGGTATCCTCGTACCCACGGAAGGTAATCAGACCTCCCTCAGATACGGACGTGATGAACGTCTCGTCGGGGCTACCGAACGTGGTTTCGATCTCAAGGGTACCCTCTACTATGAGCTTGCTGGTGTCAAGCTGCGTCGTGAAGGAACCGGTGTCAGCGGAGATCGAGGTACCGGAGATAAAGACAGCGGATACGCTGTTGTTCGCTACGAGGTCGTCTACGGTGAGCAGACCGGATATGGAGAGTCCACCTACCGTCAGGGTACCGGTTACGCTGGCATCCCCACTCATGGTGACGTTGCCCGTCACTCCGAGGGTACCGGCTACTGTACCGTTACCAGAAAAAGAAAAGGCGCTACCCGTGAGAGTACCGGTAACGCCTAACGTAGAAGATAGAGTTGTCGCACCGGTAACTGCAAGTGTAGATTGCAGTGTCGTAGCTCCCTGCACAATGAGGGTGCCACCCGTCTCGATGTTCCCCGTAGCGTCGAGAGCGCCGGTTAGCGTAATGTTACCACCAATGGTTGCGTTGTTATCGACACTCAACGCGCCAGCCGTCAACGTACCACCGATGGTGTAGCTCCCGCTTAGGGTCTTACCGTTCTCCCATTTACCGTCTACGGCATCGTAGATCAGGAGATCGCCTGCTGCGGGATTCGATATTGCGAAGTCACTGAGTTCCCCGGCACCGACGCTGCCTTTCAACGGTTTGTTACGTCGGGTAAATCCGGCCATTCAGGAAGGCTCCACAAGTCAAGAAAGAAGTGGAGGGGCTGTGCCTCCCCTCCGAACCTAATTAGGTGAGTACCGGTTAGCTCGGTACGATGAACGGAATTACGTTCGTTGCACGAACTTCCTTGACACCATAAATGGTGTGCCACGTCAACTGAGTGGCGAGGAATTCGGACAGGAACGCCTGTACCGCTTCGACCCGCTGCTGCTCAACCAGCACAAAGGCTGCTTTGTGCAGGAGCAAACCTGCGCGCTGGTCCGCGCTGTTAGCGCCGTCGTGTACGAACGGGCAACCCGACGTAACGTAGATCGGCGTACCATAGAGGTCGCCTATCAGACCATTGCGGATGGTGTTAGCGCTGCCGCTTTCACCCGTGAACGCTTGCTCCGTGAAGCGAGCGATGCCACGTAGAGACTCAAGCTCGACGGGCGGGATAACGAACGCACGACCTTCCATCGATACGTTGTTGTCGTCCATCGAACGGAGCAGACGACGTACACCAGCGTCAGCCAGTGCAGCGGCGTTACCAGCAGACGAATTCGCCGTCTGGTCCCAAGCGGTCGTGCCGTCGGAGCCGATTACGGCATCGCCGTATTCTTCACCGGAGACGTTACCGCCGACTGCGGGAGTCGTCACAACGTTGCTGCGACCAAGCAGGTGCAAGTCCCAATCAATCTTGCGAGAGATTGCGTAACCGGCGTCATCGACGTACGCTCGGCGCAGTGAGGGCATAGATTGCACTTCTGCAAACTTCTCAATCAGTACCGTGTATTCGATGTGCTTGTCAATGCTAACGTTCGTCAGCGTAGAGTTGGTTACGTTCGGCGTAACGACGTTCTCTGCGCTCTTGGTGTTAGCGGAACCACGTACAAACGTAGGTACGTGAACGGTGTCGCCGTATTGCCCGACGAAGTTCCATCGGGTAACCAGTCCGGCGAGGACGCGACTGGCTTTGTAAGGTGCAATTACCTCGTTCGACCACTGCTCGGGGACGAAACTTGCGGCTTCTCCCGAAGTGGTGGAGGCAATAAAATCACCAGAGGTGAAGGCTGTAGCCATAGCTTTGCTTCCTAAGTGTCGTCAACGACCCTCCCCTCGGCGCGTGCTCCATCGATCTTACGCTGGGTGTCGTCAGCCCAATAGGTATCGGGGTCGGACACTTGCAGGCGGTTCAGGGCGGCTTGACTGTATATGGGTTTTGTGGAACCACCTACGTCCCCGCTGGAGCCTTGGGTAACCATTGAAGGTACGGCCTTGGGTTCGTCGGTAGGTTCTACCGTTTGAGACGTGGCTTCTTGTGAAGCGAGTACCGGGTCGGAATCAGCGGGGTGAATGGACTTGTAGTCCTCCCACAGTTCCCAAAGTTCCTCGGCTGCGTTGAAGTCGATGTTCTCCATGTCGCTGAATGCTCGATGGGCGAGGGTACCGCGAACGCGGGACTTCTGAACGAAGCCTACAAACTCGGGTGACTCTACATCCTTCTGTGCTTCCGGGTACTTCCGGCTGAAGTCGAGGGCGGCGTTTTGCTGTTCTAACCGGGCCAAACGCTCGTTTTGATCTCGCGTTTCGCGCTTCACAGTTTTCGTTACCGCGTCTCGTGGATCGGTGATGAACTGGTCGTCTGTCAGGTCGTCTTCCGTCCCGACTTGATCCGTACGGCTTATGCCATCTTCTCGTAGTGCGAGTGACTGGTCAACCAGTCCCCGAAGGGTACCGACTTGGCCGCGAAGCTCTCCGAGTTCCGTTCCCTGTCGTCCGATGTGGGACTCTTGGTTCTGGACGATTTCCAGCAGGTCTGCTGCTGACTTTCCTCGGTACTTCTCGGGTATGTCTTCTCCGTCGAGTACCGGTATTTCAGGTTGTGTTACCTGCTTTTCCGGCGGTTGAGCTTCAAGTGCCGAAAGGTCGGCTTCAGTTTCTAGCGGCTGTCCGCTATCGTCTAACTCGGGTACGATTTGTGCTGGCATGGCTTTCTCCCAATATGCGCCCGTGCCTACGGGTTGTGCAAAGTTATAGCAGTTCGTGGGTGTGGGAACCTAGTCGTAAGTGCCGTGACGCTCTAAGTTCCGCTTCTCGATTCTCTGCTTCTGTTTCCGCATCTTTTCCCACTTGTCGATGCCGGTGGTCATTCCGTCCGAGGACGCCTGACCGTTGGCAACCGATGCCGTGATTCCAAAATGCGGAGCGCCGATCATAACGGTCATATCAGAGCTACCACACTCGGGGCAATTGAGGGAGGCTAATTCCTCTTTGCTGATCCAATGTTCGGTAACTGTAAGACAATCGTTACAGCGGATATCTCGGATGATGCGCGCCATCGCCTAACGACGCCAATCTTCCGGGGATACCGGGTCATCTTCGCTATGACCCTCATCCGCGCCTATCTGTCCGGTCTTCACGAGGAATTCCGTATGGATAAGGTCTGGAAGGTGTACCAGAATGCGGTAGTAGACGCTGAGAGCACCTTGGGTGCGCCCGAGCATTTGTTCACCTACAACGTTGTGGTACGAGTTCTGGAGGCCTTCGATCTCCGGGTTGAACCGGGTGACGATATCCCGCCAGATTGGACCGTGGAAGAATTGCTCCCACCGGTCGAGTTCTTGTACTTGGTCGCCCGTGAGGGCGGCTCGATCAATCGCTATCTTTCCCACTGTTTCCCCCTTGTGGTTTGTTCGCGTCTGCCATGACCTTCATCATGGAAACGTCAATTTGTCGGGCGAACTGGCGGACTTCTTCGAGTTCCTTCATCAGTCGTGCGACCTCGATCTGCTGCCCCGCAGCGTCGAGTTGCCCACTGCGCTCCATTTCCTTGATCTTGGCAATGTTCACGAAGATATCGGATTCGAGCTTCTTGGCTTCAACCGAACGCTTCACCGCGTCCTGTTGGGTAAGCTGTACTTTCGCCGCCTGCTCCTGTACCTGTAGCTGTGCTACCTGCTGCTGGAGTTGCACCATCTGCTGCTGCACCGGGTCGGGTTGTGCGTCCGACTTGAGCGCCTGCGCGATCTCTGCCTTGTAGGGAGAGGCGCTGTTGTCGAAGATCGCCTGAATGAGTACATTCGAGGTCGTCGGCTTGCCTTGCGCGTACTGCAACAGACTCGTCATCTGGTTCTGCTCGATCTCCCGTGCCACGATACCGAGGGTACTGGACACGCGGAAGTTGAAGTCCTGCGGGTAGTTCGTCGTGTCGTAGTCCATCCGACGCCACACGATCTTCTGGATCAGCGGGTTCAGGAAGCTATTGGTTATGGTCCGAAGCGCTCGCTTGGACCTCTTGACGAACGTGCCTGCAATTAGCGAGGTACCGGTTGCGGTTTCGTTTCGACGGTTTGCCTCCAGCGGGGTTGCAGTGTCCATCGCACCAGTTCCCATCTGAACCATCCTCTCCATTTCCGAGGTCTGCGAAAAACTTGCAGGGTCCAAATTCGGGAACGCCATTGGGTGTAACGCTTCTTTTGGCGAACTGTTGGTCAGCCATACCTTCCCCGGTCGTACGCGAAGGTCGAAACCACGAGGGAGGGCGGTCTGGTCCGCACCAAGCATCGGGTTTGCGATGAGCGCCATAACATCCATACGGGTACGGATTTCGGCGTCGAGTGCCTTCTGTGGATTGTAGCCCTTCTCCATGACGCCCCGACCCCAAAATCGGCCCGGTACGCGCTCGAACGGCGCGGCTACGATGCTGCGGTCGTTGTGGATGAAGGGGTTTTCGATTGCCCTTCCTTGGGCCTTCTTATCGAAGATGGTGACGATGGCTTCCACCATTTCACCGTCGTCGTCCAATTCTCCCCGAGAATCCGCCGTACTGGAGGTCTCGATCTCTGCTGCCGCCAGTGCATCTACTATGCGCGGCTTGGGTGCATTTGCCGGGAGAAGCCTTTTTGGTACAAGCCCGTGGTACTCTGTGACAAGTACTTGGTTGGGTTGGGAGGCAATCAGAGCCTCCGGGTCGCCTAGCGTGACTTTATTTTCGTCATGGTTCGGTACCCGAGAGATACTTGCGGCGTATGCCCGTCCGTACGGCTGTTGGAGCAACCAAGCGCGAGGCTTGGTGACCTCATGTACGATTCCGAGCATATCATCGACAAATTCTGCATCCGGGTCGGGGATAAGCTCCATCGGAGGTATCGCTACGACCTTGACCGCTACTCGCGGCTCGTGTGCGATGATGTACTTGCCGTTTTCGTCTTTGGTGGCTAGGGTGGTGTTCTGTTCCTCAACAACCACCTTGGCTGCGAGGGTGCCCCATAGCCCACCGTGCATGAACGTGTTAGTGATGGCTTCCGGTACCTTGTCCATTGCCATGTCGTCAATGAACTGGCGGCGGATGCCGTTGATATCCGCGTGATCCGGGTCTCCCGTCTCATCTATGATATCGACCCAAGCGTCACGCCCGAAGGTAGCTTCCTCAAGCTCCGCGACGGTCATTTCGAGTGCCTGCGCGAGTGCCGGACTAACGAGGCGTGACCTCTCCGTGGAACGGGTCTTGTCCTCGTCTATGTGCCGTCCGCGCCAGAGGCGGTAGTACTCGCCCCAAACCTTCTCGTACGTCTGGTCGCGGTCATCCCGCCACCGGTCTACTCGCTCCATGACCCACGAAACCAAGTCCGTATTAGAACCCTGCTTTGCGTTGGTGTCATTGTTGTCGGCTAGGGAGCCTACAAGTGTCGGCATATTAGAGTCCTACGATTTCGTCTACTGGCTCCCACTGATCCTGCTTTTCCTCGGAGTACTGCCAGAAGGGAGTCTTACCAAGTTGATCGACGTAAGAGAGGGCGTCGATGAGGTCGTCGGGAGTGCTAGGTGCCGGAAAGTCCGCCGCCTGCTTGATTAGGGTTTGCGCCCACTGTGGTCGCTCGTTGGGTGCAAGCGTCTCGGAACAATTAAGGGTAATTCGTCCGCGTTGGAGCCGTCCTTCGAGGGACGCCATAACGCGGTCCTCTTTATGCTGATTACCGTGAGTAAGCGGCTCAACCTTCCGGAATTGACCAAATTGTGCCATAACGTCTGAGAGGTAAGGCCACACGGCATTGTAGAGCGAGCCTTTCTCGACGCCAATACGCACTGCATCGCAACTCCTACCTGCTCGAACGATTCGCAGAGCCGTCTCACGAGTATCCCATCGTCCGTACTGGATTTCCTTGACCCACCAGCCTCGGCTGTGGATTTTGACGATGGCAATGGCTGTGTCATCCCTGCGCTCCTTCATGTGCTTGTTGCCAGGGGCGGGGGTGAACCCACCGAGGTCTACAGCAACAACGAAGTATCCGTCGTGTGGCTCGTGCGGATCGAAGTTCCACCAATCGGGGTGGAGGTAGTTTCCGCCTTCGGCAAGAATCTCTGCCTCAAGCTCCTCTCGCATCCGCTCGTAGCTCATGGTTGCGGCTATCGCGGAGATAGCTTGCTCATCGAGCCACGGGTTGCTGCTGGAGGGGAACTGGAAGCCTGACCACAAAGGGAACCCATGTTCCGGGTCATCAGGCTCGTTGTACGCCTTTTCCAGCAACTCTGGAAAGTGGGGGCGTCCCCGCTTCGGTGTCCCGATAAAGAGGACGGTACCGTTGGTCTTCATCACCGAGGGACCGGTGACGACCGACCATGCGGTCTCTTCCATGTCCGCGTACTCGTCTAGGATAGCGTGACGGAGAATAAATCCCCGTGCCCTATCCTCGTTGTCCATTCCCTTGAGACGTATCCGGACCCCGTTGATAAGGGTCAGGAGACAGGTGTTCTCATGGGCTGCTAAGGTAACCGGCTCTGCCACTTCCTTGAGGACGGGCCAAAAGATACCCTTGGCTTGGTCGAAGGTAGGTGCCATGTACATGACCTCTGCCTCCGTCGTGAGTTCCCTCCCACACCAATTGACCGTTTCAAGTCCTTTGCTCACTGCGTCGATGGCTGCGTACCGGGTCTTGCCCCAGCCGCGTCCAGCGAGCACGACCTTGCACGGTGAGGGCGATTCATGGACCTCGCGCTGCGCGTCATGCAACTGGAATGGAAGCGTGACGGTACGCGCCATAAATTACCCCTTGTACACAAAAATGGCTAGTTAACAATCTCCACCGATACGGTGTAGGTGATGCTGTCGCTGTCACCGTGTACCGGGTCTACCACGATGGTATTCGGGATGAGAGCGTTGGCAGACAAATTGGCTTCGTCTATCATGTTCTCACCGATCATCAGTACCGTGGTACCCGTTCCGGTTACGGCGGCTGACGCCAAAATGAGGTACGTACTCTCGGAGAGTGCATCCTTTCCTCGGATGTTGAAGACAACCGAGGGACTGGCGGTAATGGCGGTTACGTCGATAGTGACGATGATACCACGACCGGAGTCCCCACTCTTTTGAGGAACCTCAACGTCGGAGGGGGTGGCAGTACGGGCGGTACTGGCGTATGCTGTTACACGTCGATTCTGTGCCATTACTCGTTACCTACCATACGGTTGCGGTCGTTGAAGTCGCTCTCCTTCAGGAGACGGTTCTGACCATCCTGCTCCGACTTCCGCGATTGCGGAGACGGGCGACCGGCACCGGCTTTCAAGCCGTAGCCTTTGTTATCTTGCTTTGGTGCTTTCTGACTCATTGGTGCTTGTCCGTTGATTGGGCAAGGGCACGACGGGCGATATCCATCGCCTCTTTGTTGCGACCCTTGCGCTTGGTAATAGAGTCCGCAGCGCGCCGAGCAAGCCCTTTCCCGAGCAAGCCCTTGCGTTCTGCTTCTTTCAGTTTGCGCTTTGCGCTATCTGTAAGCTCAACCGGCATTACAGATTACCGAATGCACCACCCTTCTTCAGTACGACACCGTACCAAGTCGAGGACGCGAGGTCAGTCGAATCGCCGCCAACGTGACCGATGACGATCTCTACCGTATTCGCAGAGATGACGGTGGCAGAAATTAGACCTTCCTGCATGTCAACGCCCGGTGATACCAGTACGAAATCACCAACAGCCGCGCCGGTAACCGTGACCGATACGACCTGAGACTCGTCGTCTGCGAAAGCTGCCGGGTCAACGGTGGCGTTGAAGGGGATCACTTCCCCAAACACGTCCTGAAACTGACGTGCGCCTTTGATGTTCTGTGCCATTAGTTCTTACCTCCGCGAGACTGTTCGGGTGATTTGCGATCCGGCACGACGCTGACGCTGCCGAGGGCAGGTGCTTTGTGACCGGGCTTCCCTTGGCTCACAATACTCTGCGAGTTCTTCGGGGTGTCCGTACCGTAGCCGCTACCAGCGGATTCCGGCTTCTGAGAGCTTTTGCTCATGTGTTAATCTCCTAGCTAGGGGGATGGTTTGGTGTGTTGTTCAAGGCAGGTCACGCTTCGTGTGACCCTTTATTTCCTCAAACTCTCCGTCGATCACCTTTTGTACGGCGTTCGTGGATTCGCCTTGGAAGGGTGAGAAGGTTATCTCGATCTTGCCGATCTTCTTACTATCTTCCTCTGATCCGTCCGCCCGACGCGCTTCTTTCAAAACGTCGCCAAGGACGAACTTAATCATGTCCTTGTCCCCCGACTTTGCCATCTCGATGGCTGTATCTACGATCTCGTGGAAAGCCTCTGCCGCATCGCGGGTCAGGGCTTCCTCCATTGCTTGTTTGATTATGAGCGTCCGGCTCTTGCTCCCTTTCGGTCGCCCTGCCGGGTTGCCTGAGATTCCCTTGGCGAACTGCCCAAGGTTATTCCGGTTGATTACCTCTTTTGAGCCATCGGCCTTGGTGATCTCTTGGCTGCTCACTTCCTCGTTGGGTTCCGACAACGGTACTCTCCAGTGGATCGAGTTCCGCCCCCCTCAAGCCGTCCGCCACCGGTAAGGGGGCGTCAATTTCGGCTCCAGAGAGCGGATTGAGGTTACTGAGCTTGTCCAACGACTTGTCCTACGCCCGGTACGTGTCCACCGTGCTGTTGGGCAAAAATCCGTCGGTCGAGTACGTTTACCGGCGCTGAAGACGAAAAATGCGACTCCCGCTCCCCTGCTTCCTCGGAATCGAGCTCTCGGGCATCCTTGCCGCGCATAACGGTGATATTCGCCCAATCAATGTAGGAATCTTCCCGTTTTTGACGTTTTGCAGCCAAATACGCCTCGATTGTTTCCTCATCCTCGAACGGGCCGAAGAATGCGGTGCCTACAAACTCCACTGCGACGGTTTTACCATCTACAACGCGCCGTTCTTCCCATCGGTGACCGTTGGGCTTGGCGATGAAGTACAGGTCGTCCGTCAGATCACGGGCTTGGCTCTCCCGCTCGATCAATCCGGCCTGATTTTCGCGCAGGTCGGAGATTTCCGACTGCATGGACCTGATTATGTCGAGCAATTCCTCCTGAGAGGGTAGAATCACGCCCTTTTCCGCCGCGTCTTCCAGAGACGAGGGCTGTTCCATGCTTTGCAGGCGCTCATTTTTGCTCTTGACCATGATGTTCGTCTGAGCAGCGGCGTCGATTACGCCCTGCACGTCATCCTTGGTCACTAAGCCATCCTTTCCGGTACCCTTCACGTCTTCGGCGCGCAGACCGAATTCATCCGCAAGTTTCTTGGCGGCCTCAGAGGCGTTATTCATACGTTATCTCCATTAGATTGAATTGTATAGGCTCATCATAATGAGCCGTTATCAACGCACCAGCCGACCCATTTGTAGGATTCTACGTCCCACTCAATGCGGTAGCTGAAACCGTCGAAGTGAATCAGGGTACCCTCATCGAAGGTTCCGTGGTTTCTGCGAAGGATGCGCCCACTGAAGGGACCATCCCTCAAAATGATTTCTACGTTGTTCATGTAGACCCCCTGGCTCATAGGAACGGTAACGTCCGCTACGGTAACCTCTCTCTCTATAGACTCTAAAGAGTCTCCGTTCGTTCGGTTACGGTAACGAAACGGAAGGTATAGGATACCATATTTTGACACATTTGTCAAGTCCCCACAACATATAAGTTATATAATTTGCCCTGCAAATAACGGTCACGTTATCTCCCTCATAACCGTAGGTTCCGACCGTAAGTCCCTGACTCTACCGACTATCGGACCGTATTCGGGAGATAACTGGTGCAAGTCATTGATATGACTATGAATTTCATTCATGCCACCGTCGGTACCGAACCTTGTTACAAGGTGTTACAGAGCTACGCTCTACCGTTGGGAGGTTACGCACCACCTCCCGTCGTTTTTCCCCTCTCATGTGGTGGTACGGCACCCCGGACGGGCACGGGCACGGCCACAGGGGGGGTACCCCCGTCGGTCAGAAGCGGACGGTACCGAAAACGGTACAGGTGTGAGACCGGCGTCAGGTGCCGCAACGCCGCAACGCCACAAGACGGTGGTACCTGGGTACCTATGTCCGTCCGGTATAGCGTTACAAGGTAACGCGCTCCGGTAACGTGGTAGTCAAGTACGTAGTACAGAGCGTACAAGGTACGCGGGTAACGTGAGGTAAGCTTGTAAGTACGTACGATACCCGCAC
>NZAS01000033.1 GCA_002686195.1 Candidatus Pacearchaeota archaeon | reverse complement strand
AAGACATTGAGATAGATGAGAGTTTCTCTTTTGATGTGAATCCTAAGATTGTATTAATTGGGTTTGATACTGAATTTGAGGTTACTGGGATTTCGAATGTAAGTAAAGTTGAATGGGACTTTGGAGATGGGGAGAAAGAGACTACTGATGAAGAAAAGGTTGTTCATAAATATACAGAGTCTGGGGATTTTGACTTGAGTGTTAAAGTTACAAATAAAGTTGGTGTTGTAGGTGAGAGGACATTTAGTGTTTCTGTTGGAGATGCCGAGGAATCTGCAGAATTGTTGATAGCTCAGACTGATAAGAGGCTTGCTAACATAAGTTCTGATATTAAGGGCTTTGATAATTGGATTGAGAAAGAGATTTCTAAAGATTTGGACATCGCAGAGTTAAATGCTTCTCTTAAGAAAATAAAGAGTGACTTTGAACTTGCTTCTGAGGATGATGATTTTGCGGAAGTTGTTAATGATTTATTGGAATTGGATATGCCTTATTCAATTGCAAAAAGTTCTGGAGGAAGTGCATTGATTAGTTCTGGTTTTAATAACTTGGATTTGAGTTATATCGAGGAACTTTCTGGAAAAGAGGCTGATAGAGAACAGCTTGAAAATGCTATAATTAATTGGATGGAAGATAATTATAATATTAATATTGATTTTGAAGTTATCTCTGCGTTTAGTGATTCTGGAAGGAATGATTTGGTTACTAAATTTAAGTTTGAGATAAGTCCTAAATTAGGCAATCAGATAAACGAGGACTATTTGATTTTTGATTATCCTGTTGAAGGTATTGTGTTTAAAGATGATTATAGAGAGAAAGGGGTGAGTCAGGGGGGTGCGACTTATATTCCTTTGATTGGAGATGAAGGTAGAACAATAGAGTTTTTAGTTGGAGAGAAAATTGGGATTTCAAGTCTTGGAACATATATTTCTCCAGATATCACCTCCTTGGGGAACTTGCAAAGTATTGAAATTATAGAAAGAGATAGTGGTTTCAGGTGGGGAAGGTTCTTGTTTTGGCTTGGTGTTTTGATAGTTGTACTTTTAGTGGTTTATATTGCGTTGCAGGAGTGGTATAAAAGAAGATATGAGGGACATTTATTTGGGAACAAAGACGAGTTATATAATTTGATTAATTTTGTGTTTAATGGGAGGGGCTCTGGCTTAGGGGATTCTGATTTGAGGCGGAAGTTGAGCAAATCTGGGTGGAAAGGCGAGCAGATAAAATATGCTGTTAGAAAGTTAGAGGGAAAGAGAACTGGGATGTGGGAAATTCCTATTTTTGGATTCTTTGAGAGAAGTAGAGTCAAAAAAGAGATTGCAAAAAGACAACACGCCAGCACAGGAAAGTTTATTAATTCTCCTAGGGTGTAAAAATCAAGATGTTTGAAGCGATTAAGAATTTTTCAAAAAAGATGTTGAGTAAGCTTTTTGGAAAAAAAGATAATATAAAACTTGGTTTTTATGGGCCTCCGAATGCAGGTAAAACTAGCTTGGCAAATAGAATATGTAAAGATTGGACAGGGGAAGATATTGGAGAAACTAGTAAAGTTCCTCACGAAACAAGGCATGTTCAGTTTAAAGAGAAAGTTGAGATTGAATATAAGGGTAAGAAGTTGACTTTTAAGATGGTTGATACTCCTGGGATTGCCACTAAGATAGATTATGAGAATTTTATTAAATATGGTTTGAAGAAAAAGGCTGCTAAGAAAAGGGCTAAGGAGGCGACTCAGGGAATTATTGATTCGATTAAGTGGCTTGATGATATGGATGCTGTGGTAGTTGTTTTGGATGGTGCTGAGAATCCTTATTCTCAGGTGAATATTACAATTATTGGTAATTTAGTTGCTAGGAAGTTGCCTGTTTTGGTTGTTGGGAATAAAATGGACTTGAAGAAGGCGAATGTGAAGAAAGTTGAGAGTGCATTTCCTGAATATGAAGTTGTGGGCATCTCTGCAAAAGATGGGACAAATATGGAGGAGTTTTATGAATCCTTATTTAAATTGTCTAAAAAAGTTTAAAAGGCTTGGAGAATTAAAAATATAAGATGGCTGGTAAAAAAAGCGGTGTAAAAAAAATAAAGGGTTTAAGTTTACAGGTTATGCCTTTTTCGGAGGTCGGAGAGTTGAATATTGCTCAAAGAGTTAAGAAGATTCTTAATTTGGTTTTAGGAAATAAGATTGTTTTATTACAGGGAAGGTTGAGAGCTGAGGAGGAAGCTAGATTAATTGAAGATACAATGGCTTTGGTTGATCATGTTAAGAACTTTAAAGGGATAGAACTGGCTGTCATTGAGCCTAATTTGAAAGATATGGGCATGCTTGTTAAGATGAGACATAAGATTGCTAAAGGGCTTGTTGGTGATTCTGAGGCTTTGACTGTTATTGGGCCTGCTTCGATTGTTAAGGAGATTAAGAAAGATCCGAAGAAGATTGAGTTGATGTTTTCTTGATTATATAAAAATTTATTAAGAGGTGTTTTCTTTTAGAGACATGCCGTATCGTTGTGTGCATTGCAATAAGGTTTATGAAGATGGGAGCGGGGAGCTTCTTAGTGGATGTTCTAGCGAGGGTTGTAGGAGCAAGTTCTTTTTTTATATTAAAGCAGAGAAATTGAAGGAACTTGAGAAAAAGGAAGAAGAAGTTGTTTTGACTACTAGTGAGAAAAAGCAGATTGAGGAAGATGTTCGTGATATTGCAGGTGTTGAAGATGAGGAAAAGCCTGTGTTTTTGGATTTTGAAAGTATAAAGATAATTAAGCCTGGGAAGTATCTGCTTGATTTGGGGAAGTTGTTTGCGACTGATAAGCCGAAAGTTTATCAAATTGAAGAGGGGAAATATGTTATTGACTTGACAGAGCCTGCTGGGTTTATTAGAGATTCTAGTAAAGATTAAAAGCGCGATTTTCTTATTAGTTCTATGAATTTGAATAGTTTATTGAAAGACATTGATTTTGAACCTACTGCAGAAGATATGGAATATCTTGAGAAAGAAACGAAAGAGATAGTTGATACTTTGAAGAAAAATACTAAAGGAGAAGTGTTTGTTGGGGGAAGTTTTGCTAAAGATACTTTGATGAAGCAGAAGAAATATGATGTTGATATTTTTGTTAGGTTTGGGAGTGAGAAAGAAATTACTAGGGATTTCGAAAAGTTAATTGGGAAGTTGAAAGGTTATAAGAAAGATAAAGTTAAAGGAAGCAGAGAATATTATTCAATTTATAAAAATGGTATGGCAAGGTTTGAAATTGTTCCTGTTGTTAAAGTTAAGAAGCCTCAGGAGGCTGAAAATGTTACTGACTTGAGTTATTTTCATGTTAATTATGTTAAGAGAAAACTGAAGAGCCCAAAGGAAGTTAGACTTGCTAAGGCTTTTTTTCATGCCTGTGGGGTCTATGGGGCTGAATCTTATATTAATGGTTTTTCTGGGTATGGCTTGGAATGTTTGGTGATTTATTATGGGACTTTTGAGAAATTGATTAAGGCTTTGGAGAAAATTAAAGATCAAGAGATTATTGATCCTGAGAAGCAATATAAGAATAAGGCTGAGGTTTTGATTGAGCTTAATGAATCTAAATTAGGAAGTCCTTTGATTTTGGTTGATCCCACATTTAAAGAAAGGAATGTTTTGGCTGCTTTGAATATTGAGACTTTTAGGAAGTTGCAATCTAGTGTGCGCAAGTTTTTGGCAAATCCTTCGAAGAGATATTTTGAGAAGCGAGAGATAGATGTTTCTAAGTTGAAAAAGATTAGTAAGGGGCAAGAGTTTTTGGAAATTGAATTGAAGACAGATAGGCAAGAAGGCGATATTGCAGGGACTAAATTGAAAAAGTTTTCTAGGTTTTTAGTTGGTGAGCTTGAGAAAAGTTTTAATATTGTTAAAGAAGATTTTGAATATGATGATAATAAGACAGGCCAGGTGTTTTTAGTTTTGAAGTCTCGCGTGGAAGTTGTTAAACAAGGGCCTCCCTTGAAAATGGCTAAAAATGTTAAGGCTTTTAAGAAGGAGCATAAAAATACTTTTGAGAAAGGTGGGAAGATTTATTGTAAGGAAAAAGTTGGTTTAACTGGGAAAGAATTTGTTAAGGCTTGGCTTGGCAAGAATAAGGCTGTTGTTAAGCAGATGAGTGTTACTAATATGAAAGTTTAAGCTGCTTTGTGGAAGAAAAGATAATCTTTTGTGTCTCTACCTATTGATTCTACTATTTCTTTGATTTCATTTGGTCTTAATGCTCCTTTTCTTGTTGGTTCTATTTTACCTGTTACTATGTCTTCCATTACAGAATGAGGTAATGTTCCGTATAATCTAAGAAAATGTCTTTCTTTTTGTGCTGCATGTAATTCAACACCTGCTGCTGCAGGTGTTCCCGGTAGAGAATAACTAAGTCTTGGTTTGTTCTTTCCTGCCCTTAAACCAGCCGCATGCCAGTTTTCAAAATCTGGACCGTCTCCAATATATAGTTGACCATCATCTAGTGCAAAACAAGTAATTAGATTATGATTTGTCATAGGTGTGTCAGATACTAGTCTTAGTTGAGGTGTAGTTTCGTCTATCATTGTAAGAAATTATTTACCATTACCATTCTTTAAATTAGTTTCAATGATTGCTGTAAGGGATTCGCTGAAGAAAGGTGAGTTAAGCCATACGCCCATTTCTTCTTCTGAGTTGTGTGGTGTTACCATGAAGAAAACTTCCTTCTTGTCTGAGATGAAAACTCTTGCGTCTGAATCTATTTGAGCGACTCTGAGGTTTAATCTTGCGTTTAATTTCTTTATTTTTTCAGAATCTCCTGAAAGCGCGATTTTTATTTTTACATTGTTTTTGTTTAATTTTTCTAAAGCTGGGAGTAAGACACGAGACTTGTCTTCGAAATCTTCTACTGAAGTGCAAAGTAATACTTCTTTTTGAGAGTTTTCAACTAATTCTCTAAGTCTTGATACAATATTTGAACGTCCTTTTAATGAACCTGTTATTTCATGAGGTTTTATTGGGGAAATACCTGTTTTATGTAAGGACTCTAGTTCAACATATTCTTGAGTTTCTTTTAAGTTTGAAAGGGATTTTACTTTTTCTTGGGCATGAGCCATTGTTTTTGATTTCATTTTTTCAATAACTTCTGTTGGTTTTACTGCGATGTATTTAACCGGTTTACCGATTTTCACGATTGCAAAACCATTTTTTTCTAAAGATTCTAAAACGTCGTAAGTTCTTGATCTAGGAACGCCGGAAAGCTCTGCAATTTCACCTGCTGATGCAATTCCTTTAGAAAGCAATGCTAACCAGACCTTGGTTTCATAAATATTTAAATTAAAATATTCCTTTATTCTCTTTACTAAGTCTTGCTTAATTATCATAGAAAAGTGGTGAATTTGAGATATATAAAGGTTTTGGTTTTGTTCTTATTGGGAAATGACAACAAAATAGGAAGGTTTATAAATTGATTTTGAGAGGGGAAGGTATGAGTAGAAAACCGGGCATGGCATTTGCATCTTTAAGAGAAGATGATTCTGAATGGNCTGATTTAGAGAAGCATATGAATGTAGGCTTTGTGGATAATCACGATGAACCATGGCCTCATTTTAGAGATAAATTAGTTGAAATGTTTATTGGGAATGTTTCAGTTAGGGGAGTTTATAGAGGTATTACGAATGGAGACGAAGCTATATTATTTCCACATTTGATTTATGAGCCAATTCCTCTTGAAGACGGTAAACATAGAGATTTTTACAGGTGGGATGATGAAGAACCTTCACACATTGGTAGACACACCATTGGTGGAATTAGGGGTGCAAATCCTGATTATGTTAGATATCTGTTGAAAATGAATAAGCCTCAACTTTGGGTTCCTCCGACTTGGTCTTCTTAAATTAAAAACGCTATTCCTAGTGCAATTAGAGATCCTATAGTTATGAAGGGCATGGCTGGGTAGGATTTTCCTTTCTTGCTATAGTAGAATAGGGTTGCAAGGGCTGCTGTTGCTCCTGCTACTATTATTAGGGCTGGGAGAAGGCCAAGGGTGTTTAAGACAACGCCCGCGAGGATCATTGGGAATACGACGTCTCCGCCACCGAGGATTGCTACATTTACTTTGATTTTCTTGTCTTTTAGTTTCTTTGCTTTGGATGGAGAGGTTTTTGCGTCTTTCATCATTGCTTTTTGTTTCTTTCCTAAGGTTGGAAGGAAGAATCCTGGGAAAAGTCGAAGTTTTTCAATGTGGTACTGGGCCATTTTCTGCATGAAGCCTGCTTTCCAAACTGCGTACATATCGTAAATTGAAATTAGGATTAATAAGAGAACGACTGTCCAGATGTTTAATAGGGGAACGAAGATGGCTGCGATTCCTGGGTAGATTGCTAGTTCTGTTATATTGTGAACTATGATATTTCTTTTGAAGATTTTTATGAAGGCCAGAGGGAGAGCTATGGCTATTGCGATTATTGCTGCTGAAGGTAATTGGAATTTGAAGAAAATAGCATTAAGAGATATTGCTAAGGCCAGTGTGACAACTGCGAAGAACCAAAGTCTAAGGAAGAGTTCTACTTTGAATTTCATTAAGAGCAAGATGACAACGACTGCGATTGCTATGGCTATTGCTATTGAGATTAAAGTTCCTGCGGGGCTTACACCTTCAGGAGGTTCCATTCCATAAGGTAAGTTATATGATGTTACGTTTAGAAGATTTCCTTCGTCATCTATGACTTGGGAAACTTGAGGAGAATAGATTCCAATTATAAAAATCCCAATTAGTTGTGAGACAAGGAACATTGTCAAAAGAATAGCAATTATTTTTATGTTGTGTTTCATTGGGAGAAAAGGAGAAAGGAGTTTTTAATACTTACTTAAGACGAATTGTTTCAAGGTTCTTTGGGACGGAAGTCTCGATTCTGTTTGATTTGTAGATTGAAGAGGCCAAATCGAGAGATTTTGAGGGCTCTCCGTGGTTTATGACTATTCGTTTTGGTTTTGGATTCATTCTTGATACATATTGCATTAGCTCATTACGGTTTGAGTGTGGAGAAAGGCCAGAGAGTAAGACTGTTTTCATATTTACTGTGATTCTTTCTCCCCCAAAATCTTTGCTCATTGTTACTTCTTTTGCGCCTTCTTGAACTTGTCTTCCTAAAGAACCTGGACCTTGATAAGAACTTAAGACTAAAAGGTTATTTTCGTTTTCTGCAAGGTTTTTGAAATATTCTACGGAAGCACCTCCTACAAGCATTCCAGATGTTGCGATGATTATGCAAGGGCCTCCTTCAATTACTGCCTTTCTTTCTGCTGGAGAACCAATACGCTGAAAGATTTCTGAGACAAATGGATTGTTGTCTTGAAATATTTGATTTCTTACAGATGCTGATAGAAAGTCAGGATAGGCAGTGTGGATTGCGTTAATGTCCCAAATCATTCCATCGATGTAAACTGGGATTTGTGGGATCTCTCCTGTCCTTATAGCTTCTTCGACACGAAGCATTGTTTCTTGAGAGTGGCCGAGACCTAGTTCTGGAAGAAGAACTTTTCCTTTTTTATCAATTGTTTCTTTGACAAGTTCTATAAATTTATTTTCCACTTCTTTTCTTGGAGGTAATATGTCTTCTTTTGAACCGTAGGTTGATTCCATTTGGAGAGTTTCAATTCTTGGGAAACGGTTGTTTGCAGGATCGAGAAGACGAGTCTTACCATATTTTGTGTCTCCTGAATAGACAAAGTTGTGCAATCCATTGCCGATGTTTATGTGGACTTGGGCTGAGCCTAGAACGTGGCCTGCATTATACATTGTTATTCTAATGTCTGGGGTTATGTCTGTGACTTCTCCGTAATTTAGAGTTACTGAGTGTTTTACGGTGTCTTTTATGTCTTCAGCCCTGTAAATTGGGGCTTCTGCTTTTTTGTAAGCGACGCCTATTAAGTCTAATTGTAGTAATGAGGCTATGTCGCGAGTTGGGGCCGTTAAGTAAATTGGGCCTTTGTATCCCATTTTGTATAAGTAAGGAATAAGTCCGCAGTGGTCTAGGTGTGCGTGGCTTAAAATAATCGCATCTAGAGAAGCTAAATCACCTATTTCTGTAACATCTAAATATGGAAATCTTTCAGCTCCTTCTGTTATAGCTGGGTTTATTCCGCAATCTAAGAGAACTTTGGAATTTGGTGTGTGAAGAAGGAGACATGAACGACCAACTTGACGGCCCCCACCTAGATAAGTTAAACGGACCCACATTTCCATTTTTTCGGAAGACCAATCTTTGTAGATTTTTTGTCCGATGTCGTTTAAAAATTTTCTTCTGTATGTGTTGTTTGCATACAAGACAGAACGGATTTTTTCTGTTATTTTACTTTGAATTGCGGGGCTTCTTTGAACTGTTGAAATCCAGAGGGTTGATTTTTTTATGTCGTTTAAGATTGAGCCTTGCTTTCCAATTACTAGGCCTGGCTTTTTTGCTTCTATGATTACTGTAGAACGCTGGACATCGAAAATTACGTTTGTGATTTCTGCTTCGGGAGGCACGTGGGCTTTGATTGTTTTTTCAGTTTCTTCTTCTGAAGCTAAGATTTCTTTGTCTGCCCTTAATTCTATTCTCTTTTTTATAGAATCAACTATTTCTTTTATTTTGGTTTCACTGTCTTTAAAAAATTCTTTATCTTTGGTGTAAAGAACTATATTGGCTCCTTCAAAGATTGCATCGCTTACCTTTCCAGGTAACTTTTCTTTAATCGTCTTCAAGATATCTGCCATTTTGTGATTACTTGTACTGTGGAACTATTTTTTGAGAAACTTCGTGTTTTATTCCAGATTTCGTGACTGAGAATACATCTATTCCGTTTCCAGATGCGGGGTCTCTTTCGATTCCTGTTTGTATTGCTTCTTTTGCGAGTTCTAGTCCTTCTTTAACTGTTATATTCTCGTTGTATTTTCCTTCTAAAAGGCCTAAGATGTAAGGCATTCCTGATGAAAAGTTTGCGTCGTAGTTTTGTATTTTGTCTATTCCGCCTGCTGGCTCTATCGTGAACAATTCTGCTGAACCGTCTTCGTTAAAACCGCCCACTATACTTCCGACAATTGGGGGGATCATCGAAGGTGTTCTAATGTTTTTGTAAGACATATGAGCAAGAAGGTTTGCTGATTCTTCTACTGATGGGCGAGATTTCGTGGTTAATTCTTTTAGTCTTAGTTCTGCTGATAAAATATTTGCAAGCATTTTTGCGTCTGAGGCGCTTCCTGAAATTGCCATTAAAAGATAATCGTTAATTCTGATTGTTTTTTGCATATTCTTTTGGACAACTATTTGTCCGCCGGCTGTAACTCGTCTATCTGAAGCCATGACGCAGCCGTCTTTACAGACAATTCCAACTATGCTTGTACCTGTTTTTAACGCGTTTTGAGAAACTTCTTCTTTCATTTTAACTTGTTAGAAGCAATACTTGGATTAAATAGATACTATATTTAAATATTTCTATTTAATTTGGGAGACTTGGGAAGTTTGAGAGGTTTCTAGTTCAGAAATCCCAGATGATTTCTTTATTCTTATTATGTTATCAACGAAGGATTCTATTTTTTGCTCGTGGCTGACGATGATTAGTTGGGATATGTTTAGTTCGTCTAGGACATCTCTGATTTTGTCGATTTGGGCGTCTGAGAAGCCGTCTGTGGGCTCGTCTAAGATTACTATGTCGTGAGTTTTGATTTTACTTAGTATCGAGTTTATTGTTTGGTTTAAAGCAAGGCGATATGCTAGGGCGACGGCTGTTCTTTCCCCTCCGGAGAGAAAAGCGTATTCCATTTCAACTTGGTTTTGGATAATTAATGGGGTGAAGGTTTCATCAAGATTTACTTGGAAAGATTCTTCTGGGACAAGGAATTTGAACCATTGGCTGAAAAGTTTTGAGAACTCGTTTCTTAATCTTAAAAGAAGACTTCTTTCAGTAAATTCAATAAGATTTAGAAAAGAAGTTGAAAGCCAGTCATATAATTCTGAGAGGTTTGCAAGTCTTTTTTCTATCTGTTCTTTTTCTTGAATAGTGTCTTTGATTTTTGAAATTTGGAGGACTGTTAAGTCATATTCTTTTTTTATTTCTGCGATTTGAATTTCTGAGGATTTTTCTTCTGATTGAGCGAGGGCTAAGGCTTGGGCTTTCTCTTTATATTGGAGATCGAATTTTGAGAAATTGGATATGTTTTCTTTTAACTCATTAAAATGCTTTTTTAGTAGGAGAAGGTCTTCTTCTAATTCTACTTTTGATTTTTCTAATTGGGCAAGTCGGATTTCTGTTTGGGTATAATGTTCTAATTTGGATTTTATTAAATCTAGAGACAACTTTTTTTCTTCAATCTGGGATTTTTGTTTTGAAAGAGAAATGATTTCTTCAGTTTGAGAAGTTTGCAAGTGTTCTAATTCAGATAGAGTATTCTTTACTTTTGAGAGAAAAGATTCTGTTTCATTTAGAATGTTGTGTTTATGGGTGTCGTTTACGTCTTGAAGACAAGTTGGACAGATATCTATCTTGAATATTCTTTGTCTTTTTTCTATTGAACCCTGTTGTTCTTTATTTAACGACGACATTTGACCTAAAACTTGTATGTTTTCTGAGTTAAGAGATTGTATTTTTTTATTTAAAGCAGATAGAAGATTGAGCGTAGAATCATATTCTTCTTGGATGAATGGTTGTTTTTGCTGGAGAAAAGATTTGGATTCCTGGATTTGGGAAGTCAGAGTTGAAAGGTTTTCTTGTTTTATTGTTAGAAGGACTGAAGTTTTTTCGGCGCTTCTTTCAAATTTTTGTTTTTCTTTAATTTTGTCTTCTAATCCTTGAATTTGGGACTCAATGTTTTTTCTGATGTTTGTTTTTTGTTTTAGATTCAAAGATTTTTGTGATAATCTTTGTTTTAATTCTAAGAGAAGATTGTTAGATAGGACGAGGTCTTGCTTATCTTTGTCTAAAGTTGAAATTTCACCTTGAAGAAGTTTTGATTTTTCTTTGAGAACAGAGAGAGTTAGAGAAAGATTTTCTTTTATTCTTTTGTATTTGTCCATTCCAAAAATATGCCTTAAGATATTAAGTCTTGTCTCAGGATCTTCGGAAATTATTTGACGCATTTGTTCTTGTGGAGTGTAAACTGTATATCTATAAAGAATGTTATTTCTTTTTATGAATTCGTGTGGATAGTTTAAGAGATTGATAATTTTGGTTTTTAGTTCTGTTATCGAGGATTCTGTTTTTTGGCCGTCTATTGTTATGGCTGCATATTCGTTTGTTACGGTTTTGCTAGAACGGCGAAGACGTCTTTCTATTAAAATCTCTTTTCCGTCTATTTCGAACTCTAGTAATACTTCACCTAAAGTTGATGAATTTCTTAATAGGGCTGCGCCTTTCTGTCCTGGCTGAAGACCGAAGAGAGCGTATTCTATTGCTAATAAAATTGAAGATTTTCCGGAACCGACGTCTCCTGAAAGTAAAAGAGAGCCGTCTGGAAATTCTATTTCTTGCTCTTTGTAAGACCTTATGTTTTTCAGAGTTATTTTTTTTAATTTCATAGTTGAATAATTTTTTTGGTTTCTGCATGCAAACGGTCTTGGAAGACTGCAGAAGTTTCATCTTCTTGTTTTTCTAATTGAAGAGATTTTATTAAGTCTGGAACTAGGGAATTGAACTTATTTGGATTGGATTCTTTGAACTTATTAATTATTTCAGATTCTAGGTTTTCGGAGATGATTGAATCAAAGTTTATTTCTGGCTCTTCCATGTGAAGTTGAGATGTGCTTCTGAGTAGGAGAAAACAGGCTTTAGATTTTAGATAATTTTCAATTTTTGTGAAATCGATATCTGTGGTTTTTCCTTTTTCTAAGAATCCTTTGAGTTTTATTGTGACTATTTTGTCTTTGACATCTAGGGTTTCTAAACCTGAAAGAATTTTTTCTGTGGCTGTTAAGGCATCTTTTATCTCAAAATTCATTGAGATTACTTCTTTTATCTTTATTTGTTGCCTTTCTATTTTACCGTTATCAAAAATGTAGAAAGAACCTTGTTTTAAGTCTTCGAGTTCTGATAAATTGTTTGGGAAAGTTGGGCCTGAATAAACCCTGTTTTCTTTGTGGTAATTTATGTGTAAATGTCCTAATGCGAGGTAATCCACTTCTGGCAGGAGGGTTTCATCAACTGTTTCGATTGGGAGAGTTGGGACTGCATCTCTTATGGCTGTGTGGAGCATTAATATTTTAAACATTCCTGGTGCGTCTTGGAGTTTTATATTTTTGATTTCATTAACTTCTAGACTTGATTTTTTTCCAGGGTAGCCGTAGATTGCAGCGTTTTCGTAAATTATGGGGAGGAGCATTATTTTGTCATCTTTTATCTCGAATCTTGTAGCGTTTTTACAAAATCCTGATTTTTCTAAGACATCTAAGAATGTTTTTCCTGAAACTGAATAGTCATGGGAGCCTGCGATTAGGAAACAAGGGATTTGCGCGTCATAGAGTTTTTTGAATTCTTGGAAGGTGTTCTTTAATATTTCTATTGGGGGATAAGCTGAATCAAATAGGTCGCCAGCGATTAAGACGAAGTCTACTTGGCGGGAGATGCATTTGTTTATTGCTAAAGAAAAACTTTGGAAATTTAATTGTTGAAGTTCTGGGAGTCGCCAAGATCCAAGATGGCAGTCGCCAAGATGAGCAAATTTCATATTGGTTGGAGTGGTGCAGAGATATATATAGATTTGTGTACTTATGAGCAAGTTATTGGTTGTGTGATTGCTGGGCAGAGGGCTTGTTTGTCGTCGACAAAGACAATTGGCTGGATTTCTAAAGTGTAATTGTCTGATGGGACTACTCTTGCTAATATATACTCATAGTTTTCTCCAGGAACAAGCCCTTGAGAACTTGCTGGAAAGTTTATTTCATCTTCTACTGCCAACTTTATTTCCCTTCCTGGCTCTCGTAATCTTACTTTTGCGAGATCAATATTGAAAAGCCCTTTATTTGCCAAATTAATTTTTAGAACTTCAGATGCACAGGAATAGTCTTGAATAATTAGATTAATTCCTTCTGGGCATTCTGGGGTTTGGAATTTTGGGACATAAACTGTTAGGAAAGAATAGACTAAAAGGGCTAGTGAGACTGCAATTATGATTAGGATAACATAATTGACCATCATACTTACTCCTCTTTTATTTTTCATTTTAGTTTTGTAAAGCAACAAAGGTTTGTCCTTGTGATTCTTTCTCAACCACAACATATATATTTTGTGTTTTTTCATTTATTGTGAAACTTAAATCTGTGTTGTCACCTATTGTTATTGTGTAGGGTGTGCCTAGGGGTGGTGGTGGTACAGCTTTTCTGTTGACCTCTAGAGTTGTGATCTCTATTTGCTGACCTGTTTGACCGCCGGAACCTAAACCTAGCGAGCCAGAAGATTCTTTTGTACTATTAATTACGTAAAGACCTTCAAGATTTCCGTAAATTATTGTGATTTCACTATTTGGCCTTGAAAGTGCGTATGAGTTTGTGAGGTTTTCTAAATATGTGCTTGTTATTTGTTTTGGATCTTCTCCTTGGAGTGCATAGAAAACACCTGTGTCGATGATTTTTGCGCCCTCAAAGCTAACTTCTTTTGATAGGTCGAAGACCAATGTGTCTTCTGGAGCGGAACGGGTGACTGTGTATATTACAGTGAGGCTTATGAGGATTGTTATTATTACTACGGCTGCTATGAGATAGAACTGGCCTCTTTTATTCATTAAATAAAAAAAGAAAGGTGGTTTATATAACTTTATTTCTTGTGGACTTTTGTTATTCCGACAATTCCTATAATTATAATAATTATTGGGGCTGCCCAAGAAACAAATCCGCTAGATAAATTTCCAAGTGCTGTTATTCCTAGATTAGGCAATAAAAGTAAAATACCTAAAATCAATACACCCCACGCATAAATTGGACTTTGCATTTTTATTTACCTCCTTATAACATTAGTGTAGACAGGGAGTTTGCTTAGTTTCCATACATTAGTTAATCTTCTACTTTCCTCGGCTTTGTGACCTTGTAAGCACCATGTTTCCTACTTAGGGCTGCTCCGATCAAGGCCTGACCCGTTTTATAGGAGCACGATCGAACAAGACAAAACGTCAACGTCCAGCAAAAGGCCAATATACTTCGGCCTCACGCACTCCTTTGAACCCACCATGAAGTCCATTTGTGAATGGCGCAGGACTAATACGCCGGTTCGTCTACATAATAATATAAAAATAAGGATATATAAGGTTAACTATTTCTCATCAATCTGTTCTTTGATCTTTTTAATGTCTTCAGAGACTTTCTTCCGGGGTTTCTTTTTTGAAGGGGCTGTTACTAAAATTGATAAGAGAATTAATAAAATTAGGATTAAGAAGGGAGTTACTAATAAGAGAACTGTTTGAGATTCCATGAGTTATAGTGAATGAAAGACGTATATAAAGATTTGTGTAATAGTTTACTACATCTTTTCTAGGGTTTCGATTCCTAATAGGTTGAGGGAGTTTTTGAGAACTTGTGAGAATGAATCAACTAAAGCTAGACGGAAAGATTCTTCTTCTGAACCTATGACTTTTTCTGCGTGGTAAAACTCGTTGAACTTTTGTGCGATGTCATATGAATAGTTTGCAATTAAGTTTGGTGCAAATTGCTTGCAAGTTTGTAGAACAACTTGTGGAAATTTTGATAGTTCTAATATTAAGGCTTTTTCTTTGTCTGAGACCTGATTGATTTTTACTTTGGATTTTTTGTATTTGGCTTTTCTTAAGATTGAACGTGCACGTGCGTAGGCGTATAATAAGTAAGGGCCTGTGTTTCCTTCAAAGTCTATGAATTTTTTTATGTCAAAGACCATGTCGTTTGATCTATAGTTTTTTAGGTCGCCGTAGAAAATGGCTGCTCTTGTTACTGCTAACGCTCTTTTTTCTAGCTCTGCCTTTGACAAACTAGCACGTTTTGAAATTTCTTTCGCTGCTAAAGATTTTGTTTCTTCTAATATGTCTTCCATGAATATGGTTTTGCCTTTTCTTGTGGCAAACTTTTTACCGTCGCTGTCTAAATATAATCCATGATCTACATGATGTGCTTCTTCTGCCCATTTGTGTCCTAATAGTTTTAAAATTTTGAAAACTTGTTTGAAATGGTATTTTTGTTCTGAGCCAACTTCATAAACTAAACAATCTGCTTTGTATTTTTTCTTTCTGTAAATGGCAGCAGTTAGGTCTCTTGTGGTGTAAAGGGTTGCGCCATCTGATTTTTGAATTAGGGCAACTCCTAAATTGTGTTTTGATAAATCAACTATTTGTGCTCCTTCGCTTTCAGTTAATAGTTTTTTCTTCTTAAGATCTGAGATTGTGGCTTGCATTTTATCATTGTAGAAGGATTCTCCGGATATGACGTCGAATTTTATATTTAAGAGAGAATATATTTTTTCAAAATCTTTTAGACTTAGTTCTCTGAATTTCTTCCAGTATTTCATTGCTTCTTTATCGTTGGCTTCTAGTTTGTTAAACCATTCTTTGCCTATGTCGTCGAAGTCCTCTGATTTATTTACCTTGACATAAATTTCATAAAGATGTTTTATTGGTGATTTTTTTAGTTTTGCTTGTGAGCCAAATTTTTTAAAACCTGCAATTAATTTTCCGAAGGGTGTTCCCCAATCTCCTAAATAATTTATTTTGATTATTTTGTAGCCTTGAAATTCTCCTGTTTTTGCTAAGGAGTTTCCGATGATTGTTGACCTTAAGTGTCCTATGCCAAATGGTTTTGCGATATTTGGGGATGACATGTCAATAACTGCTGTTTTTTTCTTACCTATGTTTGATGAGCCGAAGGTGTCTTTTTGTTTTTGGATTTTTTCTAAGATTGATTTTGTTATTTGATTTCTATCTAAGAAGAAGTTAATGTATGGGCCCTTGGCTTCGATTTTTTCAAAGTCTTTTGATTTTATTTTTAAAGCCAGAGATTGACAGATTTTAATAGGATCTGACTTTTGTTTTTTAGCAAGGGTAAAACATGGGAATGAATAGTCTCCTAGATCAGAAGATGGAGGGGTTTCAATTAGATTTTCAATTTGTTTTTTGGAAAGAGGAAGGTGTTTTGACAGCTCTTTTATTATAATGTCTTTCATGTTTATAATTTGTAAACACAATTAATAAAGTTTCCTAAGTAAAGTTAAGGTTTTTATAGGCTGTTGAGAGTTTAATAATGTGCTTCCGTAGCTCAGCTGGCTTAGAGCACCGCACTCGTAATGCGGGGGTCCTGGGTTCGAGTCCCAGCGGAAGCTTAATTGTGCTTCTGTACTGGTAGAACAATCGTAAGATTTAAATAATCTACATATTTCTATGGTTAATGAAGAGAATTGTTTTTCCTAATAAACAACTTCGAAATGAATTTTTTAGGGAATTGAAAAAAAGTGGTCAAGGAAAAAGCTGGAAAAAAATTTCTGAGTTTATTGACACAACTAGGTCAATGTTGAGCAACTATAGGGGTGGTAAAATACTTTTGCCAGAAGATCGTTTTTTTAAATTATCTTCTTTATTAAATAAAGAAAAACAGAATTATTTTCTACAAAATATTTCTAAAAAAGAAGGAAATTGGGGGCAGATAATTGGGGGTGTAAAGGCGTATGAAATAAATAAAAAATACTTTGAAGAAGGAAGAAAAAAAGGCTCAAGAGCTATGGAAAGTTTTGGAATAAAATATGATTTCGATATTAATATGGTCTTATCTGAAAAATTATGTGAATTTTTAGGTGTGATTATTGGAGATGGGTGCACAAATAAATACAATAGGTTATACCAAACCCAGATTTCTGGAGACAAAGAACTGGATAGAGATTATTATATTGATACTATTATACCAATCTGTATAGAGCTTTTTGGTATCCATCCAAAAATAATTACTCGTCCTAAAGGAATGTATATAAATCTTTATTCAAAGAGATTATTTCAATTATTAACAGAAAGATTTGAAATTCCTAAAGGATTTAAATCTCATACAGTTCAGATACCTAGAGAAATATTAAATAGCCAAGATAAGTTTATTAAGGCAACTCTGAAAGGAATGTTTAATACAGATGGGGGTGTTGGTGTAGATAAACGAAAAGTATACAAAGAGCCATATATAAGAGTAAACTATGTTTCAGCAAGCCAAAATCTAATAAATCAAATTTCTAAATTGCTTGATAAATTCTATATCTGCCACACTAGGCACACTAGATTAAATGGAAAGGGTAATGCTGGAGTAATACAAATTAATGGAAAAAAGAATGTTAAATCTTTTCTAAAAGGGGTTGGTTTTTCAAACCCAAGACATTTAAACAAAGTATCTCTCATTTAATAAACAAGAGGTCGGGGGTTCGAATCCCTCCAGAGGCTTGGGTTCGAATCACTTCAATCACGTAAGTGTTGAAGTTGCCGCGGACGGAGTCTGCGAGCACCTCCAGAGGCTTTTCTAAAGAGAATTTTTAATTATTCGGATTTTTCAAAA
>NZAS01000032.1 GCA_002686195.1 Candidatus Pacearchaeota archaeon | reverse complement strand
GATCTGAGGATGTGCAAGATCGTAATCGGGGCTGAGGTGTCGGGTGTCGGGTGTCGGGTGTCGGGCCGAAGACGAAGCCTGGTTTTTCCTGCGGGGGGTTCTGCCGTTCTGGAGACCTCGCAGGGTGGCCTCGAATGTTCCGATGCGGTCGGCCAGGCCCGGCTTGATTGCGTTCTTACCAACGAAGACATCCCCCTGGCCGAAATCTTCGAGGACGGTCTGACGGGTAACGCCACGATTGGGGGCGACGGAGTTTATGAATACGTCCGCAATCGCATCGATCTCCCGCTGGATGACTGCCCGGCCTCCCTCTTCCTTGGGGTCCACCCGCTTCAGTGGTGATTGAGAACTCACGATCTCCACCTTCTCGATGCCGAAACTCTCCATCATCTTCGAAGTGTCGTAGTAGGTGGTCACCACTCCGATACTTCCGAGCAGGGCGGTCGGGGCGGCCACGATCTCACCGGCGGCGGAGGCTATCCAGTATCCGGCGCTGGCTGCCATGAAGCTGACGTATGCGATGACCGGCTTCGTGTTGGCCGTCTGATGGACAAGCCCGGCGAACTCGCCGGTACCATCCACCTCCCCGCCTGGTGTATTCATGTGGAGAACGATGGCCTTGACTGCGGGGTTATCCCTGGCGGAAGCCAGATCCCGGTATGCTTCGTCAATAGAGGTAGCGCCCTCCATACGTGACCAGAAATCATGCGTGCGGACCACCGGCCCGGTAATGTGCTGGATGGCGATGCCGTCCTTCAGCTCGATGGTGGGGCCTATCATCTGGCCAGGCTTGCCGTGCATCATGGCTGATGGCTTGGGAAAGAATTTCTCCATCTCCGTATTGGGATAGTCGTTGCCCGCATGGACCGCCTCGACCAGGGCACGGTAATAAGGCTCGTAAAGAGCGAACGGGACGGAATGGAGCTGCTGAAGGGTTTTCATGATTCGTGATCCGTAATGCGTGATTCGTAATCAGAGCGGAGGCATTCAAAGGGCAGCCCAAGGCTGGCGGCGACCTCAAGATTCAACCGATCGACGAAGTCCTTAAACTCTTGCTCGGACTCTAAGGCCGGCGGCAGAAACTCATCCTTTATCGGGTCTATCTGCCGCATCTCGACTGGCCGCTGTTTGTTTAGATTTAAATGCATGGGGTCTCCTAATTACGCACATGAATCCCATTACCAGACGTGAGATTCCCGCCCTGCACGAGGATCATGGCTGCCATCTGGTTAACCATTTCGTTCAGGGTGGNTCCCTTGGCTTCCTCGTCTGNGGNCTCCTCGCCGACCAGTGGGCGGATTTCCTCCCGCTCTTTTTTCCACTTACGAATTGTCTCCTTGCTGCGGAGACCGAGCTGGCGATGCACCCGCTCATAAGTAAGAAAACCATTGTTGACCATGGTCTCGTAGGCGCTGGCCTCCTTATCCGGGTCGAGAAGATCGTAGGGAGGATGGGGTGTGGCGATGCGGCCCCAGGCGATTGGGTTCTCAAAATACATGGCCGAGGTGAACCAGGCCGGGAGCTGGGGCATGCCTCGCACCGTGCGAGCGCGGACCATCTCCTCAATCGCCCAGTCCCAATGCACCTGGTCATACCGCTGCATGTAGCCCAGGTAGACAATGAATTGTTTTATCGCTTTCAACGTCATGGCTCGTGCGGTGCTGAAATTTGCATCATTAAATAAATGCGGCCAGACCACCCCGCCAGCCATCCCGATAGTGCCCGTAACGGCATTCAGACACTCGCCCAGGAATACCCGATAGTCGTCGCTGTCCTGGCCTGGGAGGAACGGCTTCACGGTTTCGCCCGGAGCCGTCCCCATGAACGTCCCCGGCTCGAATTTGTAGTCGTAGAATCCGGGGTCTGTGGCGACCTTTGCCGGGTTCTGCAGGTCGTCCTGCGATTTCCGTTTCAGGGCCTTTATCAGCCGGTTCGGTGTGGTCGGGGATTCAAAGAAGACCATCAGACAAGCCATAAACCACTTGCGGATCTCGTAGGCTTTCCGGGTGTTGCCGATGACCTTCAAGTCATCCAGGGCCGCGGAGAGCTCCGGGATGCCCCTGTCCTGTCCCAGCTCCTTCAACTTGGCCAGGTGGATGAACTGCACCCGGTCGAATTCGTCCCGGATGTCGATGGTCTTGAAGTTGCCGGATATGGCCGCCCTGTTCGGATCGATGCGGTAGTAGGCTTTAATGGCCGTCCCGTCGATATCCCGCTCGAAACCGTCCTGGATGCGCTTTTCGCTGAGCTTGTCCGTGGGGGTGAGGATGTTTATGGGTTCCAGGAGTTTGCTCCGGAACATGAACGGCTGGGTTTTCCTGCGCTCCCGCTGCACCACCTCGGCGGCGATCTCGCCACGATTGAACAGGGAACGAAAGGCGAGCTGGCGCTCCACGGTGTATGTGATGTCCCGCTTTGCCGGCCCGTTGGCGGCCCATACCTCGAATCCGTTGCTGGCCGCCTCGCACCAGTCCTCGGCCTGCTCCTCGCTGATACCCAATTGGTCAGGGTCTATATCCGCATAGGGATAGAACTCGTGGCCGGCGATTGATGCGACCAGTGACTCCACCAGGCCGGAGGCGTAGCCATTTGTCCGTGCGAGCTCTGCCATCTTGAGCTGCATCTCTTCCCGGTTCTCGCTGATGTCTTCAGCGGGAGATGCGGCCATGGATTGCCAGGTATTGGCGATCATCCGGGAGAAGGCATCGTTTCCGGCCTTCCGATTGCCTCCGGTAATGGCCTCGATGGTGGTCCGGCGGGCCCGATACTGGGCGGCCTGGTAGCGCTTGCGCTCGAAGTAGGCGGCGATTGGGGAGAAGGGGTTGAACATCCGGGGCAGGTGTCGGGTGTCAGGTGTCAGGGTAAGAAAAACCAGACCAGACCAGACCAGACCAGCGCCAGCGCAGGCGGGGAGCTTCGCAATCCCCGCCTGTTCGGCGCTGGGGAATCTGGCCAAGTGTTCAGATTATCTGATGGATCTGCGGATATGCCCGGACGGGGCTGGGTGTCAGGTGTCGGGTGTCGGGTGTCGGGCTGAAAGATCGGCGGCCTGGAGACCACCGTGCGCAGCATGCCGTTGGCACTACTAAGATTTGAAAAGGCGGCGGAAACCCCTGTAAAAGGTCACCGCAATGGCGATGAGGATATCGATAAATGCGTCAATCAGAATCATGTAAACTGTACCTTCGACACCTGCCAAACGCCACACCTGGGGCACGCCATCGTCTTGCGCACGGGCTGGTCACACCTACGGCAATAATAAACCTCGACGCCTTCTTCAGCCTCTTCCATATCCACATACATATAGCCCTGATTCCCTTCAGGATAGGGATACTTGCTCGCAATCGCTGGCAGATGGGNGGTAGCTAGAATAATCCGGCTCAAAACACCGGGATCGTCAGGAGACCCAGGGCCAACCGCAAACCCATTTGGGAAACGCTCCATCAACTCGCTCACAGTAGTATCAGATTCAACAATCATCGTTGTTNTCCGGTTAGGCGAGACGGCCCCTCGGCCTTTCCTGACACCTGACACCNGACACCCGACCCCAGCCCCAGAACGGCGGCCTGGAGACCACCCGTGCGCAGCATGCCGTTGGCACTACTACCCAATCGCCACCCCGATCTCCGCTGTGCCGGAGGCATCGGAATTGATTATGTTCGTAAGTTCTCGCTGGCGCTCGTAAAGGGTTGGTAAGTCGAGCATCAGGTACCGGTTGCGGTGACCCGGCCCGCCAGTCTCCTTATCTTGCACCTTCCCGGTGAGAATGCTATCGATGGCGGCCTCTACGAGGGCGAGTTCTGTTGTGGCTCGTGCGGTGGTCATGGTGGTATTCGGGTGTCTGGTGTCGGGTGTCAGGAAGATCGGGACGTAGGAATAATTATAGCGTCAACTTGCGTTTGTGGTTTGCGATGGCTTCCAGTTCGTTGGGCATGGTTTTCTCCTATTTTTTCTCCCGGAGGAAAAGTTCTTCGCGGGCCGGTTTTCAGAAACAAACGCTATTCCAGCTCCTTGCCGACAGGGATGAAGGGAAGCTGCTGCTCCTCGATGTGCAGGACGATGGAGTCCGCCGCTTCGGTGACTCCGAGCAGGGGGTTACCTTCCCGGTCTCCTACAGCGGTCTCCGGTGGGCATCCGGACTCTTCGATTTCGTGGCAGGCGGCGTGAAGGTTGTCGAGCGTCCACGGCTTGGGCCGCGCCGGGCTTTCCTCCGGAGGCGTGACTCCAACTTCGGGGGCTTCAGCTTCGCCCGACACCTGACCACTGACACCCGACACCTCTTTCCCCTTCTTCCCCTTCTTCTTCTCCCGGAGAAAGGATTCTTTGCGACCGATTTTCCAGACCCAGACCTCCTCGCCGAGGTCCGGGCCGTGGACCACCAGGGCCGGATTGGCGTCGCGGTCCCCGTCTTCGGTCGAATACTCGGAGTCGTCGCAGATCTCGTATTCCCAGGTGTTCAGGGCGGCGCTGGCCTTGTAGGCTTCCGGGGGTATCTCGCCGGGGGCGCTGTTTACGAAGAGCAGCTCGAGCCGGCGGTCGTCCAGCCCGCTCTTGCCCCGCTCTATTCTCTCCTCCTCGATGGCCTTCCGAATCTCGGTCTCCCGCTGTTTCAGGACTCGGCGTTCCTTCTCGCCCCAGCATTGCGGGTTGGTGCAGCGGGCCTTCGATTCGGGCACCTCGCCGAAGAGATCCATCTGGCTGCCGGTGTTTCGGGGGCAATCGGTGCAGGCTCCCGCTTTGGGATAGAGGGCGTCATCGCTCAGATCCCATTTGGCCTGGGTAAGTTTGCGGGTGTGCTTGTCGATCGATTCCTGCAGCTCGAGGACCGCCATGGTCTCGATGTAGCCCGGATCGTCGGCGTGCCACTGTTTGATCTCGCTCAGGACCGCGGGCTGGGTCTCGAGGTGCAGGGCCGCGATGCGCTCGTAATGGCTGGGGGTCCACCGGCTGAACGGGCCGGCCCCATCGAGCCACTCTGCCCGCCATTCCTTTCCCAGCCGGTTCAGCCCGATCTTGCGATAGTAGCTGGTCTCGGAGAGGTGCAGGCGGGCACATACCTCTTTGACTGTCCAGTGATGGGTCCGGCACTCTTCCAAAGTCTCGGCCTCTTCCAGGGGGTGCAGCTCCTGGCGGTGCATGTTCTCGACGACCAGCACCTCGAAGGCTTCCGCATCGGTGAGGTTGCGGACCGTGGCCGGGATCTCGGCCAGGCCGGCGACTTTCGAAGCCCGCCACCGGCGCTCCCCACACACGATCTCGTAATCAGTAGTCTTTTCGAGGGTGACGTTTTTATTCTCTCTGACGACGATGGGCTGGATGATGCCATAGGTCTTGATGGATGCGACCAGCTCGATGAACTTCGGATCGGTCTCGTCGATGTATCGGTGGTTGGATTTGTTGCTGCGGATGTTTGAGAGGGGGAGGAGCATGGTGCCGGGATGAAGAGGGGTGTCGGGTGTCGGGTGTCGGGTGTCGGGAAGGACGGGGGTGTCGGATGCGAAACGGGGAAGCCATTGTTTGAGCCATGGGATGTTCGGGGGGCCGAGATGCCCCTCCATACGGTAGGCGGCGGCGGCCTGGCCGGGGGTGATTGTGCGGCCTTCGTATTCGGCGTTCTGGCCGGAGTGGAGGGATTTGGCGGCGGAGGTGAGGGTCATGGTTTCGGGTTCGTAGCGGTGGTCTCCAGGCCGCCGTCCGGGCTGGCCGAAAGATCGGCGGCCTGGAGACCACCGCTACGAAAAAATCAATTATTCATCGGGTCGAAGGGTTCGGGCCGCGGGCCAGTGTCATCGAGATCCAGGACAATGTCGTCGCCTGGTATCAACGGCTCGCCATCGATGATGGCGGGCGGGATTGGGACTATTGGGATCAGGGCTATGGCGATGGCAGCGCCGATGGCCCTGCGCATGATCTCCTCTGGTTCGGCTTTGTTATCGTATCCGATCTGGAGTATGGCCAGGGGCTCTATCATGTTCTCGTCGCTCTTCAGGTGCTCCTTGAGCAAGGTATTTACCCAGGTGCATATCGCATGGCGGGCAGCCTCGATCCATGCGTCCTGGAGGCTTGGGCATAGGTCGCCGAACTCCTTGATCGGGAGGTCGTCGTCCGGTTTCAGTGACCGGAAGAACTCTGTGTATGCTCTGGCAGCGATTGGGGCGAGGATGGTGTTCATGGTGTCGGGTGTCGGGTGTCAGGTGTCAGGGTTGGGACAACGTCGTCGTCGTCTTCGGGGTTACATTCATCGCAGCCGGGGCACTCGACCTCTTCGTGATTGTGGCAGACGCACAGATCTCCTCCGCATTCGCAGTGGATTATCCCCAGGCCGCCGCATGGGCCTGGCGGGAAATCGTCTGCGAACAATTCCTCGTAGGTGCCTGTCGTTCCGCACCAGCAGGTAATCAGATCGTCTTCTATCTTCGGGGCGTCCATGCTGTTTTCCGGTGGTTTTACGCAGGTTTTCAGATTCCACACATCCCCGAGCACTCGAATCGAAAGTTCATCTGGCCAGATTTCTCGTCAATAGTGGCGATGAGAATTTGAGTTGTCTGGCCTGTTCGATGTTGTTCATTTTCAGATTACGAATTACGGACAAGGATTCGATCACACCTGACACCTGACACCCGACACCTCATGACCTACTCTTCCATCTTCCATCCCCCGCCTCCGCCTCCCCAGTCGCTGGTATCGACCATGCCGCCCCAGTCGCTGTAGTCTTCCCTCCTGGCGCTCTCCACGGCTCGCATACTGCGGGCGGTCTCTACTTCGAGCTCCTGCTGGGTGGGCTCTGGCATCTCATACTCGCAATCCAGATAGGTGCCGGCGCAGAGGTTGTAACAGAGGGTGAAAAGGGAGTGGTCGGCGATGCCGGCCTTTTTGGGCTCGTATTGCTGGATCACTATGGACGATTTGGCGCTCTGCTGGCGGCGGGTGAAGTGCCACGCCGTCAGCTCGTCCAGGTAGTCCTCCTCGATGTCCTGGTAGACTTGGAGCCGGGCGTGGCCGGCGTTCTCCGGGGTGAGCAATCCCAGGGCCTGGCCGATGTATTTGAACTTACCCCAGACCCATTTTTGACGCCCGCCGATGATGTTCTGCCCCTGCTGGTCCCGCTCCGCATTGCGGGGGAAAAGATCGCTGCCGCCGCTCTGCTGGGCCGCATCCCGCTTGCCGTAGATGTTGCCCGCCTGCTCCGGGAACGTGTCTGTAAACTCAAATACGGCGTTCGGATCGTAGGCGCAGTCGATGAACGTATAGGTGATGACGTAGTTTGCCGTCCCATCCACACTGTGGTAGCGCTTCACGAATAGGCGCTGCTCCAGCTCTTCCCAGGTCTCCACCCGGTCGATCCCCACAATCCAGATCCGTCCCTCGTAGCCCCAGGCCACGACCATCAGGCGCAGGTAGCCTTTCTGCACGTCCACCCCGCCGGTGAGGCCCAACGCCTCGTCCGGCACCTGCCACTTCTCGTGTGTTCCCTGGCAGCGCTCGCGTACGTCCTTTGATTCGGCGGAGCGGATGGCCGGGGAGAATGGCTCGCCTTCCCAGGAGTTTTTAAAGTGCTTTCGCTGGTCCTGCTTGTTGCGGCTCTGGCGATACTTCACCGCAAACCTGCCCAGGGGGACGATGGTGCTGTATTGGGTGCCGATCTGGTAGGAGATATTCATCTGCGGCGGGCATTCGCCACGGTTCAGATTCTCGACCGCGTACTGGCGTAGCCGGGTCATGTCCCCTTCGAGCAGAGCATCCCCATCCGTGCCCACGATCTCCCGGTCGATCTCTGCCAGGCGGTTCCGGGTTGCGGGCAAGTGGTCTGCGATGTGCTCCTCCACGTCCCGAAAATCGACGTGCTGGTTGCGCAGATCGTGGGCCTGGGGGATCCAGATCCCGAACTCCAGCATTCGCCGGCGCTCCCTCTCGTTCATGGGGTGGGCGCATTGCTCATCGGCGCAGACGTGCCGGGCGAGGTTGTTCTCGATAATCGCCTGGTGGCTGGCATCCTTGGGGGCGATCACCCGCTGCCGTTCGATGAGCTGCAGGAGCCCGCATTGGGGACAGGGAACATGGTACCGGCGCTGGTCACCGCCCACATACTCGATGTGTATTCGCCCGTCCTCCGTGGTCGGGGTGCAGACCAGTATCACCAGCGAGGTGTGCGGGAAGTTCTTGACTCTCTCGTCCGCAAGGTCTACCGGGTGAGCCTCCTCGCTGTTTGGATTCCATCGGATTTTATCGACCTCGTCGATGACCAGTAACTCGATGGGGCGCTCGGAAAGTTTGCCGGGTGTGGCCCAGACGTAGCCCAGGCCGTTGCGCTCGTCGTTGGCGAGCCGGATGGAGCATCCCTGGTGGTCTCTCACCGCTCCGGTGGCGTGCCGGCGCAGCCTGGCGATGCGGAAGAGTGGTTTAACTCTCCGGTCGAAGAAATCCTTACAGTGGTCCTCTGAATCGATAACGTGGAGCTGGGGGCCGGGCGCTACGTCTGACTTCCATCCCTGGACTCCTATGTAAATGGCGGTCTTCCCCACCTGCGCTGCCCATTGGAGCACCATGCGCCGGACCCGCCGCTCCGCTGCCATGTCCATGGGCTCCCGGGAGTAGGGGGTGAGGGTGGTAGAGTATTGCTCCCGGAGAACCGATTCGCCGAGCTGCCGCCAGAACCGATCGCACCATTCGGATGGCAGGATATCCTGCGGGGCAGCCCAGGCGGCTTTGTCTGCGGGAGACCAGATGGGGGTGGCGAGAGCCATTAGTAGAGGGGTGTCGGGTGTCGGGTGTCGGGTGTCAGGGGTCGGGTGTCAGGTGTCGGTTCAGCCTCCCGTAAGCAGTTCCTTGCATTCACATACCTGCATTCTGTTGTCCTCCTTCCTTGTAGAAATCGTTGATGGTCTGGTTTACTGCGGGCGCAAATTCCTCTAGCACTTCATCAAGTGCTGCCTCCATGTAGTCTGTAATTTTTTTGCGCAGCTTGTCCGGGTGCAAGACGGGCAGAAATGCGGCTTCTTCATCGAGGCTCATTTCTGGAAGGTCATGGCATCCCCAGGTTTTCATTTCCTCCGGGCCGAATTTATAGAGGATGACACCCGCCGGTGAGTTGCATAACTCACAAGACGGATAGAACTGGACCACATACCATCTGTCCTCCGGGCCACAAAATCGAAAATCACCTGCAAAATCTCCACATCCACACTGTCCCATTCTGTTGTCCTCCGGGTTAGGGTTACGGATTACTCATCACGACTCATCACCTCGATGGTTCGGTCCGCGAGGCGGGTGCATAGCCTGACTGCGTTATCGAGGACATCTACGTCGGTCGGCAGGGCAGAGAAGTGGATGGAGAGGAAGACTCCGGTCAGGTATTCACGTGGGGAGAGGGGGATTTCTGAATTCTGCCACTCCTTGAACGCCGCCCTCTGTGTAGCCGGGCGCATCTCGACAACATTGTCACCCGCCGGGGCTGGTATCCCCTCTTCGGGCTTAATCGGTCCGCTGGTCGTCTTTTTCTTCTTCTTCGACATCGTTGTCCTCCGGTTTGGTAAGGGGTAATTCGTAAGAAGTAATCAGAATCAGGGAGATGAGACTCCGGGGCCGTCGGGTTTAACTTCTACAAAGCGACCGCCGCCCTGGGGTTGTTGCTCTATGACTCTCGCTACCTGTGCAAGTGTCTGGTTGGTTTTGGAAAGTGCCTCGATGGCGTCTACTACGCTTCGGCAGAGAGACGTTCCGAGTTTTCCGTTGTAAAGCTCGACCAGGTGGCCGATGTTTTTGTTTACCTCCTCCATGACAAGGTGAACGTGATCTGCTGGTTTCATGGCTTCTTCTCCGAGTTACGAGTTACGAATTACGAATCACGAATCACGTGTCCCAATTGGAATTGGGACCTACCTCTGCTACCGCTTCCTCCAGCCCATCCCAGGCGTCCTGGGTGATCTCTCCTTGGTCGTGCCTCGAATCGATGAGGGCACGGGCGGCCTCGGCCAGGGACTCCAGGCGGCGCATGTGCTCGTATGCCTGATTGGCGTGATCGTCGTCTATCACCTGGCGGAATACGTTGGCGCTCCACTGGTGCAATGCCTGGCGAAGCTCGAACTCCTCCATGCCCGCCCATGTGGTGGCGTTGGTGTCCAGACGCAACAGGGGCGAGCGCATGGCCAGGATGCGGGCACCGTTGAGCCGGTCCACGGCGTCCCGCTCCATCAGCCTGCCGTTTCTCTCCCCGGCGTCGGCCTGTTTGATCTCCATCTCGGCTTTGAGCTTTTCAAGCTCCAACTCTTCCTTTTCGGGAGCTTTGGTGTGAAAGCGCTTCTGCTGGATGGTCTCGGCGACGAAGATCGTGAAGCTGATCCAGGGCAGCCCATGATCGGACTCCCAGTCGATGTCGTTTTTCCGGCAGTGTGCCCGCCAGGAAGCCACCCATTGCCGGATCGTGCGCTCGTCCCGCTTCTCGATCTGAGCGGTCCAGATATCCGCATAGAGGCGCTGGGTGGGGCAGTGGCCTGGCCGGACATCTCCGGCGATGAACGCCTCCAGCTCCTGCAGCTCGGCGACCTCCCCCTTGGTGAACCGGTGACCCTCGTGCGCCCGCCGGACCAGCTCCGCATGGCGGGAAGCACGGGCCGCGTCGATGGGCGACTGGGTGGTCTGTTCGTCGGTGGGGAAGAGGGTGTCCATGGGGTCGCCGGGTGTCAGGTGTCAGGTGTCGAGGTGGGGGTTGCGTATGTTTTCCAGGACATCGAATTCGGCGGGGCGGAGGCCGAGGGGTTCTCCGTTGGTGGCCGTTACCGATACGGCCCCCCACTGATTGGATTCGCATTCATAGTCGCCTGGTTCAGCCCGGACATGACCAAACGGCGGATCGCCTGTGACGGTATGGAGAAGGCGGACACGGCTGGGAACAAATTGGGGGCGAGGCGGTAGCTGAGGGTCTTCGGGTTTTTTCTGATTACTCATTACGCATTACGGATTAGGTTCCACACCAGCCAGCAGATAGCGCCGGCGGCCAGGAGGTAGTAGAGGATCTCGATGGGACGGAATTTTTCATCGGGTGGCTGGGGCAGGTTCATTGCTTGGGGTCAGGTGGACGTAAGGAGCGCCGGTAAGGGCGCTTTTCTCTTTCCCGCTCGGCTTGAATTCCCAGATGTTCCGCTCGCCGGTGGCCGGGACGTAGACCGGGTTCTCCCTTACAGCGCTGAAGTGCCAGGCGAATCCGCTCGGCGAAGGAAGGTAGTGCAGCTCCTTCTTGCCGAATTTCGTCTCGTTGCAGCGGCTGGTTCTGTCCAGCCAGCCCACTCCGAGGATCTGCCCCCTCGGCAGCTCCTCGCCGTCCCGCTCCCATCTGTTCTCAGAATTCAGGCTCAGCCCGTATCGGGCGAAGTCGGCCTGCACCTGCTCGTCCGCCGCCAGGGCGACACTCTCCTGGCAGGTGTATCGGCTGGCGTGCAGCCCCATGGTGCCCCGGTAGGTCTTCTCGAACCATTTGGTAATGAAGTGTTTTGTAGCGTGCCAGACCAGCAGGCTGGCCCAGGGCTGCGGGATGCTGATGCACTTCAACGGCCGGGCCAGGATCTGCTCATCGACGACCAGCCAGGTGCCCTCGCAATCGATTTCGCAGCGGTTCATGTGCAGGAGATCCCAGCGAGGCGGATCGTAGGGCGAGTAGCCGGAATACTTGCGCATCTCGGCCTGGGAGATGTGATCGTTGTCACCGCGGGGCTTAGTCCGGAGCTTTGGATTTCGTGGGTCTCGGCGGGGCATGGTTTGTTCAGGTGTCGGGTGTCGGGTGTCGGGTGTCGGGTGTCGGGTGTCGGGGTCAGAGGAGGAGGAGGAGTTGGCCGGGGATGTCTTCTGTATCGGCGGAGACGTTGCGGGATTCGAGCTCGCTGCGGATGATGCTCTTCTCGTGTGGGAGATTTCTCATTTTGCTGAGGAAGTAGACCAGGTCCTCGTTGGAGCGCTCACGAATGACTGAGGCGAGGTCATCGCCTTTGTCTTTGGAGTCGGTACCGTCCGACCATCTCAAGGGGAACATGGGAACGTCAGGCGGCTTGAAGTTGTCCCGGCACAATTGGATCTCTGCGTGGTAGGGCTTGGCCGCCGTGCGGATTAGCATGAACAGGGCGGCCTCATCGTGCGAGACATCGCCATATACCCAGGCACGAAGATGGTGGCCTGATTTGACGTGCAGGCGCTCTCCGCTCGATACCAGGAATGAGGGCTTGAATGGGAGCGGCTGGGTCACGATCCGGATCGGCCTCTCTCCCCAGCGGCCCTCCCAGGTGATGCGATCTGCCGGAAACGTGTTCGCACCCCCGCCGACCTCCCGATGGTCTACCCGCGTGAAGTATCTAAAAAATTCCCGCTCAGCAGCGGTGTCAGGCTCATATTTGTATGCCATCACTGCACCTCCTTCGCTCTCTTCCCGCCGGTCGGGAGGAGTTTTTTGTTGATTTCATACGTGCATTTCGGGCAACGGTGATTGCCGAGGGACTGGCTCCGAAACTGGCCGTTGCAGCGGTTGCAGCTCCGCATCGTCCTCTGGCTGTTGCGCCGTATCTGTTCGGTCCGGTCGTCGTCGTTCATGTCAGGATCCTCCATGCTGTCGCCGCCACAATTGGAACTTGTCCATTTCCAAGGGCTCGCAGTCTGTCCAACCGAGAGGCCACCTCATTAGCCACTCGACCCACGTCGGGTTCAACTTCCCACCATCCACCATGTCGTTGAGCTGGCAGCCGTAACCGTTGGGGGTCATCTTCTTCTGCTTGTCTGTGCCCTTGTGTCCCGTCTTCCAGTCCCTTGCGGTCGGAGTCGGCCACAGTCTGACCATGTCTGCTAACGTTGTTGTAACAGGTTTCCCCGTTCGTCTGTCGTGAGGCTTCTGTCCCGCCTGCAATGGGCCGCCCCTGCTGTTCACAATGTCGGTCGGGTCGGCTGTGTTCGGTGTGTTCTTGTTTGCTGTTGGCGTCGGCAGCAACGATCCACAATCGCTTTCGGAGATGGGGCGCTCCCAGTTCGGCTGCCGAAAGCACTCGCCATCGTGCATCGAACCCGCTTTCGGCCAGGTCCCGGTATATCGTTCGTGCGTATTCGTGAGCAAGGAGAGCTGGCACGTTCTCCAGCAATGCGAATTCGGGTCTAACGATGCGAAGGGCATCGATTGTTGCTGGCCACATGTTCCGCTCGTCTGCCTCGCCGAGCCCTTTGCCGGCGGTGCTGAATGGCTGGCAGGGGAATCCTGCGGTAATGACATCAACCATTCCCTGATACTGGGGAGCGACTCGCTGGTTAAACTCTCGGATGTCCATATTCCAGATGGGGAATTCATCCAGGTGCCCTTCGGTCTGCCGCTGCGCTAAAACCTGGCAGCAATAGGAATCGATCTCGACAGCGCCAACGCAGCGCCATCCCAACAGGATTGAGGCCAGCAATCCGCCCCCCGCTCCAGTAAAAAGACTCAGCTCTCGCAATGGTTTTCTCCGGGTAAAAGGCGTGGCGGGCGGGTGACTGCGGGATCAATCTTGAACCTCTCGCCCCTCAAATACTTCCCTTCGATTCATAGTGACGGCCACAACATATTCCAATTCGGCCAGCAGCCGCTTTCCATGACAACACCGGCATTCATTAAGAGGCGTGATTTCGCCTCCTGAACCACAAATCTTGCACACTCCACAACGAAAAATGGTTCTCGCTTTCTTCCCCGATTTTGGCTTGAGCTTATACGATTTCATTCTTGAACCTCATTCACCAACCACGCCGCATACTCGAAAAGATTGATCGACCCGGTTTTCTCCGGGTAAAAGGCGTGGCGGGCGGGNGACTGCGGGATCAAGCACAGTGGATGGCTCACCCGCCCGCCAGAGGGCGAGTCAGCCGTTAGGGGGCTGAATCGGCAGGCTCTTCTATCTCGGTCGCCGGATAGGCAATTAGCCGATTGCCCGGCGGCTCTTCTGTTTCGGGGGTTACGCCCTGCTCGGCGGGGATCAGGCGATCCAGACGGGTGAGNTCCGGCTCTCCAACCAGCCAGATCACGGCACCTCTGCGGTGATGAAGGAACGCCTCCGAAAGGGTCACCCCGGCGCATTCCTTACCGGCATCGTCCTCATAGACGACCTCTGTCCCGGGCTTCCAAACCTCGTTGAAGTTTCTGATATGGAAATCGACCGACATAGGCATGATGTGCTCCTTATGCGTGTGAGTTGCGGCGAACTTGTCCGTTGCCCATGGAGGCACCGGTCACCTTGTTCTCGGTGAGACGAAAAGATTTGTGGCGGCTGCACTGCTCGCAGTAGCGCTGGCCTCTGGTGGAACTGACCATGTCCTGGCAGCCGGGGCAGGGCCTGAGCTTTGGCTCTTCCTTCGGGAACAGGGCGAGGATGTGGGGCGGCAGATCGTTGGTGTAACTCTTGGGCCGCCTGTTCCTGAGCGAGCGGTAACGGTTCTTCTGTGGGTTTCTGGCTCTGGGCATCAGGCGCTCCTCGCTTCGAACTTCTGGGCATCCGTGTCGAACCAGCCCACAACCGAGCCCGCACGGCGGCGGTCAGTTGGGTGATTTCTTGGGTAANAATTCGCAATCTCTGTCATCCAGGCTTCCCAGTTGGCCTCGATGGGAAACAGCCCGACGTTTACGGCCTGCATCAACTGAGCAGCCTGATCGCTCCACTCGACTCCAAATTTGCCCGAAAAGTCGGAACCATCCCGCAGGGTGCAAAGGTAGCAATACCAGCCACCGTAAATCACGGTGTCGTTGTAGAACGTCCAGATGTAGCATGGGATCACTTTCGGCGGCTCTGGCTGCCGGATTCGCCTGATCGTTTCCGCCTGCCTCTGGCGCCGCTTGTCGTGGACTTCCTGCCAGGTGACAAATTTTCCATTCACCTTCACTGCGACATCAGATGGCCACTTATGGCCCCAATGAATGGCTGCCGAGCGAGGCATCATAATCATCATCAGGCGCTCCTTTCCTCCTGGCGTTTCTGCTCGGTCAGAACCCGCAGGCTGGGGCAGCCCCGCTTTATCCAGTCCTCAATCTCACCCCAATACCACCGCCGCATACGACCGATGTGGAAGCCCTGCGGNACCTTCCCCTCGTCGATCCAGACGTAGAGCTGCTGGCGGGAGATGTGAAGCTGTTGGGCCAGCGTTTCGGGTGTCAGGGTAAGGGTGTCCATTACAGAGAGCCTCCCAGGCGGACTACGGTCTCCGGCCTGCATCCGGGCAGAATGGAACGCACCAGCCGATAAAGGTTGCTCAACGTGGCCTGGCTTAACCTCGTGCCCATGGAGGAGGAGCGCTTGCGTCTGATCACCGAATCCAGGTAAGTGAAACGCCGGTGAACCTTGCGAATGTTCCGGGGCGAAACGTCCGCCACGGCGGCGCAGAGCCCACATGCGAGCTTGAAGCGGTTGCGGTGCCGGTTGACGCCCAGCCGTGCCCCGCATCGGGGACAGTGAAGCGAAACATCAGTAAGCATCTGGCGGGCAGTCTTCAGTTTCATGATTACGAATCATCAAGGGGTAATTTTGCTGTGAGGATGTAGACAACGACCATGGCGATTGCGCCGGCGATGAAGCCGAATGTGAACGTTCCTATTTCCATCTCATTCCCTCCAGACGGTCCCACCAGTAGGCCAGCCCGCCATAGACCAGTGCGCCGAAACAGGCGAGGACGATCCCATCAATGGCGGCCTGCAAAAAGCTCATGCTTCCCCTTCCTCGGACTCCACGGGGCGGCGGGCGGGGCCGAGGAGACCCGCCGCTCCCGTTTCGTCCGAAGGTGTCGAGTGGTTTCCATTTCCGGGCGGAGATTGCAGGCGCTGGTATATGGCCTGAGATATCGCAGTGATCCATTCGTCCCGTGGCAGGTCCCCCACCTCGGCGAGGGCATCATCNAGCACGTCGCCGACGTNTNGGNNNTTTTTTAAGGGCGGCGATGCATTCGGCTCGACCAGATGGCGTCCGCTTGTAGAAGAACTTGGCCGGGGCGGCGATCTCTTCCGGGGATGTGTAGTGATCCGGGTCCGCGGTGGCCGGGGTGAGGCGGAATTCCGCCTGCTTCATCGGTTTCGGGGGCGGGGGCGGATCGGGAAGCTGGTATTTGGGGTCGGTATAAACAGAGATGAAATATGCGAGGAAGTCCTCGCCGGCCTGGGCGGCCTGCCATGCCTGCCGGACGCGGTCCGCATCGTAACCAAACCCGACCAGGTGGGTGACCACTGTCTCCCGCTGCTCGTAGCGCCCGCTAATCGCCTCCATCCGGTGTCCGAGTATGGACCGGCTGATTTTGAGCTGCTGCTCGGAGATGACCTGGACATCCACCTGGCACGGCCACTGAGCGACTTCGAGGGATAGCGTGTAAGCGCCTCGTGCCTCCCCGAATGGCCGCTCGATCACTCCCAGGGCCAGCAGACCCGCCAGAGCCCTGGAAAGAGCGCCGGGGTGGCTTATGCCGGTGGCCTGTTGGATGGATCGAGTGCTCATTTGTGTTTTGTTTTCGTATTCGTAGGCGTTAATAATGGCTGTCAGAACTCGGCTCTGGTTAGTGGAGAGCGTCATTCCGGCCTGGCGCTGGCACATGAACTGGGGTAAAGACATCATTCATCATGGTTAGATCCGCTGTATAACCGTTCTGCCCTCTCGGCGAGGCCAGATAAGAGCATTTCCTTCTTTACTCGGAATTTCGACTTTCCTATCCTGCGAACGCCCTGGATCTGTCCGCTGTTGTAGAGGCGGACGAAGACTTGGGCCGCGAATCCGGCCATTTCAGCCAGTTCGGCCAAATTCATCGTTACCTCTTCTTCTGTGGCGATTTCGCTCATCTGCAGATGTCCTTTAATCGATATCCGAGTAAGTAAGCGAAAGTCTAGTAAGTTCTGAAAGCGTGTCAAGCGAAAATTCCGCAATAAGCGAAAATTCAACACAAATCGCTAAATAATTGCGATTTTGGTGGATTTTGGTGTAATCTCCCAGAGGATAACGTCCATAATCTGAGGTAGGAGTCTGGTTATTGAGCGATTTTTCCACACAGAGGTTGGTCACGTTTCCAAGAGGTCAGCGCATGGCCGATTCTTTTTACGAGCGGTTCAGAGACTGCGTCTCTGACGCCGAAAAGGGGGACGAGACGCTGGGAAGCCTGGCAAGCGCTATGGGTTTGTCACGGGACCAGCTCTACCGCATCCGCTACGAGAATGCGAAGGTTGATCCGGATAAATTGCCGCTCTATGCCCAGGTCCTGGGCACTACTGTCGGATGGCTGCTGGAGGGATTGGA
>NZAS01000031.1 GCA_002686195.1 Candidatus Pacearchaeota archaeon | reverse complement strand
CTATAATTTATTAGCAATGGCTTCAACAGCCGTTTCGATACCTTCAAGATAAGCAGGAGACTCAATATCTACTCCTGCACAAGCATGAGCCAACACTAGAGACTCAATTGCATTTACATAAAAATTATACTCATCTAAACTCTCCTGTGAGACAAAGTCCATTGGAGATTGAGTAAAATCCTCATCGTCGCCTATCTTGCTTGAAAGACGAGATTTCACACTTCCACTATTTCCATCGTCAGAAAGTGTGATTTTAAAGCCATAACAGGGTAATTCTACTGTCTTCATACTATAATATCATAGTCAAATTATGCATTTTTTGCAAATTTAATTAATAAATAAAAAACAGAGCAGTCGAAACCACTCTGTTCTCTATGAAAATAAACTTAACTTCAACTAAGCTTACTTTTTATTCCAGGGAAGTTTACCTTTAAGATGATTCCATAGTGGTACACCAACTAATGCCCCTCCTACGAATACCACTACGAGACCAAAAATTGTCCCAAAGAATCCCTCTATTGTTGCCAATATACTCATTGCCCTATCCTCCTATAATAGAATATCAACCATGTGGTTGATAAACGTGCGTATCATCTATATTCTGAACTTCTGCATTATTACCTTCAACTTTAACCTCAATGCTTGCAGTCAATGCATTATTTAATTTAAATTGAGAAGCAGAAGTAACGATAGGACAAATGTTGGCGACTATTGTTCTAGCCTCTTCATCGTGTCTGTCGGCACGAAGGGAAAGAATAAAAACTGACCAAGCCATTGCCTTGACATGTCCCTGGTTTGAAACGTCGAGACCCCCTGACTGAGTCACCCATCCTTCGTTGTTAATATTTTTTGAGTATCCACCTGCGGCTTGTATGTCCATATCTGCAAAATGTTTCAGATATTCTAGTGCTGTGCTCGGATCTATAATATTAATTCCAATTCTATTGCGTGGTGTGCGAGCCATAAAAAATCTCCTGTAGGTTTTGTGGTTTAGTGTTCAAGCTATACTTTATGATAGGAGATTCTCTCTCTCTCTGCACAACTGTTTTTAATAAAATTGTGTATTATGTAAAAAAAGAATACCCTTACGAGCATCCTTTTTTCGTCAATCAATTTTGTATTATTAAGTTATTCCACAGGAGAATATCCATTCTCAATGTTGTTCAAAAAAGAACCAACACCAATGCGACCCGTAGGATTCCTATGACTTGAACGATGCAGTGCTTGCATCCTTGAATAATCCAAATTGGATTGCAAACGATCTGACAATCCGTACAAGTGTGGGTATTCGTTGCGATTCTCTAATCCATTATCAGTGGAACAACATTCTCTTACTAGACTTATGATTTCCTCAGCCATCTCTGGATTAAGGGCAATCATGATGTTGTTATTCAAGAGTGCGTTCTGGTGAAAAACGTTAAAAACAGGTCGGGATCTATTCTCGTTTTGCATTTCAAAACTCCAATACTTTGTCAGTGCTAAGTCCGTCTGTGCTGACTTTTATTTTTACATATTGCCAATTCCGTCTGGCAGAAAAAGAATGCTGAACCTGTGTGGCTCATACTGATAAGTAACTCGTTTGGTTTGTCTTTTCTTCTCTTTGGTCAAAAGGTAATTATTTTTGACCTGCTGGGAAAGCTGATACTACTCACAATCTTAAATTCATTATTTTATTATACCTTCTCAAGAACTGAAAGCAAATTATTTTTAAATATTTATCTCTTTATGGAGGTGTGAAAATTAGGAATTCATAACCACGTATGTGTTAACAAAGCCTTGAGCGAGCTTTTCTGCACTTCCAAAGTCCATTCCATACTCATTGTGAAGTCTGTAAAAAAGAGCAGAAGCATACTGTGCTTTTTCTTTTGTCATCGGAACTTCAAATGTTGAGAATCCAGTATTCCCCTGAAAGCCCCACAGTTCTAGGGTCTCACCGTCTCGTTCTTTGCTATCTACGAGTTCCACTGAAATGTTATGTTCTTTTATATAATCGAGAACATCGCTTTTTCTCATTGAGGATAGTGTAATATTCATTGTTCTAGTTTTGTGATTAGATTATGCATTTTTGCAATTAATAAATAAAAACACACCCGGCAGGGCTTAAGTCTCCATATAGCCGGGAACATCCCAGATGGAGTCTATCTTATTTTAGCTCCGTTACCCTTCTTACTGGTTCGTGCTGGGGCATTGCCTTTTTTCACTTTTCTGCTTCGTGGACTGCCGGTACACTTCATACCTGGAAGTCTTATGTCGTTTTTCTTAGCCATCTATTAATTCCTTTTTTACCATTAGTGCCCAGGACGGGACTCGAACCCGCATGACCATTATGGTCAACAGATTTTAAATCTGTCGTGTATCCCAGTTCCACCACCTAGGCTCAGTGAATGGGAACGGTGAGATTTGAACTCACGACCATTCGATTAAAAGTCGAAGGCTCTACCAACTGAGCTACGTCCCCTCTTGCATTAATTGAATAACAAATTATACATTTACAACGTAGATACGATAGACGAAACCTTTTGCTTAAAACTATTGAGCCTTTCCTTGCACTGTGGACAGGTAGGACTTACACTTCCATTTAATTTTCTCCACCCATATGAGCTGTCAAGTATCTTTAATCCACACGCAGTCTCTGGTGAACTTGGATTTTCAGAAACATGAATTACGAACTTCTTTTTGTAGTTCCAAGATATACCGTCGTCTGATTGTGCCTTCTTATATAAAACAATACTTTTATCATCCATACTATTATTCTATCTATTTGTTCTGTTTATTGCAAATGGAATTGTTGAATCATTCAACATCAGTGGCGTCCTGATGATGTTCTTCTAATTCTTTTTTTGTTACTTCTATCTGTACCACTTCTTCTGTCGAAAAGTCATTACAGCAACGATTAGCCTCTCGTAGTCACTGTTCCATATTGTCTGCTGTCATATCCGTCCTTGGGTTATTCACATTTCTGTTATCGTCTAAAACGCTACGTCCAGTGTAGCATCCTTTTTAAATTAATGTCACATCAGAGTAATCAATAATAACCTCTTCTTCGCCTCTTCCCTGCAAGTATGCTTTAATGCAAGCTTTATCTATTTCTCCCACGAGAATAACTGCACTCTCTCCTTCTCTCTTAAATCGGTTGGCGAAGAACTTGGCAGTCTCTCTACTAAGAGTCCATGAATATCCATTTCGTCTCTCCATGTCTTCATGAGAGGACTCACTAATGCCACGATACACGGTTAGCTTATCTGGCAATTCCTTAAAAGCTCGCAATTCTTCATCTGACATCATCATGCGAGTAAGAATTGAATCAACATAGATGATTAGTCTTCTGTAATTTTCTTTCCACTGCCAAATGTTTTCACTATCCATTGTAATGGATCTTAACACATCCCAATACTTAACAGAGCCACGAGATAGATTGGGGACAATGTGCTTGAAGAATGCTTCAATTCGATGGGGTCTTTCGTACATCCACAAAATTTGAGAATAGTTCTTCTCTTCAATGTATTCCTTAATGCATTGCTTTTTCTGCTTGTACATGTTGTTGCACATAGCATTTAAGTCTGGGCTATAAAAAAGCTGAAACACCAAAGGATGCTTAAGAGACATAGCGCCAATACCCTTTTCAAAATAAAGGTATGGCTGAAGATCCTTGTGTAGTTTTTCTTTCTTATTCAATAGTTCACTAATGTTATTCATGACTTTTCCTTAATCTTATTATTTGTAATGACTTTTCCCTGAGAATCAGCCATTCTTTCTACATCATCTGAGCCACGTTGAAAAGTGTTTGGAGCATCTGGCTCATTACTCACTCTTCTGCCCAAGTCTCTTCCTACTGGAATTTTATCTTCTGGATCTTCCCTTACCCACAAATGGAACTGGTTGCACTCATCAAGAACTCTGCTCTCAGCGGGATACAACTCAATACCTTCATTTTCTTTGCCAACCAACTTGTTTTTGATTGCTTGAAAATCTCTCCAGTCATGCCTAGAAGAACCGTCTGCATTTCTAATACTTAAGTGAATCCATCCTAAATCTTTCTTTTCAATATGAACTATGTAATAGTCGCTTTGATACACCTTTGCATTTTGAAGTGACCTATATGCTTGCTTTGCTTCTTTTCTGGTACAACCTCTAGACATCCATAGTTTTATAAACTCGGAAGGTTTTCTTGGTTGTCCCATTCTTATTGTGTCAGTAACGTCTTCGAATGTACCTATCATTTTTAACCCTTTATCTTTCTTACATCTTAGTGGTTATAAGAGATTATGCATTTTCCTCATACCAGTATCCATACACGCACCTACCGCCGTTTCTTGAGCAGTCGTGTGTGTCGCAAATCTCTCCATCAACTACAGCAACATAATGCCTGCTGACACGACAGATAATCCTACCTTTAGGTAATTCGTCTGGATTAAGATGCACAGTACATCCAGTTCCAATTCCCATAGTAGCCTTCCATTTCCATCCCAAGGCTTCCATTATCTTTTTCATTGTGTTTACATAGACACCAGTTCTGGGGTGAGAAATTTTCTTCTTACGCTTACCTGTGCGTTCTTTCTTTGCGTATTCAATAATCATATCATAAACGTCTTGATAGTCGAGTCCTGTTGCTATGGCAATTGCTCTTGTTCCACAGTCTCCTGTCTTACCTTTATAACCTGCATCTTCTCTGCCACCATCATTGTAAGTAGTTTTCATCATACCTTAGCCTATAGATTATTTTATGCATTTTTAAATAATAAATTATTTCCCCCCCGCCAAAAATTACCTTACCCAACCATAGCCAAACCCAACAAACCATACCCTACCGGAACGTACCTCAAACCTACCCCACCTTAACGTGCCGTACCTGACNTCAAAAAGTCTCTCTTGNNCCGTTAAGAACAAGAAAGAAAGTACCTTACCCGACCAATCCAAGTCGTTCCAAACCTGACCGATGGCTACCTAACCTTGACTCACCCTAACATACCCAATCCAACCGTAAAAAGTCTCTCTTGCTCCGTTAAGAACAAGAGAAAAGTACCTTACCATACCCATNCCTTACCAAACCTGGACTTGCCTCACCGTTCCTAACCTCTCCTAACCAAAAAAAGTCTCTCTTGTCCTGTTAAGAACAAGAGAAAAGTGCCTTACCTCACCTAACCTAACCAGGTTGCACCGCACCAAATCCAATCCTAATAAAAGACAGGGGTGACGATGGACGAATCCTGTCGCCACCCCTGCTTTCGGGGGTTCTTTAACTAATCGTTAAATTAGCTTTTCCATTCTTCGACGCTACCTGTTGAAGTAGCCACGACTTCTGGAGTCTCTTCCTTGATAGGAGCAGAGGGCTTTGAAACCTTTATTGAAGTAGTCTGTCCTCTACGAACATACACACCACGGTCAACACGAACAATAACACCCTGTTTCATCAAGCGACCCAATGTCTGATTGATAATAACAGAGAAGTTCTTTGCTGAAGAAGTATATCCAACCTTCGCAATACCTTCCTTCATATCAGAGATAGTGCAATTCTTACCCTTACGCATAGACTTCTGAATAGCATCGCTAAGACTGATACCACCCTGCTTCTTGGAGGGGCTACCCTTCGGGCGACCACGCTTTGGGGTCAGACTTTTAGGAATAGTCTTTGTAGCAGTGGCAGACTTTGCAGTCTTATTCTTGCTACCGGCTTTGCGTCCACGACGCTTAGTTGGGGTGACGCTCGACGACTGACCACCGAATGAGGTAATCATTGTCTGAATCTCATTCAACTGTTGTTGAAGGTTAGATTCGTGAGCACGAAGTGCAGTGACTTGCTTTGCAATCTCTGCGTTAATTTGCGAAACGCTTGGCGTTCGCTTGCTTTTGGTTCGAGCCATTTGAATAGTCTCCTTAATTTGAACCATTTTGAACCACTAAAAACTAAAGTTAAAAACTAAAGTAACCCATGAACTAATAGTAATATATTAACTCACAACTTAGAAAGCAAGTGAGATTATGCATTTTCTGCTAAATTATATTATATAATCCCAAAAAGATAACGCACCCCTATTATGAGGTGCGTTATCAAGGTTTTTGCAGAGATTAATAAATTTTAATTTCTGCGAATTCCTTCTAGTTGTTGACTTGCATACGACTTATCAAAGCCACCATCAAGTACACCAGAGAAACCAGAGCGTTGCATTCCCACTCGTAGTGCTACGCTTTCACCGTATTGGCGACGAGCAAGTGAGCGGATTCCCTTAACAGAATCAGTTAAAAGATTGAGCATATCATACTCTGTCTTAACTTCACGCTCAGGGAGCATTGATACCGATAAATCAAAGTGGTCTCGGTTAATAAGTCGAGAGTTATTAAGCCCACCTAGAATTTCCATAGGGTGATGTCCTAGATTTCGTGTAGGCATATCAGCCAACGCATTTGAGCAATAGTTTGCAAAATCACCTGCGACATCAACTGTCTCACGAATGTTTTGGAAGAATCGGTCAGGGTTACTTGTTTGATTCCACATCGCTCGACCCGCTTTGAAATCTTGACGAAGCATACCATTTTTGCAAATCACACGATACAAACCAAGTGTTAATTCTGTGTTCGCAAATCCATAAGGACTATGAATAAGTGAAAGCATTGGGTACATCTTTACATGAGCGTCATCGCCAATAACAGGTTTACCAAAGATAAATCTAAATGCGTCAGTACGGGCAGTCTTATGACCCAAGTGCTGAACTCCGATTAGAGAATCTTCATATTGAGCATTCAATCGCTCTGCAACACCACGAATCATATCTGTCTCTTGAACATCAGTATTCCAAGTGCTTGGACTAAATGATTCAATACGACGGATTGAGCCATTACTGCTACGAGTATCTGTTCGTGCAATAACTCCACGTTCAAGGTGGTCTACTGCCGACACAAAGTCTCGACATAGTTTTTGTTGCCAATTAGGGAAGTTGCGTTGAAAGAACTCTCGGCTAGTTTTCATTAACTTACAAGCACTACGAATAGCATTGTTAGTTACTTCAAACTCCTCACCATCGAGTTTCATTGTAAACATTCCACGCTTCACCTCGCCACCCAATTCGGGCTTGTCATATTGAAACTTTGCGTCTCGGGCTTGAGGCATAAAAAAATCTTCTCGGTCATTTGCACGACTATCAAGATTTTTCATTAGTTTGTCCACCGTGACCATATTGTCTAGTGGCATATCCATTTGTACAGTAGTCATATCTTGGGGTTCTCCTATTCTAAAGAAAGTGACTGTAACTATCCTAACACTATAAACAGTTTATGCATTTTTAGGTTGGCGTGCAATCTCTCGCTCCCAAAATCTGAGAACGAGAAATTTTATTGCACATCAGCCTTTTACTTCGCCAGTTGCAACATCGACTGTAACAGTCTCTGTCTCCATCGCTTCGTCAGGAACAAAGTTCTCAACTACCGACCATCCACAGCGAACATTAACAGTTGGAGATGAGTGTCGATGGTCAACGACTTCGTTCATCTTCTCCATCGTCTCAAGCGTATACTTAGATAGGTTGAGAGCGTCGATGTCGACCTTCTCGCCATACTTCGTATCATTAAGCATCTTCGATGCCTGACGCTTAGTCGCAGTATCTGCTTTGTTCAAGAGGAACGCACATACTGCACGGTAATCAGGGCGAGCCTTAACTGGAGTTGGGGCTTTGTCGCCACCAATACAACAAGTACCAACCACATGAATCATCTCATCAATCATGTAATCGTGGTCTGTACCAACGCTGTTCTTTGCCTCCGAGATTCGGTCTCGGTCATTCTTGCGAGTCGTAACGATACCATTTAGCACTAGAGCCAAGACATCTTCACGAACATTAAGGGGAGGGGTTTGCATTGAATTAATCCTTATAAAAGTTCTTCATGCGTTTCCATTTTTACCGAGCAACGTTGCTCAGTCAACTAAGGTTTGTTTTTAATGAGATTATGCATTTATTGCATTAATAAATTTCTTTTCCAAAGTGTACCGTACCGAACCACATCTCAGCCAACCTATCCAAGCCGAACCTAATCATAACTTACCGTATTAAATCCCCGCCCCACCAAATTAAGGTGGGACAGGGAATCTCAAGGGTATTTTTACATTGCAAAGTCATTGTCAAATTGAATTTCCGCTGACTCGCCTTCATTTTTTCGTCCTTCACTTACGCAAATCACGCCCTCTGGTGTATGCTCAAATCGAGCGGAGATACCACTCTCACCCCAACGATTCTTTGTAACATTTACACCAAACTGACCCGGCAAGAACATATGACGAACCGTAAACACTTGGTCGACAAGGTGTTCAACGCTTCGTGAACCTGCGACTTCACCCGCTTTGTTCAACTGACCAATGAAGCATACATGAATGTCTAATTCCATCGCAACTTGCTTATAGAAAGCAATACATCGTTCAATACCACTCTTGCTCTTTGCTTCTGCAAGCATTTGTACGGAATCAATAACAACCAAGTCAGGTACTTCATCCTGTGATTTTAAGAAATCTACTTGGTCTTGCATATGAACCAAATCACCACACAAGAACCGAGACTCAGGAACAATCGTGTTTTTATTCAATTGCTTAAACTGAGAAAGAGCAAACTCATTTTGAAAATACAGAGCAGAAAATCCATCTTGATTTTCAGGGTGGGTCATATGACCACAAATACTTGTCATCAAACGAGTTTTACCAACGCCCGGACTTCCTGCCATCAAGCCAACCTGACCTCTTGGCATTCCCCAAGCGTCATAGTCAGACGAATATCCGTACAGTTCATCAATCTGTCGCAATCCACTTGTTACACGACGAACAGGGTCGGCTTCAATATCATCAAAACATACAACTTCGCCTTTTCCTACAATATCATCAATTATTATTTGTTCTGTCTTTCCTTGAGAGTATTTACTTTTTGACACACGAATAAGTGCAATCATTTTACGCAACGCATTAGGGTCAAATTCGCAATCTTCACCACCGAACATATTTCTAATATGGTCATCCTCTATAATAGTAGGATTCTCATGTCCAATTGATTGAAGAATTTGTTGCTCACTCCAACCAAACATCTGAATAAAGAATTCAATCTTCTTTGTTGTTGAGAGGGACGCTACTACTGCACCTACATCTTTTGCTTTTCTGCCTCTAGCCATTTTATTGTTCTCCTTGAGATAGGGGTATTAATAAATTTCTTTCCAAACTACGATGTGCTAGTGGTGCAATCAGATTATGCATTTATTGCTTTTGTAATCCCCAAAAATGCGTCTGATGCAGGCACCATATTAGCCTCTCATAGATAGTATAGCAGAAGAACGTCTTTAATACTCATAAAAGGGTAGATTATGCATTTGTTTTTGCACTTCTATAAAGTGTTTATGGTCAATGATTTATGTGTTTTTGAATTATGCATTTTTAAAAGAATAGGAGGGACGCGACTTTCATCACGTCCCTCCCATCTTTAAGACTATGCATTTAGTAGATCCACACAAAGAACCTACTTCAATAATGCATAATCAAAAATAAGATTCATTCCAGTCTTGCTCTTCATTTGGATATAGCTTGTGTGCTTTTTCCAAAGTCCACTCTTTGATTTTGTATATATCGTAACCTACAATATCTGGAGTCACGGGTTTTCCATTTTTCTTGTAAGATTTTCTAGTCTCATTTACTGGAAGTATCTCCCCTTTTATTCCGCCGTTTAATTTAATAAATACTTTTTCATCTCTCCTAGTAACATCTAGATAAAATCCCAGTTGGGCGAGCTTCAGTCCATATGGATGCATACCGGTAAGTCGCTGCAGCTCGCAAGCCTCAGATAATATTTTGTCTCCAAGCTCTTCGTTGGTCATTTCTCCAGATCTCGCGAAAAGCACCTGCAGAGCAGTTTTACCTTTATTGTTTACAAATAAACTACTGGATGCTAGTTCTTTGATCCCCTTAATTACTTTTTTTAATTCGTGAGACTGACAAACTCCTAAGTTAAACAGTGTTGCGATAAAAGCAGATCGTATTCCTTTTCTATATGGAATACAGAAGACTTTGTCATTCAGTGCTTTACTATGAGAACATAAGGAATCGTACTTAAGGTGGTGCCGTCGCGGCGTCACATCTCCGTCTCTTCCGATTACTGTTGAATTCCTCATCCTCAGTGGTTTCTCGGCTTCTTTCTTAAAATTAGCGTATATATCTTTTACAAGCATAAAATGGGTCTCCTATATAATTAACTCCGATATAAGCATAGGTTCTTAAAAAAATGAAAAGCAATTATTACATTTCAATAAAAAGGGAAAATTTTGCAATATAAAAGAAGTATTCCAGAAACTAAGACTAAATCATTTATGGCATTTGTTGCCAACTCACTTTCACTCAGTGGTGTACCGGTCAATCACGTGCAAGTTAGACAAGAGTCCAACAAGGAAGGACGCAGGCATCCATGGATCCAAGGACAAATGGATGGATGTAATGAGTTATGGAGATGGATCATGAAAAGAGATCTCATTCAACACGACGCTTTTCTAAAATGGTTTGTAGAATTAAACAATATATTAATGTCTGGCCCGTGCAATAATGAGAAGAACGACATGTTCAGGAAGGCAGAGCTCCGAAAGCTTCGAAATACAGATCCCGGAGGAGGGGAAGTGTCAAATGTAGACTATGGACTCGTGATTCAAAATATGGAATCACTCTTTTCAGTGTTTGAAAAATGTGATCAAGAAAATGATGAATTTATTATGCCGAACAGAATTCGCTTCAACATTGCGTCTGATCTGGCTCGAATTGCATGGAAAGCTCAATTCCAAGTTGGATACATTTGTCCATTCTTTCAAGGAAACTGGGTCAGTGCTAGATTGTTGACAAACACATTAAGGTGCCATTGGTCCCTTCCTTGGCATACTTTCGAATACGAACGAAATGAGAATCAAGAGCTAGGACTGGAGTATCATGCTGAAATACAGAGATGGAAAGATCTATTTGATGCAGAAGGAGTTTTGACTGAGAGTTTTTTGGATTATTGACCGATAAAACCGGCGCTTTTTAAGAATTGTAAAATAAGTATCATTAATCCCCTTTGTTTTCTTGCACATAAAAAATATTTATTAATTGTCAGTATTCCCCAAGTTAGCCTGTATAGGATACTTTTATTTATACAATTCCATAATTCAGTGTCATACATTCTGTGAATGTTCTATTTTTAATGATTCCATAATTCAGTGTTGGTATTTTATTGCTAAATCTCTTGCATATTTGAATCATATCTCTATACTGTACACATACTTACAGCCCCTACCCACTTATTGTGGAGAAGAGAGAAGGGGTTTATTTTACTAGCTCCCTGTGATTAGCCTCCAGGGAGTTTTTTAATAATGAACAAAAAAGTCCCTCACATATCTTGGTGAGGGACTTTTGGAGGGGAGAAGAGAGAAAATTCAGATTCTCAAGTAGTTCTTCTTACTGTAGTTTTTTAATAAATCTTTTTGCAAAACAAAGTATATCTTCTTTGAAGAATCTTTATTTTGTGTGATTGTATTTATTATCCCAATTAATAAATCTTTTTATGTCATGATTTTGATCCACTGGATCACAATCCCAGTTGTCAAGCCGTTCTATTTCAAAGTCACCAGGGAACTCATCTCGTGAAGAGTAAAATGCATCTCCCATACTTGAAGCTTCAATGATTTTCGACGTTTTTTCATCCCAGATACGATATCTCATAGCCTACTATATGTTTTTATTAAAAAAAAGCATAAAAAAAATACCAAACATGTCAGTTTGCGACGACTTCAGACGTATAGGTGTAGATTCTGTAATTACTCATTAATGATTGAAGTCTTCGAGTAGTGATCCTTGATCCGCTTAAGCTTCTCTAGATTTATTTTAAAGGGATTGTCAAAATCATCCGTTGGCAGCCATGGTCCAACAAACTTCTTAAATAACTCTGCAGTAAGAATTACATCCCAGATGTTGTATGCCAGTAGGTGGTTCAGTGCTTCTTCATCCCCAGTCTCCTGGTAATACTTCCATAAGGTGATCGCGAAAAACCCATCCACGTCAGCCAGTTCTGCCGGTCTATGCATGTTTTCAGCTTCAGCCATCTTCTTCAGCCCGCCCTTCCTCCCAGCTGCTTTAAGAAAAAACCGCAGGTCGCAGTGTCTCGAATGTTTTGGAAGTGCAAGATCCTTAGTGATGAACTTTTCATCAAAATAGGTCCCGTTGAATGTGACGGTCCCTGATGCGCGGCGCCAGTCTTCTTCGAATTCAGTCCAGTCATCTCCAAACATGGAGTATTTCACGTGGCCCCCAATTGACCAGGCAATAGTGGTGATGTGATCAAACTTAGTGACGCCGGTCGTTTCTATGTCATACACCATGATGCGACGCGGATCCACAGTGATAGTATTTTCCCATGCATTGACATTTTTGGCATTTTTAATATTTATGGGGAATTGTTCCATATAATCATTCTTTCTGTAAAATCATTTATTAATAAAGCAGTGCTCTATCCACAAGTTGTCCACATTATGAATCTGTGCCTGCATCTATATAGATATTGTATTTTTATCTTTTCTCAATTTGTCCTATAAAAAAACAAGGCACCTCGATATTTCACAAGGCGCCTCGCATTCCGGGGGTAAAGAAAAGAAGTGACTAGGTTTCCCTAGCCACCCCTTTGACTCATCTTCATCAACTCTTCCAGTTGCCTGGCTTCATCAATTTAGTTTCGTCTAACCGAGGGTTTCATCAGCTCTTGTGGTTACCCACCTTCGCTGATTTTCCCTTGACTAAAACACTATATAACTAGAAAAAGGGCTGTGCAAATATTTGGCAACTTTTTTGAAGACTTTTTTCGCCAGAAAAGAAGGACTTCAAAAGATTTATAAAGAATTAACGTAGTGAATTCTTTATAAAAATCTCACAGACGATCATTCTCCCTCTTCAACACAGTCAAAATAAAAGTCTTGAAAGATTTCAAAGTCCTTTTGACCAACAAGTCGTCTCACATCCTCATATTCCCATCCGTATTCAAGAAGCAGCAAACAGTGCCTGATGATCTCTTTTTTGTCTTCTTCAGTTAGTTTAAACATCTGATTCTCTTAAATGAGGTTGACGAAGCCATTCACGAGGATATCCAGGACCATAATTAATAAATATTTGTTCCCCAGGTTCAATTGTCTTCAGTGCCTCAATTGTGTAGATCCGTTTATTTGCTTTGTGCTGCAGCAGCCGTGCATTTGGATTATCTGAGTGATTGTACATCTGTATATATCCTGAAGAGAGAACTACTCGAAGTCCAAGATCTCTACATTCCTGGCAGGCACACGCGATTGGAGAGACATGCGGCAGCAGTGCTGCAGCTTTAGGGTTCCCTTTAGCATCACCGGTCCTAATTGGAACAACGATAAACGGCGCTTCTTCTATGATCTCGCCGTCATCAATTTTCACAGATGCAAAAACACCATATCTATATTCACAGCTGCAAATCTCTAGCTTTGTTGGGACCAGGATCTTCTCTTGGAGTACCGGTATTGGCGGCGTTTCTTGCCGCATGAGCTTCTCGTGAGTCTCTAAAACAGCTTTCTTGGCCCGTGTTGCAGACTCATCCAGCGATTCAGTGCTGGGATCAGTGCTTGTCGTCGCTTTCCCTGGATCTACAGCTACAACTTCAGTGCCATAGAGTTTTTTAGCTGCAGCTTGAATTTTATTAGCTGTAGGGGAATTAAGGTCGAATTTAGGCATACCTTCAGCTCGTATGCCGACAGGAGGGACGTCGCATTCTCCTAGGAAATTCATATGAAAGGGACCGAAAGTATCCTGGTCTTCGGCGGACCCCTGGGCACTGTGATCAACTGGAGATCCGGTACTATCTTTTGTCTTCTTCTTCGAATTTGTTGCCTTCTTCTTCGAACTTGCTTTCTTTTTACTCATTTTTCATTCCTTATTAAAATCCATAATCTTCGCCTTCTTCATTTTCTAGCTCCGGATGATTTGATGAATATTCACAGTCCCATGCATTAAGAAGCTTCTGTAGCTGCAGGTGCTGCTCGCAACCCATACGATCTATCATGGACTGGAGATCTGACGGCGACATGCAGGCTAGCTGATCAGCGACGTCTTCGATTGTTTCACGTGAGTGCTCATCATATTCCCTGAGATAGTCATCTATGGAGTAGTCATACTTCAACCTGGAACACGTTTTTACATGTGAGGTCCCATCTGATCCCTTCCGCCGCATAGATATTGATATTTGTTCGTCCATGTCATCCATGATGACATTTTATTTATTAATAAGCACAATTCTATAAAAACGGCATAGGGAAATAAAACAGTTTATGCATTTTTAAACTCTACGAGCTCAAAATCTATATCAGTGCCTCCTTTTATAGGATCACAGTTTATGCATTTTTAATATAAGTGGCAAAAAGGTAGTGTAGAGCTACTTACGTGACTCTTGTTCTGACCTAACCCATCTCCTAATCTCTCTTACAGCCTGTCTCTCTGAGTTGTCATCCTTAGGGGACCCTGACATGGTGAACTTTTTTGTCACTAATGCACCATCTAGATTGAGGGTGATGATAAAACCAGGATGAGCTGTTCCTCGTATGAATTCAAACTTCATCTCTGGTAGATCCAGCTTCTCTATATCTTTCACTATCTTCTTCTGTCGCTTCTTTAAGCTCATAGCTGCTGCTTTCTCGATATACGATGCGGTCTTTATTTCTTTCATACATCTCTATTTTTAAGAATTAAGCAATTTTCCTTTTTCGCGCTAAATTAAAGAAGCTGTATATGATAATAAGTCTATAACAGCCCCACAACCTAAACCTACACATCCCCATATAAGCCAGGTCTTAGCTGTAGAGCTCTTCTCTCTAATATAAGGATCAGAACCACATTCAGGACAAAGGTCAGGAATACTCAACCCACGTAAGCTGTAATCACATGATGGGCATGTTAAAGGTATCTTTAGTTTTTCACTCATATCAGTGCTGCCTCTTTTAAGAACTCTCAGCGCCGTCTCAGGAGCTCATGTAAGGAATGAGGGTCTCAGTGTTATATGAAGACCCAGTAACGTAGAGAGGATTGTACGGCATCTCCTCATTTATATATTATAGAATTCAGTGCTAAGCAATGCAAATATTATTTATATATTAATTAGAAATGAATTGTTATATTCCACAAGAAGATAGAGCCCGCAGCAGAAAGCAGCTACGAGCTCTATCGTGGGATGGGAGGCTATTGTCCCTTAGAAAGGGATATTTTTATCCTTATCCTT
>NZAS01000030.1 GCA_002686195.1 Candidatus Pacearchaeota archaeon | reverse complement strand
AAGATAGATTGGCTTCATCAACAACTTTCCTAATCGTCTCTTTAATGAGGCGCAGTTGCACTTCTTCTAGGACGATCTGTCGGAGCTTGGCTTCAGATATCTGCATGAGTTACTCCTTATTATTCAAGGTTTTGTTAAGCTCTTCTTGTATGATATCTTTAAGTTGTTCTAACTTGCCTTCTTCATAAGGGTAGTATGCCGCGCCCGGGGTGGAACTACTCCCACCGCTGCGGCCGCTGTAGTTCTCCCAGGCTGAGGTATAGTTCATGCCTTTCATGAGCCAACTATCTTTATTGTATATTAGATCGAATAAGTGCTTTCTAAGCGGCTTGGGTATATACTTGGCGCCGGGGCCTCGGACTATGTCAGGTATACCATCCATATATAAATAGGAGTACAGGTTGTGGGCGTCGTGTGCTGCCGACTTGTATTCATCGCGCGGGTCTGCGTGGAGTACTCTGGACCATGGACCAGCAGAACTTCCTTCTACTTCTCTAGGTTCTAGCGGTTCCCATGCGTCGAAGATTTCCACCTCCCGTTGCAGTGTGCCGGGGCGGGTGGCCAGGTGACTTAGAGCTTCTGCGAGGGGCTCGGCTGCGGCTGCAGCATCTTCATCATCCTTTGCTATTGAGTTGGCAACATCTTCGATTATCTTTGATAGATCGAGAACTCTTTTTATTTGGACCGGATCTATTCCGTGTGGGGAGAGGCTCATACCTTCAAAATTGATTGTATGGCCGGCCTCTTCGGCTCTTTTGTGGGCGCGCTTGACTGCATTAAAGACGTCAACCATTCCTTTAAAAATAGCAGCAAGGGCACGAAGCTCATCTCTTACTCCTCTTTTAACCACTTTGGTTGCAGCCTCATCTTCACTTGCACCAAGGCCGCCCAAACGTGCCTCAAGATCTCCAATCTCTTCTTTGACGATCTCCATAAGTCGCGACTTGGTGATTTTCATCTTAGTCCCCTGAGTGAATCTTGCGCCATTCGTCGGGTGAGAAGTCTCTCACGTCCCGGTCGGTATAGCCCTTTGCCTTCTGGGACGAGTCGTGGCGGCGTTTGTTAAACGCGGCCGCGGCGACGATCGCAAGGCCCATCAACGCTGCTCCGCCGGCAATTCCTAGAGCAGCAATGGCGCCAGTGACGACCATTTTTCCAGCAATCGTGGTGAGTATGGCTGGGCCAACTACGGCGCCGGCACCTACAGCGGCCACACCAGCACTAGCTACTTCGCCTGCGCCTGCTAGCTGTGCTTTTTTCTGATAAGCCGCTCCCACTGGATCATCTGCATATGGGTCTTCTTCTTCTTGCAGTCCCCCTGCTGTTGCTTGTTCTAAGGCTTTTTGAACTTCTGGATCCTGCATTGCCTGCTCAACTGCTGCCATGATTGTTGGGCTCTTCTGAAATGTTGCTGCAAGCTCTTCTGCTTTTGCCATGTCGACACCGCCGCCTACGTTCTCTGCCATTGGGCCGCGCCCAAGAATACTGGCCATTTCTGGTGTAAGGTTGCCGTAATTTAATCCGCGCAAATCATCGGGCCCATACCCAGCGCTCATTAGCTTAAACAAATCCTCAGTTGACACGACGTCTTCGTGGCCCGGGGCGCTGGTGCGCCATTCTGGGGCCCATGGTGGGTCACCCTGGCCCTGGGGGCCCATGCCCTCTTCAATCTCTTCCTTGATCGTTTCCATCTTCTCATCCATGAACCATCGCGGATCAATAAATCTCGTATTCTTTCTTCTAGCCATATCAAACTCCTTATACTGCTGATAGTAAATTCAACAATAAATAGTTGTCTCTATCGATAAAGGATGCGTTATTCTTTCTTTCCTCGAATACTTCCTTCGGCATCGAGCCTACATCTTCGTAGCCNGNCACATCTATTTTATACATTTCGATATCATATCGAAGAAGCGTTTGAATAATTTTGTTTTCTTTTNNTCTCGCNTCTGGGTCGAGGGCAACNTAGATGGGTGTGTCGTTGAGGACAATTTTNCGGACAAGATCTGAGTTTGATCTAAGTGTTGAACCCAAAATGGGAACAGCATTTCCTGCGACCAATGCATCAAATACTCCTTCTACCAAGATCAGGTCTTCGTTCCAATTAATAAATAGCTCATTAAACACTATATCCTTGGACGCTCTTGGATTTTTATACTTGTATGAGTCTCCTGTATAGGAGCGCGCGATAAAGTAGCTACAATCACCATCCTCGTCGAATGAGGGCACAATAATTCTGTTGCGATACTCTCCGCTGAAACAGTAGCCAACTTTCCACTTGAGAATGTCATCTTTGCTTACTCCTCGCTTCTGGAGATATTTTAACGCATAGGTGCCAGTCGCTGGGATATTATTAGAACAAAGGCTTATGAATTCCTCTGGGAGTTCCACTTTTGCTTTGTCTTCTCGACTGACTGGTTCCATAAAGAGGTCAGAGAATCTTTCAAGATCTGTCCTGTCCGATACTCCGTCCCATTTCTGTAATTGCAGATACGAACCAAAACGCCTAACAAGACGCCTAATGTTGCGACCCCGATAATCACAAACCCAACAATGAAAAGCATTTTTATCCAAATTAACAGCGAGCTTATACTTGTAGTGATCGCACGCAGGACATTTGAAATAATGCTCGTTCTTGCTGGTTTGGCGGTGGTCTCCAAGAGTTTCATTTAAGATCTTTAGTGCTTCTTTCTTGTTCATGAACCCTTAAACATAATCTAACACATTCCTGTGTTAAAGTCAAGAAAAAGCCCCGCCTGAGCGGGGCTTATCATTATGCGCTCAGTGCTTCAACTAGTTGTGCCTTGGTGTACTTTGTCGTAACACCCAACCCACGAGACTTCGCAATCTGGTACAATTGCGCCTTCTTCATAGAAGGGGTCCAAGCATCAGATGACTTGTCGTCATCTACTGCAACAAGCTCAATTTCAAAATTAAGCTCTTCGCCAGCCAAGGGGTGGTTCATATCTAGAGTAACCTCCGAATCGGCCACTTCATGAATCTTGGCCAAGAAGGGACCATTGGGGCCGTTGCCCTGGATGGTACCTCCGACAATAAACTCAAAGTCCGGACCAAAGGCTGATCGAGGAACAACCTGTGTGGCTTCGGGATGGCGAGGACCGTAGGCCTCAGCAGGGGAAAGGGTCACACTCTTCGTTTGGCCAATCGACATTCCCACTAGGGCGTCATTAAAGCCACGAATCATTTGACCCGAACCTACCTGAAAATTTAGGGCTTCGCCGCGAACACGAGAATTATCAAATTCGGTACCGTCTCCGAGAGTCCCCCTATAATGCACACTAACTGTGCTTCCGTTTTTTACTTGCATTTTTTTCTCCTTTCATTGCAATGAAAATGCTCTATTAGCATAACACACATATTTCTATATGTCAACTTTTTAGTCAGCTTTTTGTAAAAGTTCAATAACCGAGACTGGAAGGCTTTCGACATACGCTGCTTGGAACCAATGAACCCCGATCAAATCTTCAGCTTTCGCCAAATATGAATGCAAGGTGTAATGATCTTTTTCAATATATACCACAATTCCTACCCATGGTGTTCGCTCCGGAGGAACGATGTAATTTCTTTCGGTAACAATATCGCCCACTTCGATAGTATGAGCAATATCGAAGTCCGAAGAATCGTCCATGTCTTATATAGATCATTCCATGCTCTCTTTCTCTTGCTCCATCGAATAGCCCGCTTTAGCAATCACAATGGCGTCGGCTTTATCATAGGAGCCTGCCACCGGGTTGCCGTGTTTTGTATATTCAACGTTGAATGCTGGTTCGTTCTTAAGAAGGTGCTTTAAGACCACTTCTTTTGCTTTCTCACCTCGGGGTACACGAATGCCCGCTTTCTTTCTGGCAGACGTTGCAGAAACGTATTCTGGCTCAATGTCAAACATTTCATAAATAAGCCATGATACAATACCGTTAAATGTCATAAGAGTTGATAGCGTCTTTGCTGATGACTTTCCGCGCATAAACATATGAAGCGGCTGTTCAATATATATATGTTCTATGGGAAACTCCGCGGTGCCCATGAAGCTCTCATTGTTGCATTGGTAATTCTCGAATAGATCTTCAAGGTATGCACGCAATACTTCTGCTTTTGCAAACGGTCCCTTGTGTTTGCGCAGATCTATTGAACTATAATGAAGAAGNTGATCATCGCCCACAATGGCAAAGCCNGTNATNCTNGTTGANANATCTATTCCAAGAATCATGGNACCATTCTACTATATGTCAAGCTTGATTTTAAATGTATAATCTTGATCTTCGTTCTTTAATAAGGGGTTTGCTAAAGTTGCAATTCCAAGTAGGTTTTTGTCTTTATCGTAAATACCAATGCGTGAAATAATAGTCTGCCGCTTAAAGGGGGCACTATAATCGAGCAAACTTGAACTTACAAAATTCTTTATCTTTAAAGATGAATTTTCTTCATAAATCGTGGAAGAGGTGAGGGCTATTTTGGTCTGACCGTACCGTAAGTATGTGGGATTATTAGAATAATTTACTTCGCCGCGTCGAGCATTGGCAAACAATGTATATGTCTGAGTCTCCGACTGTGCTTTGAATTTTATCCCGAAAGCGGCGGAAACGAACGTTGCGCCAGCAGTAGCTTGGGTAACGCCATCATATGCACCAGCACCAAAGTTAATCCACTTGGGGTTCTCCATGGCGCCTCCTGCTTCTAGTTGCATTAAGGCATCACAGATTGCCCACGAACCTGTCAACACAATAAATCCTTCGTTATATAAAACCACTCCTGCAACTTCGCCGGTGTTGCTTCCGGTACGAAAAACTTCGACGAGTTCGCCATTTTGTCGAGAGTCTTGTAACTCTCCTTTGAGGGTNCCTGANACATACCATTTTAACGAAAGAGAACCTTCTTTAATTTGAGATCCAAACATGATTGCCGGAATTGAAACCAAACTAATAGCCTGGTTGTTTTTATCCCAGCCGTCTCCCAAGCTCGAAGATACTTTATAATGTTCACTTAAGTATCCATAATAATTAAGTCTATTTTTTAAAGCATAGAAATGAGGATAAACAGCGGCTGCTGAAAATTTTGCTCCGGAGTAAATGTCCGAGCCTGTGACCCTGGCTCCTGGATGAGCCATGTATTCTCGATCAATGCGACCAGCAAGAGGATAAGAACCCGTTATTACATCCCCATACACAAATTCATTATAATAGCTAGTTCCGCCTGCTGTGCGAAAAGAGCTGCGGGCGGAATCTTTGGTGATATAGGGATATATATAGGGATTTACAGCAACTTTACGATCAATGTTGTACTCATATAAACTCAAAGCGCCACCCGTTACCGACAATATATTGTCAGAGAAGGCACCTGATTGATTGGGGGATTGGTTATAAAACACATTCCCATCATAAATGAGATATTCTACGTCGGGATAAGTACGAAGTGTGTTTAGAAGAATATCATTTGGCCCAAATTTACGCAGGGACATGACTAATAATCCAATCTAACTCTCAATGTAAGCTCGTTCGTCGGATCCTTTCGGAGAGGTTCTGATAGTTTTGCCGTCGCCAATAGCTCGTTAGCAGAATTATAGAGACCAATCGTGGTCACATACGAGACAGGCATATCAGATTTTACATTTTTAACTACCATCTTGCTGGCCGTAGTGTAGGTGGGGTTAGAGCTATAATTGAATTGGTTAACCGGCATTCTGCANAAGTAAATCGTTGAATTGATCTCTGTTGAGTTGTTGAATGAGATATTTTGAATTCTTGCCCGGGCTGCATCGCAGGCTCCAGAGATGGAAGATGTAGCCATCATCCACATTACATCGCGGGCGGCTCCATCCTCGGCGGTGGATCCTGTGGTGGTGACTGAACCAGAAGCAAAGTCTGTGATTGCTGCGCCGGCATATGTACCTCCACCACCGACAGAGCCAGTCTTCCACAGAGAACTACTCAGAACTACTACGCCGGCTTGATAGAAAATGGCGCCATAACTGGACGAAGGGGTATCGCTAGAAAGACTAGCAGTCGTATCATAGAGAATTGCATAATCGCCGCCTGGCAGACCCGATTTGAAGCCGCCAGTCTCTGAAGAACCTGTGTCTCCCAGAGTAAGTGTGGCTGCAAACGGGTTGAGCCATGTACCCTGACCAACTGTTATATTAAATGTGCCCTTCTTGATTTGATCTTTAGTAAGTAAGCGAGATAAGGAGATAAAATAACAATCTTTCATTTGATTGGTATCATCGGCAATATTTAGATCTGATTCAAATGCCTCGATTTTCTTAGTGACGTCATATCCCAACAACAATTGAGCAAATTCATTATACATATTGAACTTCTTGCTAGCTTGCGTAGGGACGCCGGAAGCCGACAACACCGATCCTGAGTGAATACCAATGGAAAGATCAAAGATATGGTTAGCGGAAGAACTTAAATAAGGATAATCATATACGCTCTGGAACATCCCGTGATTGTAATTCTTGATGTTCTCTTCGTCTGGGAACGTTCCATAAGTTCCACTGATGATTGTCCCTGTTAGGGGAATAACCTCGTGCAACAAAGTTCGTGTTGTTGTTACGTCTGTGTTAACGTTTAAAGGTTGATATGATTTAGCCATTAATATTCTCCACTATTTGTTTGATTAGCTAACGTACTTAATTACCCTGATGGGGATTTGTAGTTCAATGTTGGTAGACTGTCCTTTAATATAAACTACTGTATCTATCCAGTTATATAGTTTTCCAGATCCTATGTCTTGGTTGACCAATCCCATTTGCGAATAGGTTGTACTTGAAAGATCAGAAACCATCCAAGGCACCATACACTGAAACGTCCCTTTTGGTCCATTGAGGGCTGATGCGGCGTTTACCACGGCGGCAGTAGGAAGGCCCCCCCCAGAATACAATTGCGAAATTATTGCAGGAAATGCCGTTACAGAGAAATTGCTCGTTTCTCGGGATAAACTCACTGTGCTCGCCTGATCGAAAGCGTTGGCCTGCATAGTTATTGGTGATGAGGCGCCTGAGTCGCTAGTAAACTTGGCGCCAGTAGCATAGTATACTGATTTTATCACGCGATTATCAAAACCTACAGTAAACGATTCATCTAATAGGCCCATGGACGTGAGATAGGTAGCCTGATTTGCTGATGTTGGTTCAAGATCGCTGGTGTCCAACCCTGTTTCAAACAACAAGAATCGATTGAGGGGGTTGCCGTTTATCATAATCTGATTGGTTAGAACTCCAGTTTCCGCATCAAGAGCGGTTGAGGTGGTGACACCCGCGATCGGCGCCGAGTCATCACATAAGTAAATAACACCGCCGCCGGAATTCACTTGATTGATAGAAATACCAGTTTCGTTTAATTTAATGTCGGGAAGATACAAAAGATCGGTGCGCGCATAGGTGAGAAGACCGAAATTAATACTAGCGTTCAATTGTGTAAACGCCTCTAAGATGGGTGTCTGAAGTATTTCTAAGTCATAGTATGCCGAGCCTGATGGATGGCTTTTGTTATATAGCCCATAATCAATTTCATCATCGCCTAAAGCAAATTTGGTTATTTTAAAACTGCCTGCGGCCATTCTTTTGCGGCCGACATCAGTTAATACGGCGTCTAAAATAATATCGCCAGAGTTATCTAAAAATGCCATTTAATTTCCTCTCTTTCATAAATAGTTGTCATTTTGTTTATTCGCTACTCAAATCCCTATTCAAGTTATAAGTAAGGTTCAAATCAATTTTCTTACCTGTTTTTTTGGATGTTAAGCGTAACTTAAAAGTCCTTCCCCAGATAAGCTCGGCAGCAGTTCCCACTTCTATATTTTCAAGTTGGCTTTGTGCAGTTTCCGAATAATCCGCAGTGGTATCTATTAGCATGCTTTGTTGAAGGGCTGGTGTAACCTGCATAAGTTTCTTTACTGGGCGGCTGATATCGTTAAAATGTTTGACTTCTAAATCGGCTTTGAAAAAAGAATCAAAAACTGCATACTTATACCCGCCGTCACTAATAAGTTCTGCTTCTAATACCTCATCCACATATCCAGGCACCCCCAATTCGTTGGTTACTCTAAATAGATAATAATATTTCTTATTTGCCTCTACTCTATCATAAAATTGTTTGCTTGTGTAGGCCCCATCGAGACCAGGGATATTTAAATTATGGGTTCGTATCAGGGCATTTTCAAAATCTCTAAAGGAGGTGGGTTTTTTATCAATACGATATACTTGGACAGCATTTTGTAATGATACAGTAGGAAGGGATACTTCTGTGGACGGAAGCCAATCATATGCGTGCAAATATGCCTCTTGGCGCTCAACATCCGGCACGTCTACTGAGTTAGGATGAGGCATCGCGAAGAAATCTTCGTAATGAACCTCAAACGAAAGTGTTTGAGAATTGTCATCAATATAATTAGGTAAAACATTTAACCTATTGGGTGGGTTATCTAATACTTTTAATGTCTTAGAAAAAACCGGCACTTCTATGACGCGAATAGAAGGTTCTATCGTCGTCACAAAATTGGCAAAATAAGGGGGCATTGATGCTTCGCCTGCCAACGCACTAATGCGTGTCTTGGCAATTCTTTGGGCTTCAGTCGCGCGGGTGCTTATGAGGAGAGACCCTGATGTATAAACAGTGTGTTCTAGTAAATCATTAACTGTTTCGTCGGTGGCAGGATCATAATATTCAATACAATATTGCTCTCCAATCCTCGCTATGGACACTGCAGGCGATATCGCGGGCAGCGGGGTTGAATAGGTAGCCGTGGAGGTGGGCTGCAGTGGCTGTCCGATAATTCGCGACAATTGTAAATCGGAAAACTGATACTTTGTTCCTTCTATTAAAATATAAGCATACACATTGTAAGTGTAATCTTTGTTATATTTGATTTGTGTGTCTAAGAAATCAAGATTGTTTAATTGATCAGAATTAAAGAACCAAAAATTTTGGATTGGAGCTTCAGTGTTAAAGCCGCGTATGTTTTGAGTAGCCTTTTTTTCAATTCGATAAGCCAATGTTTCATTGTGTTTAGGTTTAGGGGGGACTTTGTATGTTTCACGCGGCAACGGTATTGTCTGAGCATTTAGCAGCGAAGCAGCATCTAGCGGCTGAAAGCCCCCTTCTTCATTCAAATATTTCAAACCCTTATCCATCACAGAAAGAGTGGCGGCCGTATTAATATAACGATACACTCCTTTGGTGTCATATGTGCTTAGAGTTTCGTTATTTTTCGCATCGATGATCATAAAGTCGGGATATTTATTTTTTATGGATCCGTAGGAATATAGCAACAAATCAAACATGTCTACACTTTTATATTGCACATCTTCGGTTTCTTTGATGGTTTCGTTGCGCAGATTGTCAACAGAAGCGCTCAAGTAGGAGGAATGCTTCATAAACGATATCGTAGACGGTGCAATTTCAGTAGGGGTTTGTTCTAAAAATATCTCCTTAAGCATTCTTAAAAAGCGCGAACCAAACTCATTTTCTTGAATATTTTTACCCCAGTGAGATATGGGATCGGTTTCTAGCGAAACTTTGCATGAATACGGAAACGTGCTGGCGCTAAGTAAAGTTTCTTCATAGTATTTCTCTGTTGCATGATGATTAAAGAATATATTTTGTTGGGCCGCGTCCATATAAGTTTGAGAATCAGAAGAAGGCACATAACGGGGGATCATCTCATCAAGATACTCATGAAGATTATCGGTACTATCAAAATTCGTCCATGGTTCTACAGCCACTTCCCCCAAACTTAAATACTCATATACATTGGCCAATAAATCATCTGAACTTTCGGCATAGTTTTTAGCCCAATTAATCAAATAAATGTTGGGAAGTAATCTTTCAGGTAGCTGAGTCGACGCATATGTCTGAAAGTTGGGAAGATAGACATTATACTCAGGAGAAATTTGAATATAATTTTCTACCTCTTCTGGATTTATTAATATTTGTTTTTCGAGAGCGGGGTAGGGCATTGCTAGCTGAGTGTAATAGTCGTCATAGACTCCGGGAGTCCAGAATGATCCATAAGAAATACCGTTAACGGCGCCGCCGGTCCAGAGGGCGCGCCAAAATTTATCGCCATCAACAACTGTTGGATCTCCATCGACCGCCACCACATATTTATAACTGGGGACAATCGTGTCCGTGGTGGAGCCGGCCGGGATCTCTATATCATCTTCCGATGAAAATGAAATTGCTGAATAAATCCACTTGCTTTGTGTGTCCGTTGGATTAAAATTAACAAATGTAGGATCTTCGCCAGAAGCAATAGTAAAATAACCCCCCACTTCTGTTCGAAATGCATGATCAGATCCTGATATCAAATTATGATCAATGAGATGAATTATTTTAGCCTGAGAAGGGTCTGTGGCTCTGACGGCTGTCGTAGAGGTTACGGGTGCAGTTCCAGCNGTATAGACTTCTATGGGAACCGTTGTGGTTGAGGGGGATATTGGCATAATTATTCTCGCTTATCAATAACTGGTTGTGGGGGTGCTCGTAGTAGTAGTAGTAGTGGTGGTGGTAGTGGTGCCTGCCGCTTGGCCGGCTTCTTCGTCTAGAAGCACATTCACATCTTCGGCGCGTATTTTCATTGGCTTAGTGCGCTTAAATGTCTGCTTGGAAAGCGGGAAAGTCGTGACTAGAATATCTACCATTTCATCAATTGAAGCCGCAATTCCATTATAAACGATGTCGCCTGCAACCTCTCCAAGAGTTAAACTGTCATCATAGCCAAACTTATTCTTAAGAGCACCCCCTTCGCGGCGATAATAAGTGACTGGACTTGTTCTAGCATATTGTTGAATAATGGGAGTGACGCCCAACACCGAGGATACGTCGCTGTCTTCGAACCTGAAGGATGCTTCTTTGCTCATATTCGAATAATTGAAGAATAGGTGGGCCTCGGATTCCCA
>NZAS01000029.1 GCA_002686195.1 Candidatus Pacearchaeota archaeon | reverse complement strand
TTCAGAAGCATTGAGGCAAAGCTTTGATGCATATCATAATCATGTGGTCTTTACAATGGGATGAGAGTATCCCCTCCACTCTCTCTGGAGAGTGGGGATGGTTACTTTTTATTTTTATAGTTTTAAAAAAGGAGATGAGATTATGAGTAAAAATGTCAAAAAGAATGAAGTTTATGTTTTTACAAGTGATAGTTGTGGTTGTCCTGAGTATTTGAATTTGAAGGCTCTTGAATCTGGTGAATATACTAAGGTTTCATTTGAAGATGAAAAAGGTATTAAATATGTTCCAATGCAAGTTTTTGAAGTGGTGGATTCAAATAGTTTTTCTGGTTCTTTTTCTGAAGTATTTTTTAATCTAGCTGGAACAAATAGCGACAAGGCATATTACGATTGCCTTTTTGTTGGAGAGATAAAGAAAGTGGAGAAAGAAATGCAAGCCGATGAAGATGCTGAAGCATATTATAAGGAACTGGCTATATACCATGAGCAATACATGAATTACTGTATTAGAAACTTCACTTAAAAGGAGATGAGAGAATGAATAAGCAAGAAAGAATACAAGAATTGGAAATGGCGGCAGATAGAATTGAAGAAGCAATGGTTCATATCGCTCAGGCAGTAGAAGGAACTTCTGACCAAAGAGGAGCTGAATCATACATCATAGCTCACTTGAGGAACTGGGCAAGAGGGGAAAACCCTTACGATGCCTCAGCAATACCAAGACTCATTGAGAACCTTGAAGAAGAGGAAGAAGAAGAAGAAGAGGAATGTGAAGAGCCTGATGATATAGATGAAGACGGACATATGGTAGAGATATATTAACTTTTTAACATAGAAAGGGTAAATAGGTAATCTTAATAACTTTTTTAATTTTGTAGGAGATGAGAAATGAATTTTACAAACGATACAATCAACTGGAGAGAAATGAAATCAGTAATGGCAGAAAGACCTCATGCAAGAACATCAGACCGGTACTCTTTTGTCCCAACGTTCAGAGTTATTGAACTGCTGGAGAAGCATGGTTGGGAAGTTGCCTCTGCCAGAGAAACCAACGCTCAATTTGATAGGCAGGGTTTCCAGAAACATATGATTCGATTCAGACAAAAAGGAGATGCCGGTAGAATGTTACAGGTTGATGAGTTGATTCCTGAAATCCTTTTAAAGACTGCTCACGACGCCAGCGCGGCTTTTAATCTGATGGCAGCGTTTGAGAGATGTTGGTGTTCTAACCAGTGCACGGTATCAGACTCCACCATAGCATCTCACCGAGTCCTCCATAAAGGGTATACTGATGAGAAGATTATGGAAGCGGTGTATCATATAGTAGAGGATACTCCAAAGGTTATTGAGAGCGTAGAGAGATTCAAAGCTATTCCTCTATCTAATGAGGAGCAGAGAATCTTTGGAGATAGCGCTCTGACTCTTCTATATGATGATAAGCAGATGGAGAAGTATGTGAGAGATGTGAGTGTTAATAGATTGCTCAAGCCTAAAAGAACTAAGGACTCTGAGAAGAATCTCTGGAACACTTATAATGTAGTACAGGAGAAGTTCCTCAAGGGAGACCGGTTCTTAGTAGAGCAAGAAGCAATAGACGAGTTCTATGACCGGGAGAGTGGTGAGAGGTTCGCCAGAGGACGAAAGAATAAGAAAATTAAGAGTATTGATAAGGACATCAAGTTGAATAAGGCGTTGTGGTCGTTGACAGAAGCAATGGCTAATCTGAAAGCTGTTTAACTTATTTTAGATTCCCTCTCCCAATAGTGGGAGAGGCTAACCTTTAGGAGATGAGATGGAAAAAACAATAAGAACAATAAAAGGAAGTAGTATTAAGGAACTGAGAACTATTAACTCTATGTATGCTCAAGGGAAGTTAAGAGTCTTTGATAACGAAGGAGAAGAATATAGAATAGATGTTCACGAGTTACTCACTCTGCTCAAGAAAACAGACTTGAAAGCAGAAATGAAAAGAACGTTTAGTCATCTAACCTTAGCTTAGGAGACAGAAGATGAAAAGGAATAAAAAAAGGAATGTAAATGGGGGAGGAGTAAAAAAAGCTCTCTCCATACATAGGGAGAAGATGGAAAGGGAGGGGAAAGTACTTACTCCTTCTCCAGAGAGGGAAGTAAAACATCCAGACATCATGACTAGAAAAGATGGTAAACCGGTCTGCTTTGTTTGTAGTGATAAGTTGAATGATTTAAGAGACTTGCTAGAATTGAAAGGAACGAGTCAAGAGGGAACTCAACATTATGATAGGGTGGTAGATAGAGTACGGAAAGGAGTGGTCTCAATAGGAGGAATAGGAAGAAATTATCCATTATATAGATGTACAAGATGTGAGCCGGGAAGTCCCAGATGGAATAAGAATGAATATCTGAGAAACCATTTCGCTAGATTTATGATTGAGTAGAAGATATAATTCTTGTCTCCGAAAACAAGAAGGAAAGGAGGGCAGACTGATAGGATAGAATATCTAGTCAACTCTCTTACGAAGGACTGGGAGAGTTGGCATAGTTATTTTAACTTTATAGGAGGAACAGTGAGATTTAAAGTGTTAATATCATTCAGAGAGCCTGAGAAGAAAAGAGAGTACCTTGTTCTGGAATATATCAAAGATGTAGAAGACCCTGTCAAGTGGGCGACAGAACTTATAGCCCATTTTAATTCTACTTTGCCTGAGGAGAGGCATAGGAGATTTCACTTCGTCAAAATTATTGATAGGAAGGAGAATGTAAAATGATGCTGAAGATAGGTGTTATTATTTTAGTTGTCGCAATGTGGTTTGCCAGTTATAAAGTCTGGGTGTTAGATAAGCAAGAACAAGAATTAATAGTTGAGGAGAGGTTCTGGCAATCAGGAGATAAAGTTCAGTTTAGTGTTAATGGAGTATGGGTAGATGGAGAGATTCAATGAAACCGGTAACCTTAACAGTAGGAAATAAGCTATTGGCTTACCATCTCCCAAAAGAGATAGTAGAAGAGATGACTTCCATTCTCATCATAGATAACCCAAAGTTTAAGGAATGTGAAAAGCATGGTTATAGTACTAGGGGAGTTCCCAGCAGACTGAAGTTTATTGAGCAGTACCATGACCATGTCATCATGCCGAGGGGGGCGGTTAATATTCTGAGGCGGAAGTTGAAGGAGGAGGAGATAGAGTTCAAGGTAATAGACGATACCGCCTCCCTGCCCATTGACATCAAGTCTAATATCAAGCTCCATGACTATCAAGAGAAAGCCTGTGAAAAGATATTGAAGAGAAGGTTTGGAGTATTGCAAGCTCCCACAGGTTCTGGTAAGACCGTGATGGCTATTAAAATCATAGAGGAGAGGAAACAAGCTACTTTGATAATAGTCCATACTAAGGAATTGATGTATCAATGGAGAGACCGGTTACAAGAGTTCACTGATGTAAAAGAGATAGGACTGCAAGGGGATGGTCATAAAGAGATTAAAAGAGTGACCGTAGGAATAATAAACACTCTCCAGAAGTCCGCTGTCCGGTATGATGGTTTCTTTGGTCAAGTGATAGTAGATGAATGTCATAGATGTCCCAGCACTATATTCTCCAAGTTCATTAAGAAATTGAATACTAAGTATATGTTAGGGCTGTCTGCTACTCCTTACAGAAGAGATGGACTCTCACAAGTAATCAATTTCTTTATGGGAGATACTGTTCACAAGATAGAGACCAAGAAGTTACAGGAGGAAGGTCATATCCTGAAAGCTAAGGTTAAGATTGTCAAGACTAAATTCAATACTCATGTTGAGAGCGTGTATGATTATCAGAGAGTAATAAAAGAAATGGTTAATAATAATAGTAGGAACTCTTTGATAGTCAATAAAGTCATCAAGCAGGCTGGAAAGAAAGATGGAATAGTACTTGTTATATCTGACAGGAAGAATCACTGCCATGAGCTGTGGGGGAGAATACTCGAAAAGGGAACCGGCCACACTGTCCTGCAAGTGACTGGCTCTACTCCTCCAAGAGTTAGAAAAGAAGCAGTGACAAAACTCAATGCTGGAAAGATAGATATTGTGATTGCCACTGGGCAGTTGATAGGAGAAGGGTTTGACTTGAAGAGTTTGTCCAGTATCTTCTTAACCACTCCCATCAAGTATCAAGGAAGATTGATTCAGTATATAGGAAGGATATTGAGGAAAGCAGACGGAAAAGAGAAAGCAACCATATTTGACTTTGATGACCCTTGTTGGTTGCTTAAGGGGAGCTTTGGTAAACGAATGAAAACTTATAAAGAAATGGGGGTAGTGAAATGAAAATACAACCGATAAAAAGAGAGGAACCAATAAAAAGAGAGAAATTAAAAAAAGCATTTGAGGAGTGGTGGAAAGAATGGTTATTGGATAATAAAGTATCAGTAAAGAATTCTGCTGTAGGAATGGACGCCCTACAAATAGAAGTTTCCTTGAAGGATTTAAAACTAAGCTTTATGGGGGCGTTTGGAAAAGGATGTAAGGCCACTTTTGTTGAGATAATGACAGACACTGTAGAAGCAGACTTGGGACTTTAGGAGGAGGGATTAATGTTTGACATAATACAATTCTATCAAGACCACAAAGTAGATTACTATTTAGGTGGTAAGAATGTGATGGAGGGGTGGGTTAATATTAATTGTCCTTTCTGTGATGACCAGTCCAACCATCTAGGAGTATTCATCAGGAGACCGAGGAAGATTAAGTGCTGGAGATGTGGAGAACATAATCTACCAGAACTCCTATCCTACTTCTCTGACAAGAACATCAAGTATTTATACAAGGAATATAAAGCAGAGGGGGAGGAGGAGATAGTTCATCAGAAGAAAGAGAAACCGGTTATCCCTATTGAGAAGATAAGGAAAGAGTTTGAAGAAAATTGTACCAGGGCGTCAAATGAAATATATGCCAACTATCTACGTAAAAGAAACTTCAGACCCGCTGAGATTTTCAGGGATTGGAAAGTACAGGGCGGAACACAAATGGGAGAGTATAGATACAGACTGATGATACCTGTCTATCATAATGGAGAAATAGTTTCTTTTCAAGCAAGAGACATTACCGGTAAACAAGACCCAAAGTATATAACCTGTCATGGAACAAATATCAAGAACTATCTCTATGGATTAGATTATGTCCAGAGGGATAGAGTTATTATTACAGAAGGAGTAACTGACGTATGGCGATTAGGGAAAGGGATTGCTATTGCTACTTTTGGAATAGAATACGTTTCCAAACAGATTGAACTAATAGTCAAGAAAGATTTTAAATACGTAACGGTGTTCTTTGATAGTGAACCTCAGGCGCAGAGAGCCGCCAGTAAGTTAATAAATCATCTGGAGTTGTTTGGCATCCATAGCACCAACTTTATTATGGGAGATGAAAGAGACCCAGCAGACCTAAGTGAAGAAGAAGCTGAAGAAGTAATAAGTAAAATAAAATAAAATACTTATTATCTTTTTAAGGTTTATTTTATTTTATACTTGATTTTTATAGGAGTAACTATATAATTACAATTACCATGAGTAAAGAAACCCCAAACTACTATGGGCAGATTCCTGCTGAGGTAAGATATAATAAAAACCTCCCCCCAAGCGCTAAACTNCTCTACTCCGAACTAACTGCTCTTTGTAATAAGGAAGGGTATTGTTGGGCTAGTAATAAATACTTTGCTGAGTTGTACTCCNCGACTAAAGGTACCGTCTCTACTTGGTTTTCTTCTCTACAAAAAGAAGGATTGATAAAGATTGAAGTAGTAAAAAATAGGAATGGAACCGTTAGAAAAGTATACTTGGAGGGGTTACGAAAAATCGTTATCCCTATTACGAAAAATCGTAACCATAATAATACAAGTAGTAATAATAAAAGTAATATAAATATTACTAAGGAGTCTGAAGACTCCTTTTGTTTTAAAAGTCCTTTTATAAAGAAATGTATTACTATCTGGAACGATATATCATTTACTCAAAATATCAGGATTACAAAAAGAACTAAGACCATTGTAAAACTGGAGAAGTATATCAATCAACTTTTGAGGGGAACCTTCCTAAGTGGTCGAGGTAATAAAACATTTGACGTTGATTGGTTTAATCAAAATAAAATACCAATCACTACTAAATCGTTTACAAAGAAAGAGATTCTCATAACTATCAAGAGCACTTCTCTTTATTCAAAGGAAGGATACTTCACTGAGAACAAATCGCACATGCCCAAAGACCTTGCGACTCTGATGTATAATCCCAGAACCGGTAAGAGTTGGTTCTTGTTAGCTTACTATAAGAAACCCGAACCATTCAATACCTTAGTAGACCCAGACCCTAAAACCAGCGTCTATCTGGCAGATAAAATAACCTTACCTGATAAGGTTGTTGATTACCAGAAACTTTATAGGGGAGTTACCTCTATCAAGAAGTTCGTTATGAATATTCCGAAGAGGTCTGCTGAGAGAGCTAAGATAAGGAGAGAAGTAGGGACTGCTTTGAAGATATGTAGAGAATATACCTATTGGATTGAACGTCAAGATTGGATAGATGGAATAAACTTATCAATCCTGAACGCTAACAATAAACTATGGAAGAAGTTTATCAAGGATAAGGAAAAAGAGTATGACGGATATAAACTCTCATAGGGCTTATTGTAAGAATGGATGTGGAGTAAAAACTTTTGATTGGACAGGAGTATGTTCTAGATGTCGTATTAGTCCTCATAGAAAACTATCTAAGAGCGAGAGGGGATATATATCCATAGAAGAATTAAAAAGAAGAGAGATGATGGATTGTATCACTTTGAATATTCAAGAAGGGTGGTTCTATCCAGACGAGGACGAGGGTAAACAACATAAAAAGCAAATCAAAGATTGAAAAGGAGAAACAGTGATAGATGTCAAAATAGAAAAGCAGATAGTAACAGGCATGATAATGAGTACAGAGTTCTTAGAAGGTATTGTCCCCATCTTCCGAGAACAGTTACAAGCACCTGCCACTAACAAAGTAGCAACATGGTGTGCCACTTATTTTAAACAGTATGGGCAGGCACCAAAGAGACACATCAAAGATATATTTAAACAACATTCCAAAAGCCTACCAGACGAGGATAAATTCCTAATAGAGGAGTTCTTAGATAGGCTGTCAAAGAAGTTTAAGGTGTCTAAAAGTTTTAATGCTACTTATATTCTTGACATAGCCGAGGAGTATTTAAGAGCAATAGCACTGGAGGAATTACACAACAGGTTAGGAACAGCAATAGATAATGGAGCCGTGACAAAAGGTGAGAACATAATAAAGAAGTTCGAGAGAGCTGCTCGACCAGAGACAAAAGGTATAGACCCATTCAGTAATGAGGCAATATTAAAAGCATTCGACGACGACGCAGGAGATAAACTGTTCAGATTTCCTGGTGTGTTAGGAGATACGGTAGGAGATTTTGAAAGAGAATATTTAGCAGCTTTCTTCGGTATAAGAGGGACTGGGAAGACGTGGTGGTTATTGTGGACTGGTTTACTAGCAGTCTTTCATGGATACAATGTTGTATTCGTATCACTGGAGATGTCTGAGAAGCAAATAGTGAAAAGAATACATCAATACCTGAACGCCAAACCTACCAACAAGCCTAAAGGTAGAACAGAGATACCCGAGTTCTGTGATGAGGAAGACGAGGACGGAGAGGTAACGACAGTATTTAAAAAGCAGAGAAGAAAACAGTTGACAATGCGAACAGCAATGAGTAAGATGGTGGATATAGACGAGTCCAGTCTTATAAAAGCAAACTTTAA
>NZAS01000028.1 GCA_002686195.1 Candidatus Pacearchaeota archaeon | reverse complement strand
AGTAAAAAATCTATCATTTTTATTTAAACCAGCGTCAAGGGCGCCTGTTAATACATTAATACTTGCATCATGAAAACGCTCTGCGTCATCAAATATTCTGTATCCATGTAATACAAAGTCAATATTACCTTGATCCCAATTATCTGGATGGGCAATTCTTGAAAGTATTGAGCCAGTATATGCCGCCGAGAAGAAAGTCTCAAATTGATCATGAATAAGTTCATGTATATCTTCATGAATAGCATTAGTTGTTAAATTTTGATTTAATGAGTGTGGTATTGGCATACCTGCACGTGGAATATAACCCTCAAATTGTATACGCATATCACGAACACCAAAGGGGGCGATATACCCATCATTCATGCCTTGTCCGGTTGTGCCGATGCCATATGCCGTTGGAAATGCAAGCGTAGCATCCGTCCAATAGAAATGAATTACATCACCTTTGTTAATAAAATTTGTTTGTTGTGACATAACTGTATAATTACGTAATGTACTAAATGGATGTTTCTCACTGCCTGTTATATTAAAATCATTTATATGCTTAATTGGCTCCTTAACGAATCTAACACTTTCAGTTATAAAAAAACCATCAGTATGTACTGTACCAGATAACTCTGAATATGGAAGCTTATAGTCAAATTCAGGATAATAGATTTGCTCTTCTGCACTCACGGCACTTGATGATAATCCTATTGAAGCAGAAAAAATAATTTGACTAACCATTTTTGCTTTGCCTCCCACGCCCACACCGACAGGAAATCTCATTTGTTCATATTGACCAACACTATTAGCAAAGTTTCTACTTTCACCACGTGTTTGTTCTGGATTTTGAAATGATTTAGCTATCAAAAATGTTGCGTGCGGGACCTGAACACTTTGTGTGATAATTGGGTCTGGTCCTGCAATTGACTTAGTTACTATGCATTCAGGACCAACACCTGCGCCATTTAAATTATTAGGTTTAAATGTCCAATTAATTAGTTGCCAATTTGAGTCGCTATCATTCGTAAAAGCGCCACTATTAGCAGCAATAATATCTGCTTCAATACCAACTCTGTTGAGTATAAATGGAAAATTAAACTTAAAACCACGCTCACCTAAAAACTTTGCTATTAGCAGATAATCATTTCCTGTTTGAGCTATTATATCACGTGTAAGTAGTGATACACCACCAACATGAATTGAATTTGGATCTTTTTGATCAGGTATACCGCTTCTTGTACCGGATCTAACTGTTTTTTTCTGATAGTGCCCCCCTAAAACTTCAGTTAGATCAAGTGTTGACCATCCTTGAGTTGCCCATCCGGGCCCATCAGGTACTGTGTCAACGGCTTCTTTTGATCCCACAAAATCATACATAGTAACAGATGCAGGATTTCTTGTATTCTCAATTAAGCCTTTAATGTCATCAGATGACGCAGCTACAGTTGCTTTTGTACCCAATAATTTATACTTACCACTACTGTGTGTTAAATTAAAAGTTAAAATAGTATTTGATATATTGCCTAAAGCATCTATAGTTTTACCAGGTAACCCAATATCATTAATAGTTCTTTCTATGTATGGGGGGTGCACATCAGTGCACCCTGGTAAATTATGTTCATTAAATGAAAATGGTTCTGGGCAGTTAGATCTATTTGCTCGATAAACTAAATCACCTTTAGGTTTGCGAATAATAACAGGGTATATCCCTGACGTGTTATCTGAATCTAAAAATGTTGTATTTCGCTTACCACGAAACTCTGTTGATGGTCTGATAATCGGTGGATATGTTGTTATAACACCCGGCTTTATTATGTTCTTTCTTATATCAATATAATGTTGTGTTTGCTTTCCTTCACCATATTCAAAGCGGAAAATCCACTTTACTTCATTGTCCGGACATATTGAATTGTCGACCGTTAATGTACCAAATGATTTAAGTTCAACAGAGTTTTTACCAGCATTTCTAAAAATGTGTGTCACGTCTGCACCGCTAGTTGCTGTTACTAATTCAAATGAACCGCATTGTGTTGAGGTTCCTAGTTGTGTACCAACTGAGATACCATCAATCCACATATCAGCCGTTTTACTTGCACTATTATAATCACCACGCATATATAGATCTAGTAATACATGCTTGATAGGTAGTTCAAGCGTTCCTTCTTTATAATACATGATAGATTTGACTGTTGCGCCATCTTCAACATCTTTATGTATTTGTACCGATGCAGAGTGAAATACACCTGATAATACTGGTCTAGTTGGTATGAATGAGAAGTTTGTACCATTCATATTAAGATGCTGTGAGTCACCTTGCAAAAAGAGTTGTCTACCTTGATACGGTGCTCGATCTCTAAATGCTATCGAATCTTTATCTTTATAAAGCGCTCTAATTCCTGGAGTTCTTTGTGAGCCAGTTATTATCACTTGTGAATAATCATAACCAGCGGCTGCGCTTCGTTTATTTAAGTTCGGATCTTCATCAACCCGTATAACTGTTAAGCTTCCTGTTTGACCTGCCGCAAATATACTCGATGTTGCTGTGACAGTAATATTACTTCCTGTTTCATAGAATGGAAGTAATGGCATACCTATCTTTTCATTGAAAACTTCTTCTTGTGAAATCAAGTCAACACTTTCAGGTATATGTGCTTTAGGTACATGTGCAAGAAATGGTGACTCAATAGAATTAAAGCTTACTTCATCACGTATTGTAAGTGGTTCAATAAAACCTTCGTGCCAAAACCCATATTCTTCTGTTGTATCTTGTTCAGCATCAAGAAATGCTGCTCGTGGAAATATATCTTGTGGAAATGATGGCGTATCACTCATCTTCTGCATAGGCACGGTAATGGCTCTGCTCCTACGAGAGCCTCTTTGAGCGCCTAAAGAATGTACACCTTGGCGATATTTATCGATTTCTATAGTTGAGACAATAGAACCGGTAAAGCTACCTGTTTTTTTAAGTGTTACTTCTTCTATGTATGGTGTATATGACACTTATTCTAACCTTTGTATAATCTCATCTGCACCAGAATGATTTCTAACTTTCTCATCTAAATATATATTATAGTAATTATAATTAAATTTTGGTCTTTCTAAGATATGTGATTCTATAACAAAATTGATGCCCTTAAAGTTTGTTCTTGCTGGAATTAGCTTTTTAATGAAATTACTCATATTTTGATCAAACCATATAAAGAAATCGAAGAATGACTTCATGTTAACGTTGTCTGTTAGCCGCTTAAAATATAATCTTCTTAATTCATGTAAATTTTTGTATTCGAAATCAAATAAGTTATTAACATCACCTATATCATTATTAAATGAATCTAATGATGACATAATTTTAATAATATCTTCATTAAGCGCTTCAATAATTGAAAAGTCTATTGAAAATCTTGGATCATATGTTGTAAACTCATTAATAGTTACTTCACTAATAGGTGCTGCATCAACATTATGAAATAATATATTTTCTTTTTGTGTAAATGAACGTATCTGGACTTTATCTACATTTTGATTTTCATCAAAAAATGGTGATAATATCGAGTATTTGAACTCTTCATTCTTAATAACGGCATCATTTGCACTAAAACCTGTACCGGTCAAATGGAAATCGTTTTGAGTAAAATCAAATATATTGATCTCGCCGTCCGCATTTGTTCTCAAATTTGCTTGATCAGTTGATGCATCTAAAATCAACCTTTCAGTACTTGCCGTATTAAAGCTCATATTTCTTGGGGTGTTAACACCTATTGATTTAAAGTTTAAAGTGTGTTCTTTAAATTCTTTTTTTGTTAACGCTTTTGTCCAGAAACGTATGTGCCCTATTTTACCAGTAAAATTCGCAAAATTTGATCCCTCATAGTCACTGCTCAAATTTGTTCCTGAAATTAGTAAGCGCATTGTTGATGCTTCATCGTTACCAGCACTAGCGCTTCCAAAGATAAGAAAAGATCCACTAGCATTGATATCGGCATCAAGCATAGAAAAAACATTAAAACCAGTACTTCCTGTATTTCGCATATTAACGCTCGCCGAATATATCATATCAACATCTGTATTTTTATTTTGAGCAGCATACAAGAAATATGAGCTTGATACATCAGAAATATTTTCTTTACCGTAAGCAACATTCCACTTTTGATTACTAAAAACATTGACGCCCGTTAACATTAATATCGCTCTATCAGATTGATCTGCTTCAGCAGCTGTTAATGGTTTGATAAATAGTTTAAGCGAACTACTTGTTGTTGCAATACTTGATGAAAATGCAACTAAATTCATTGCAAAATCTGTTAATGATATATCTGAACCTGTTATTGCAACTCTTGATATTGACTGTGTTTGTTGTGCAGTAGGCGCAATTTTTATTATTTGTTCGATAGTAAATGATTGACTCGTTAATAATCCGCCATGTGTACTACCACGTAGTACATCTTTTGAATTAAATGAACCAGTATTTATATGATGCGCTTCTAAATAATTATTTATATTCATTCGTGATGCCGTTAAGAATGGACTAACTATATTTCCACGACTATTACCTGAACTAGCTGACATGTCTAATAATGTTGACACTTCTGATTTAGGCAACCTGATATCTTTAATTTCACTTATTGTTGCACCACCATATTCACGTATTCTAAAATTATGATCGGGATTAATGCCCACAGCTCTAATGAATGACTTTATTGCATGCATTGTTCCTTTAGACTTAAGAATATCTGGTAATGATGAGAATATACGCTTCCATAAAACATCACGTATTTCTAGTAATGTCATGTTAATATAGTCATCACTAACAGTAATATTTTCATTAAAAAATATCTGTCTGAATGTCGCATCTTCAAAGAATGTGCTAAATGTTAATCCATAGAATTCACCAATTTTATCAATTAAAGCGTTTGGTGCATTGTCAAAATCATCTAAATTAACAGTTAGTATATTTTGAAATTGATCAACAAATATTTTAAGTTCATCAAGACCTTTTGCAATAACATATAAAAATGATGCAAGTATTTGTGCAGTTCCTAATTTTTTATCAAGTGTATCAAGTGTGTTTAAGAATAAATTACTAGTTTCTTCTTGTTTATCAAATATAGCACCTTCTTCAAAATAATGTTGTGGAAATAAGCGCGTTATTAAATTAGGGTTTTGATCATCATAATTTGATGCCGTTGTTAATATATTTGTATTAAATGCTTTAACATCTTGATGTGTATTAAATAGCACAGGTGAAAATAGCGAGTTTTCATTAACCAATGGTGATGTGAGAGAGCTTGTATTTCGAAGTGATGCAGATACTGCTAATCCATCGGGGCCTAAAGTATCCATTCTGTAATTTGAATCTAGTTGTAGAGTACCATGTAAACCATATCCAGAGTGATCAATAACAATATTTGGTTTGTCTGTTTGTTGTGGCTCATTAAATCGTAAATATAACTTAAGATCATTATTAGCGAACACATTTCTTGTACTAAATCTTGTTAAATTATCAATACTACGTGTAGCATGCCAAACTCTTAATTCATCTAATGCACCACTAAATGTTAAGCGTGGTTCATAATCTATTGATCCACTAAATGTGTGAGTTGTACCAGTACATAATGTAATATCACTAGTTGTAAAGTCAATTTGCCCTATATTAACGCCACTTGAAGTACTAAATAATTCACTATTAACATAAAACTTGACTTGATGATTTTCGTTTTCTCTATCAAGCATTGCGGCAATGTGATTAAACTTGCCTTTTTCTAATGTCGCAGATGTAAATAATTCTTGTGTGCCTGATGTAACAGCAAACATTATTGTACCTGATGTTTGATCGGTGCTCTTAGATAACATCAGTGATATACCACGATCACTTCCACTTAATTTTTGAAATATTACTTGATGATCAAACGTTTCTATTTCAGGCACATATATTTGTGTTTCAATTGTAAATGATTTATTATCACGTGGATCTAAAACGTTATATCCTGATCCTAATTCTTGTAAATTAAGTTTTTTAGAATTTGCATAATCTTTTATTGTAATTGATGAACTAAAACTACCAGAAAAGTTCAAATAACCAATATTTCTTGGAAAATTATCAAATATATAACGCTCAAAACCAGTTAAATTTTCTAAAAATGTTATAATGTTTGCTCTTGATCCATCAAATGGATAATTGTTTAAAACTTTATCAAATGCAACATTAGTATTAACAATTGCAGAATTAAAAAATGTGTGATTCGTAAAATCAGAAAAGTCAACATTTAATTGTTGTGTGTTTTCTAACCCTTCATCATTAAGCCCAAGTATAAATGAAGATGATAATAATGCATCACTATCACTTTTATTGTTTAATGTAATATCATCAATACTTCGTAACTTATGATCGCCACTAGTGAATGAAATATCTTGATTTAAGTGTTCTTTGATTAGTTTATTATCAAATTTATTTGGTTTATTGATGTCACGTTTTGTCATTATTTAACAACTCTAAAAATAATACCTTCATCAATTATTTGCTCAATATCATCTTCCTTAATCAAAAATTCAATTTTGTAGTTGATGCCTGGAGCAAATGACTTCATATGCATGTTAAAATAATTTGAATATCTATCATATGATAATCTTGTACTATTATTAGTTGTGTCAAGTGGTATTATAATATCGTTTGTTTTTAGTTCACGAATTTGGTAATACATATCATCTAATACAAGACTTTGTGTTTCAGAAGGTAATTTGCTCGTATCGGTATTAAAATTAACTTCCTGTACAAACAATCTAAATTGTGCAATTTCATTTATATTATAATCACGCTTAAGATTTGTAATTGATATTCTATATCTTTTAGGTTTTATAAAATTATCTCTTGTTATTTCACGTATTACTATTGATGAACTTAAATATGGTATTGTTTGATCGGCTGATTGCCATACAATATTCATTGTTGCAGATCCAGCACTATGTAATTCACCTGTTAGCAATGTTTCAAGTGAATCAATCGCAAATGATGCGCTATATAATCCTTTTTGATGTTGTGAACCTGTATAAACAATATCGAATGAACCGCTTTCTAATTTTACAACTGGTACTGCCCATTTATGCTTCGACCCAACAACATCACTATTTGTTCCTGTAAGTGTTCTTGATCCAGATACTATATCTGTATATCGCCCTCTTACAAGATTATTTAGAAAAATTGTTCCAGTTACATCAAATAGTAAGTTACTTCCATTATCCGCAAGTGAATCGTCAAATATTGCTTCTATTCGAGGTTGTTTAGTGAATATATTTGTATGCCTTGAGTAAAAACGCTTTATGAATCTTGTTTTACTATCAGTTTCTTCTGAACCTGAAAAGCTTATTCTAAACCCATGATCTGGTAATAAACCTACTATTGTACCACTTACAATAGTTGATATATCAATATCAAGATTTTCACTTCCTAGATCAAAGTTTTGCGTTGCTACTAAACTTTGATTTCCTAAGCCTGGAAAAAATGAACTACCAGTTATTATATCAATATCTGTGTCATTTAATGCACCAGATTTAGCCGCACCCGATAATGACCATGTTACTGCGGTACTCGTTTCACCAGATGCGGTAATAAAATTAGCAGATCCGATATCTGTGTATGCGTATGTGTCAATACCTGAACCTTCGTCAAACGCTCTACTTAATGGAAATGCAATAATATTAAAATTTGATGGTAATGTATCACCATGAAGCACATCAAACATTTTTAATCTAAAAGTAGTATTATTTAACTTTGTGCCACTTAATAATGTTCCAGTTAGTGCTCTAAAAACATCTAAATCAAATTTAATAAGTATTCGTGATATTTCTTGTAAATCATCAGATCCAGTACCTGGTAATGTCGATTCTTCATGTAATTTGAATAAACTTAACACCCCACCCAATCCAACATTAGCATCTGTTGCTCTAAAAGTATTAGTAACTATAACATCGGTTATAAATGTATCTTTTGTTGCAAAGCTAAAAATGCGCATTAAATTGCAGCTCCTCTAATATCATTATTAGGAAATTTAACTTCAAAAATAGCATTTTCTGGACATAATATAATCCCGTTACTAATATTTTTTGTTATAGAAAAGATAGTTTTTGAATATTCAGAATTATTAGTTGATGTATCTGTTAAATTATTAAATTTCAAATTAGCAACAGCAATAACTCCCTCAGTATTATATATCAAGCTTTTAACTTCATCTATAATTATCGGTTGGCCAATTTGAAAGTTTTCTATATCAAAAAACTTTACTAAATTCTTTAGTATATTATTAAGAATAGTAGTTTTATTAGACTTTGAACTTGTAACAACATTAAAATCAATACCAATATTTATAATATCTGTATCAAGTATATCTACTGAGTCAGTTAACATTTTGAATTCATTTATGAACACTTTAAGGTTCTTTTTTAATGAATCTGGTGAAACTGTTAGTGTCCCATCTGCATTTCTACTTAAAATATGTACTTGTATTGATAAGTTGGCATTTTCATGTGCACGCACAAAAGCTCTATACACTCTACCAAAGTTTGCTGGCATAGAATATATTCTTGCTAAATAATCTTCTCTTGTAACTAATCTATTTTGTGCAGTAAAATTAGCACTTGCATTTTGTTTGAGTTCATTAGCTGTTTGTTTTTCATCGCCACCAGCAGCTAATTCATAGTTAGTTACGTCTAATGTTTGTATTACCGTGTTAATCAATACACTATTTGTTGATAAGGGGGCAATCAATGCATCTTTTATAGAATTTATTGTTCGTTCAGCAACATTATGTGCAAGACCACCACCTACACGTGTATCAATTGTTAATGTAGTTCCCATTGGGGCGATTCCCATAGTTTTTGTTTGTAAAAATTGTTCTGGATTTACAGAGAATCTTGTTAATGTTGTTTTTCCATATAATGGAATTGCAAATTCTGACGGATCAGGGACAATATCATCATCGATAGTATCAGATTTTCCCGATCCAAATGTTAATGTTACTTTCTCTGTTAAAATATCATATTCTGATGTGTAACGATATGTTGTTGGTTTTATATTAACAATAAATGGAACATCTTCTTTATCAAGACTTTCATTTTTAATCGATTCGAAAATAGTATCTTGTGTTAAATAATCAACTTCATAATATCTATTTTCTTCTGTATCAACAACACTTATGACTTCAGTTATATTTTTTTCTGGTAATTCTACTTTTCTAAACTTTACAAATTTATTAGGTATTACTATATTAAATGTCTTTCTTTCACCAGAAATACAAAGCGCTCTTTTTTTTATGAATATTTTAGTAGGTACTCCTGCACTATTTCGTTCAGATATTTGCACTTCATTTCTATCATTAATAATAGAAAAATCTATATCTTCGGTAAGTTCAAATACGATTCCACTATCAGACTCGACTGTTGTACCCGCTTTAAGTATAAAAACTGCTACCGTGTCTGGTGTTGCGTTACCATTTCTATCAATTACTACAGGTGATTCGATAAAAAATGTACAAAAAACTGATGATGATGTGGGTGGTTGTGGTTTTAACCCAAGTTGTTTTGCAATCCTTTTTATGTTTTTAGGTTCACGAACACTATCAACAAATAATTCATTAAATTGATGATCTAGATAATGTGATGTAACGTCACCGACATATGCTGTAAAATCGAGGAACATGCCGCCTACTGACGTATCGCTAAAGTCTGTTATAACATCAGCAAAATGTGCTTTTGCATATTCTAATAAATCAGATCTAAATGAATCAAAGTCTTTATTTAAGTAGCGAACAATTTTTTGTTGCTTTAATTTTTTATTACTTGTTACCATATTCTTTATACTCTAAAAAACAAATCAATATCAGATATTTTATCACCTTCCGATAAACCAGGTACACTAAATGTTACTTTTATCCTTGTATAGTTATCTGGAACTGTTGCATCTGATTCGTGTAGTCCAATTTCAAGCGCTTCCAATTCTATAAAAGGCATATATTCATCAACTGCTGTTTTAATATTCTCTGCTATAGCTTGTGTTGCACTATTATTAACAACACCTATATTTTCAAATATAAGTGCACGTAAATTTGCACCAATTGTATTATTAACTAGGCGCTCATTATGATTTGTTAATAACAAGTTACGTAAATTGTCTTTAATTTGCTGTATAACATCGGTATTCATATCAAATATTCCGAATCTATCACCTCTGCGTATTGGTGTTTTTATACCTATAGGTTTTACTTGTTCTTTTACATTAACCCCTCTATCAATAACACCGATATTTTTAAATTCTATTCGTTCAGCCATTTCATTATTATTTATCAATTTATAATTGATTTTGTTTCTATTTTATTGATCTAGGGCCCGTTACTGGTAATAAGAAACCAGCTGTATTTGATGCAGCACCATTTATTTTTGTCGTCATTACAGAATTATGTATGATTTGTGCCATCCGTATTGCAATATCTTCTTTAGAACCGCCATTTAATCCTATTTCATGTGCTGCTATAATAATTGGTGGGATTGCTAATATTGTAACAGCAGGACTGACTAATGTTGGTAATCCATTTATAGGGGGAGTATATTCTGGATCAATTATTTCTCTTGGATTATTTTCTGATTCTGCTCTATCACTATCAAAATTAGGATTAAGTATCATAGGCGGAGGTTGTCCAGATGGAATAGGTTTAGTTGCGATAACAGTTGCTAATTGTGCAGCTATAGCTACTGTCGTTGCTGGCCATCCAGGAACCCCAGGAATAGCACCTATACCTAAATCAACGATGAGTGCGGTCTTAATTAGCGTTCCAGTTTCATCAGGAAAAAGAAGTGGTGCATTTTGTGCTGGTGTTACTATAGTTCCTGGTGGTGATGGATGTGTTAGCAATAATCCAGTTAAGTCTACCTCTGCACCAAGTAAATATTCCATTATTGCGCCAGTAAGATCGCTAGCGGCTTGTTGTTTTGTAGACGGTTCACTATTAAATACACGTAAAATACCACTTTTAAGAATATTCTGATTTAATCCCATTATGCACTTTTATCATCTAAGAATGTCTTATCGCTTAACATATTAACTAATGTAGCTTTCCATGCATCGGTTACTGTTACAAAGTTTGGTGCACCACCAATAGGGCCACTAGGACCTGCGCCCGTAGCTATGCTGTGGATTGTTCCTAACTTTACTATAAAATCTTCAAGTATATTCTTGAGAGTTTGCCCTAACACAGCAGGTTCATTTTCTGCATTTTGTGAACCGATCTTTATTTTCTTACCATTTTTTGCATGTATGATAATTTCGCCATCTGGTTTTATTACTAATGATGCTCTATCATCATCTATAATAGCACCATCGTCATTAATCGGTTGTGTTTCAATTTTGATAGAGCTTCTTGCTACTAATCTAATTGCATCACTTTTTTGCACAATGAAGCTTTTCGCATTATCGTTTATAGCACCTTGTTGTGTTGTTTGAAAATTTGTATCTGCATTAGAATTCATTGTTACCAATATTCTTGCAGAATCAGAATTATAAGATATTATTCCTTCTGTTTCTTTTTCTTCTTCTCCATTACGTATACCATCTAATTCATTCGGTTTTGCTTCTGCATTATTTCCACGACCGACTACTATATCAATAGAACCAGCTTTTTGTCTATCTGTTTCTTCGCCTTGTTCTTTTCTATTTGTTGTTAATATAATTGATGCGTTATTTGATCCTTGAATAACAAAGTCACCAGTGCTTTCTTTTCTGTATATTGGAACAAGATCTTTAATAAATCTTGAGTTCAATCCTGTTTTATTTTCATCAAAACGATCAGATGTTCTATCTTGGCTATCAACACCAGTTCTTATAGATTCGTCAAGCTCTATATCGGTTGCTGTTACATCTTCGCTATTACTGATAGTGTTGTCTAAGAAAAAATCAAATTTATGTTTTGTAAGTGAATTTGCTTTATTAATGTCATCAGTTCTTATAAGTTCTGGTGTTCTACTTATCCAGTAGCCCAATGTCATATTACTAATGTTCTCAAACATAACCCAAACTTCTTCATTTTCTTTAATAGGAAGCATCATATGTGAAGAAAACATCGGATAAAATATTGGTGCTTCACCATCTGATATCAATTCTACAATATCTGCAACAATAGAGTTAATCGGGTTTATACCGTCTAGTTGTCCACCTACTGTATCAACATCGCGTACTATTGCACGTGTAAAATATGGTATGATTGTATCATCAACTACAGAACGTAACTGTTGATCGCGCTCTAACTGTTTTTTAGCGGCTAATTTATTGAATACTGCTTTATTGGGCTCTACCATGACATATTATTTATTGTTCACGGAAGAATTTAGATTGAGTATCTGATATTTCTTTATCAGTTTCTTGTAGTTCTGTTGCGACTTGTGTAATTATTTCTGAAAGTGATTCAGGATCATTATTTTCTATGAGTTCATATATCTTTAACTGTAGTTTAGCTTTAGCTTCACCATATTTAATACACACTTTTTGTATATTACTTGCCGTTTCTTTAACATCGTTTAAAAGTGCTTTAAGTAAAGCTCGATCATTTGTGTTCATTATCTAATTCTTGCTGTTTAGCAATTTGCTCAAACAATTCTTCCTTTTCTTTATCACTTAATTCTGTATTTTTATCTTTCTTTTCTTTAATGTTTTGTGTCTGTTGTTTAATATCTAAGATTTTTATTAGTTGATCATTTGATTTATTTAAGCGTTCAAGATATTTTGCAATTACTGGGCCAGTTGTTGCATGATGTGCCGGATCTGACATAACATTGTATAGATCTTCGAATAGTGCTCCTGCTCTATCGCGATCTTCTAATGCATTATCATAGATTTGTTCATATAATTCATTAATTTTGATTTCTTTTTTAATATCTAATTTTTTTTGTTTATTACTACTCATTATACAATATCTCTGTGGTAACGTTTTTTAAATCTGCCATATCGTGCACGAATCTTATTGATATTAACACATAATTGCTTAGTATTCATTCCTGTCATTTCTTTCAAGTAAATAAATATTGCCTTCTTATCATAAATATTTATATTATCGATATTATTAAATAATTGATGTATAGCATCAAGCACTGATTGTTCTTTCTTATTCTTTGTTTTCACTTTCCACTTATCAATTTCTTCTGTTAATAATACAAAAAACTCATTTTTTACAACGTCTTCTTCTACAGGTTTAACAACATCTTGCTGTAAGTTGTATTTCGTAATATCTTCTGTCGTATTTCTATCACTATATAAGACATTAAATTTAGCACGTCTTGTAGATTGTTTTGCTTTAAGAATTAACCAATTCTTAGCTACGATATTAAAGTACGAAAATGCTTTACTTCCTCTTTCGGGTTTGAATTTGTGAAGATTTTCGTATATGAACACTACACAATCATGCTTTAATGATTCATAATCTTGATCTGAACTGTTGATACCATAAATAAATATTAAATTTTCGACAAGTTTACTTAATGCTGGTTTAATTTCTGCTGCATATAAAATATCACGTTCATCTTTCGTCATACCATTTGTTTCATCAAGAAATTCACCAATTGCATCTTGTGTACGATTAGTAAAATAATAATTTTTCTTACTTTTACTTTTATCTCTTGTCTGTGCTTTCACTAATTTCTTCCTCTTTAACTATATTAAAATTTGATGCTATTGTTAATACTGCATAACGAACTGATCTAATTGAATTAAGTACACCTCTGACTTCTGGTGAATCAAAAAAGAGAGGTCGCTCCATAATATCTGATAAAACTTTTTCTGCTTTATTAATGACAGGAATTGACGCTTCAACAGTATCTTCAAATGAAATAATGATTTTTCCCAATTTATATAACATCATGCTTAAAGCGATGTTTAAAACTATAGATATAACCAACGTAATTATTAAATATATAGTGGTCATTTATTATTCATCTAATTTATAATGCTTTGCTAATACTTGCTTGAAAGCTTTGCTAATAGAATCGAAACAATATTTATTGATAATGTGTGGTTGCAAATTTTTTGCCCATTCATTTGGTATATTATAACTTTCTACAAGTTTTTTCATTTTTCTTATTGCATCATTTTCATCTACATGAGCCCATTTCGCACCTTTCATGAATATTCTATTATCTGCTTTTCCATCTCTTATTTTTTGTAATTCATAATTAACTTTTATAAAAGATTTTTTTGTTATATTTAAAAAGTCTAAATGTCCAGACCAATTAGTTGTAATTATTGGTAAACCTGCAGCTGCCGCTTCAAGCAGTGGTAAACCAAATCCTTCACCACGTGTTAATGAAACAAATGCTTTAATTTTATCATGTTTATATAATTGGCATAGTTCGTTTTCTTTCATGAGACCGTGTATTAAATATATTTTGGGATATTCACTAGTTCTATGTTTTGTTATGACTTCTTTTAATGTATTAGATGTAATTTTGTAATCTATTGTTGTGTTTCTACATGAATTTGTTTTTAATACAAGTCCAACATTTTTATTTCCTTCAAACGCTTTACAAAATAATCTAATTAGTGTATATATTCCTTTTCTATCATCTTCTTCAAGACCAGCGGCAAGTTGCCCAATATGCAAGAAATTAAAATTGGTTTCGAAGTTTAAATCTTCTAAATTAGATTTTAATTTAGTATTTTCTAAGATCGGTGGAAATGCTTCTGGTACTACGTATAAAGGTGTTGTTACTGTTCCACTATCTAAAAGAACGCGTTTTGTATGCTGTGATGGAACTATCATTAAATCCATTTTATTCACATTATCTATCCATACTGGATTACAAATTGTTGTTTCAACACAAGCTGATATTCCAACATTGAAGTCCGCAACATCTTGCTTAAACTCGTCGGGTAAAATAACTTGAAAACTTAAATCAAATTTTTCAGGTCTATGTGCATTACGAGCATTCATCTTATCTAACATTTCTTTTTCTCTAAAGTCACCCAACATAAATGGTGTGTTCCCCCAAACTGTTGCCTGAAGATACACTTCAAATTCATCATATGAATCGAGTATTCTAGCGATTTGTCGAATATGGGTCCCGTATCCTGCCGCGACATAGCTGGGTCCATGCAGTAAAACTGTCTTTTTTGTCATAATGTAGTCATTTTATAACGTGGTTTATTTTTATTCGCTTTGTAATCTAAGATACATTTTTCAAGTGTTTTATCCCATGTTTTAGTTAACGTATCGATATTAAACGCTTCATGAGCATATGCTTGCCCACGATTTCCTAATTCTTTTCTGCCACTTTTACCCAATACATATAATTTATGAATTGCGTTCATGATTGTGTCATGTCGTACATGATCTTCCATTATAAATGAGACCGTTTGTGAACCGACTAATGCACGCACATCAGGATTCATTCCGACACCATACTGTTCATTTGTTTTAGGGTTTTCAACTTGTTGTGTTAAGCCACCTGTTTTTGTAGCAATAATTGGTGTTCCTGTATAAAGAGCTTCGAGTGTTGATAGGCCGAAACCTTCTGCACAGTTATGAGTTGTAAAACCTGCTGTGCCATAACTGTTATCATCTTTAACTTCGAAGTTATATACTTGCTCATATGAATTTTCTTCTATTTGTATATCAAAAATACGTGACACAACATATTTGTTATCAATATTCCAACTTCTACATGAACCATTATTTAATCGTTTTCTATCACGCCATTCTATTGTCCAAATATTTCCATTTCCATAACCATGTGCATTACTATCATAACTCATTTTTGGACAATAGCCAAGTTCAGTTAAAAGTGTTCGAATATTAAATGCTAATTGATGAGATACGGTTCTTATACGAGTAGTTTTTGGATTATCTGGATAATATTTATTAGTTAATATACAGCCATCACCATCAACATATCCTTCTAAGAACGCTCTTTTTAAGTTATTATTTTTTGAATTCAAGATAAAGTGCGGTACATATTTTCCATGACTATATTTACCACATAATGCTGAAAACATTTTAGCGTGTGGTAAAGATTTTCTTATGTTTATACCTAAGCGAGTTAGTTTATTACACAAATTGATTGATACTTGTTTATTAAATGAACGTTTAACACATTTTATATAACGTTTTGCTATATCCCATTCAGTTTTTGCGTTTAAACAAATATTTGCTGTATTTGTTGTTCCATCTGCTACCCACAATCCAAGAATATATGCTAAATCTTCATCAATTTTAATGAAGCGTTTATTTTGATTACTTGCGTGAAGACACTTTGATGTGCTTGGCCAAATATAATTATCATTGAATTGGAATGTATTAGACTTTGTGCGTTCATCGATTCTATTTTTTACAAAATCATATAAATCAATATGTGTAATATCATGATAATCATTAGCTTTATCTATATTATTTGCGTAAACAACATAATCACCTACTTGTAAATCTTTTACTTTAATCCATTCGATGAGTTCTTTTAACTTACTAATATTTTCGTTAATCAAAAAATTAACTTTTTCTTTTTTGATTGCATAAACCGGATGTTCACCCGTAATTCGAATTGGTTGATTATTTGCAGATTTTATTGTATAAAGCGATTCATTATGAAGTTGTCGTGTAAATAACTGTGTTATGGGCTTGAATCGTCCATTATGTGTTAATACTTTATCACCGACTTTCATATCTTGTATATCTCTATATCCATTGTCAGTAGCGATTAGTTCGCCGGCGGGCAAACAACTCACGTTAATACAAAAATCTGCTATGTTATGAAGTACGTTCATTTTCTGAAAATCGATTTTATTCTTAGAAATAAACACATTATTAACAATATCAAGCATTTCTATTTGCTTATATAGATTTGGTCCCTCATTATCTAATGGATCTGTATGCATTATAAGAATTGCATTCTTATGCCCTTGTTCATTTTGTAACTTCTCTAGAAATTGTTTCCATGCAACTAATAAATCACCAGGGCGTTTACGTCGTGCATTTCTATTGATCCATAATCCAACAAATGCATCTGCGTTTTCTTTTCCTATTAACTGCTTTTTATATTCATATATTTCACTTTCAGGAAGCTTCTTGAAAATATCTTTTGATAAAGCGTGTGGAATATAATTTGTTTTCTCAGGAAAATGTGGCTGGACTAGTGAATATGTTTTCCATGAAATACAATTTATTAAATCAGTCGCTTCATATAGCGCTTCGTTAAATGATGGATATGGTTCTTCATCCCAAATATGGTTATATGCAATGGGACACATATCATGGATTTCATCTTCCATTTCGAAAATCCATATAAAAAATCGTGGATCAGTAAATAGTAAAATAATGTCAGGCTTTTCTGTTGTAATAGCAAGACGTAACTTCATTGGATCACCAAAACCTTTTACAGGAGCAATAATGAAATCGTCACCGAATGGCTCAACTTTTATTGTTTGATAATTAGCGTGTTCTATAGCCCCACCAAATACACGAAATTGATATTTACCTGTTTTAAGTAAGCTTTGCGCCAATATATTGCTCTGTATACCAACTCCGGTATTTAAGAGGGTGCAAGAGGATGGTCACAAAACATTAAGATCTTGTATTTGTAACCATCATTTGCACCCTTTACATAACTACTTGTCACTAATATTTTCCTTTATAAAACTCACAAGTTTATCTAACGATTTTTGCTTATTTGTTTTATAGCTGTGTTCCCAAATGATATGTGTATTATAACCTGTACTATCTAAAAGTTTAACTTTGTTAGCATCATACTCCCATATTTCATATGCATACATGTTCTTACGTTTATTAAAATCATTTTTTGAATATATTTTAGGGTTCATATGCCAATAATCACCAAAATATTCAATAATTAAATTGTTAATTTTAATATCTGGTTTAAATGACATGTTATTAACTTTTGTATATGCTTTATTATGTGTCAAAATATTTAATTTTGGAAAAATTTCTTTCAAAAATTTATAAATTTCGTTTTCTCCTTTCGATCTACTATATTTACTTTTGCTATTAATCCAATTGTCAAACTTATTTGTATTTTCTATATACCATTTTGCAGAACAAGATCTAGAACAGAATTTAGTATTTTTTAGTTTATACGTTTTATGTTTAGAGTTACAATATAAACATAAAATAGTTTTCATATTTTTTGCCCTATTAAGCTTTTGCCTATTTCTTCTACGTTCGTTAGAGCAGTTTTCTGAGCATGTTTTTCGAGTCATTTTGCCACGAAAGTTCTTTTTGCAAATAATACATGTAATATTATAATTTTTGCGTGATCTAGATTGTGCAGCGCATTTTGTAGTACAATAATGATGTTTCACTAAGCTATGTTTTATACCTTGACGTTTAAGCCGTTTAAAGCAATAATCGCACTTTAAATAACAAATAATCCTCTTACGATTATATTCACTAATAATTTTCTCTTTTCTTATAAACATTTTTTACTTTGTATTCTTAAACACATGATAACATTGTATATACCAATTACAAACTTGTAAATCTACGAATATTTTATAATTAGTGTACTAGATATTATTTTATATTGTGCTTGACATTGATAATAAAAAGAAAGACGAGATTATTGATGCGTTAATATACCTTATCAATAAAATTAAAGCGCTTGAAAGTGAATATACTGTCGCTACAAAGCAACAAACAGATAGTAAACATCATCTAATAACAGCACATGCTCCATCTGAATCATGTATTCCGTATTCGCAATTTATAAGCAATCCTATTTCAGGAACTAATATGGCAGTTGATGGTAGTAGTAGTAGTAATGAACCAATAGCTTTCTCTATATCTTCTGAAAGTGATACAGATATTTTTATTACAAAACTTATTTTTTGGATTCAAGATATTAATGTTAGTTTTGATCGTTTTGGAAGTATCTCTGGATTATCTGACACTTTAGAATTAAAATATGTTTTGAATAAAGCTGAAGATGTGACACTTCTTGAAAATATTAGTACAGCCGCTGATATGTTACAACAAGTTGGATTGAGCACTCCTTTTTGGGGGGGAGGAAACGACACACTTAGATTAAAGCATGTAAATAATGGAGATGATGCTTATTGTATTACATGGAATTTACAAGAGATAATTCCTGACGGAATTATTTTGAAGCGAGAAGAGAACTTCAAACTTGAAATAGTAATTAAAGATGATTTAACGGCACTAAGTAAGTTCACAGTTAAAGCACTGGGATACAAATATTTTCTTAATTAAGTACACAATTCTGTTTTATAGAATTCGCAACCAAACCCAGCAGTGCATGAAAATCGATTCTTCAACCACATCTTTCTTTCAATACTCGAAATAGCATTTCTCATCCCTTTCACGACGGCTTCTAATTTAGCTGGGCTACCAGAAACTCTAACTAATTCAAGATTTTTATCTTTGGGCGTTCTTTTGAGAAGAAGAAATCCACAATTAACTAACTTTAGATTCTCTATTTCATGTTTAGTACACCAATAATGCTTGTACAGTTGTAACTGACGCTGTAAAAGCTCATCTTGTTTTTTATGTCGTTGCCAACCCCATGAACAAGACTTTGCGTCGAGTATCCAGAATTTCTTTTTATAAGCGATCACAAGGTCGATAAATCCTTTGAAATTCCAGCCTGTTCCTTCAATTGGTTCAAAAAGTTCTTCTTCAGAAGAAACAGGTTCCCAACCAGGGAAATTCTCATCTAACCATAAATAAACTTGTGATAGAATGTTTTTAGCTTGCGCTTTCCACTCTTCATCATTTATTACGTAATTTTCTGGAGCAATTGCTCTATTTTCTGTAACTAACTTGTCGTAAGCTCGCTCAAATATTGGATACATATCTGTTTGTCGTGCTTGATCACGTATTCCGTATTCGAGAGCTTCGTGAATTGCGCTTCCAAAATCAATATATATATTTCTTAGTGGTTCTCTATATCCATCAACGTAGACTAAACGATACTTATTTGGGCATTCTTTCCAAGTTTTGAAACCCGAAAAACTCAATCTTTGTTTATCAGTCATAATCTCACTTATTTTTAAAGAGATTATAAGATAATAATTGATGTTAGTTCAAAATCTGATTTTGACTGGTTTATCTACTAAGTCTTTATCACAAATTTCATCATATTGAATATTATATTGTGTAGCTTTACTTGCAATAAGTGATGTAAATTCGCTATATTTTTCATTATCCCATAAATTATTAAGCTTAATATGTTCTTTATTTGAGAACTTGTTAATTAAAGATGGTATCATCATAGCTAAGCATTTATCGTAATAATACATCACGGTAAATAAGTGCTTAGTCTTGTTCATCGACAACGGCACGCCCTACTAAGTCATTCCAATCGTGATATTGACGAACTTCACAGTTTTTATCCCATACAGCTTGCATAACTTTAGGATCGATATCTAATGATTTTGCTAATGATATCATAGCATTAAGGTCCTTCGGGAAACAGGCTAAAGCCCACCCGCGTAATAATGTTCCTGTTTCTGGATGTGTCTCATTAGATGGAACACTAAAATGGGTTTGGCCAAGTCGTTTATCATAAAGTGCATATTCAAGCACTTTATCATAATCTTCATCAAGCGCTTCACAAACTTGATAAAACTCATTTGCAAACGATAACTTTGTCGCTAAAAAACAATTAGTAAAATATTTAACTAATTCGCTCATTGTAGAACTTGTTTTGATTGTTTTTATATTTGGAAACGCTTTATTATAAAGTGTTCTAACAACTGTACTTGCTGGTCGTGGCCCACCAATGATAATTCTATCTTGATTTAAGAAGTCCTCTATGAAATTAGCTTCTGTTAAAAATTCACCATTATGTACACATGTAATACGTTTTGTTTCGTTATTTAACCGCTTTGTCGTTCCTGGTGGAATAGTTGATTTAATTACAGCAATAAACTGTGGATCTTTTTCACGATTACAAGCAATAACATCTAAATTTTTAACAATTGTTTCAACTATATTTGTATGACAACTTCCATCTTTATTCATTGGTGTTGGTACACATATAAAAAATATATTTGTTAACTTTGCTAATTCAACAAGCGAATTACAAGTTCTATCTTTGGGTTTTATATCATATGTTTCTACATCAAATTTTTCACAAAAACCTTCTGTTACTGCCTGTCCAACATACCCACTAGCGCCTATGACACCAATTGTTTCAATTTGCATTTTAATTTTGTTCCTCGTTTGTAAATAATTTTGTGTAATAATCACGCATTATTTCAATGCCCATCTCTAAAGGAACAACAGGTTCCCAATCGAGATGCCTAATAGTATCTTTAATTGATGCAAGTGTTTCTTTTGCATCATGGGCCCTTGCAGGAATGTATTCAAATTCACCACTAATTAATTTAGCTAATTTATTAATTGAATAATTAACCCCATATCCGACATTAAAAACTCTTCCAGTGTGTTTCTCACATTTTTTCATAGCAGCTAAATTAGCGTTTATAACATCAGAAATATATGTGAAATCTCTTAATTGTTCACCAGTACCTATTATAGTCATTGGTTTCTTCTCTTGAAGAAGTTGTCGAAAGAATATTCCAACAACTGGCGCATACTGACCTTCTAATTGTGAGCGTGCGCCATATACATTAAAATAGCGAAGTGAAATTGTATTTATTCCATAACATTTTGACCATGTTTTACATAATTCTTCTCCGATATATTTCGTAATTGAATACGGATTATTGCAATTAATTGGATCATTAGGCATATTAGGGAGCTTTATTGTATTACCATATGCAGAAGAAGATGCAGAATATATTAATTTTTTAATATTAAGTGCACGACATAGTTCAAGTATATTAAACGTGGCATCAACATTACATGCAAATGTTCTACTAGGGTTTTTAATGCTAGGAGAAATTCGAGCTTTAGCAGAAACATGATATACACCATCAATATTTAATTTTTTGTACCCGAAAAGTGCAATTAAATCATTAACGTCATCGTTATTTGATAAGTCTTTATCATAAAATGTAAAATTAGAATGATCAATAAATGAACTCATATTTTCTTTTAGACCAGTTTCGAAATTATCAATTCCTATTATGAAATGTCCATCTTTCAATAATTTTTCAGTAAGATGACTTCCAATGAAACCTGCAACACCAGTTATTAGATAATACTTCTTATTCATTTATTTAACTTCTCCCATTCATCTTTTATTATGGTGACTATTCTTGTTATTATAAATGCTAATGTGATTTAATTCTAACATAAACTCTATTTAGATAAAATCTAGATTTTCAAAATCGCTTTTTAACATTCCTAGTATATGAGAATTCCAATATATCCCTGCATCAAAATATTGTTCTCTAAGTATTCCTTCATCTTTAAAACCAATGTGTCTATAAATATCAATAGCTTTGTTATTCGAATAAACTTCACACCATATTCTATTCAAATTTAAATTATTAAATCCATATTTAATTAGTGTTCGTAATGCGTCGCTTCCATAACCACCATTTCTATAATTAAAATCACCAATATATATTGTGAATTCCGCTTTTCTATTAATCCAATCTATATAATAGAGCCCACAGTGTCCGATTAATTTCTGTGTTTCTTTATCTCTAATTTCGAAATCAACTTGGTTTTGATTATTACAAACTCTGTTATTAAACCATTCAGATTGCATTTTTTTGTTTATTTCTCTATATTCTCTAAAGTATTGTCGCAACACAGGATTATTTCTCCATTGACGAAGTTGTTCAATAGATTTTTCTTCTACTGCCTGTAGATAAACTTTTTTGCCTTCAATCATATAATGACCTCTCTGACAATTTGATATCGTTCAGCAACAAATAATCCACACTCTGTTCCATTAACACGAAGTCTATTAAGAATATTATCTATGTTTCTAGGGTGAGGGTGTGATCTCAGCTCACTAGAATAGACTTCTAGTGCGCGTAATTTCTTTTTTATATAATGTGATACATCAATATAACAATTAGGTGTAAATCTTGTTAGTGGGTTCCATTCAGATGATGATGGAACTTCATAGCACATAATTTTAATTGGATTGAACTTCTGTAACCCTCTAAATGCAGTTATCGTCGCTTCGTAAATTACTTTATGATCAATATTTAAACAATAAGGATTGTGCGTTAATACTATATCAGGTATAAATGCTTTACTATTAATATAATGCTCAATTGCTTTTACTATTTCTAGTAGTGAACAACTATCCATTTGGTTATCTGGAAAGCTATATGCTTTAAAATCGTTTATACCTAAAATCTTAGAAACGCTTTCTAATGTATCTCTTCGATCACCGTCTTCTCTTGCTGAGATGCCATCTGTAAACGTGATTAATCTTACATCACAATCATTATCAGCTAACTTGGCTATTGTTGCTCCACAACCGAGAGTTTCATCATCAGGGTGTGCAGCTAAAACTAAAACATTTTTATTTTCAAGTCGCATAGTACCTCATTATTATTTTTAAGTTGTGCTCTAGAAAATTCTAAAGTATATTGACCCACTTTACATGCTGCCTTAGGATAAGTTTCTGCGTCTAACATCCTTATTATATCGTATACTTGATGTAATGTCTCGCTATCAAGTGGGTTTTTAGAACCCTTTAATCTTTTATATGATTGTGTATTTGTTATATTAGAATTGTAGTGCAAGTTGCTTTGCTCTACAGGTTTTGGGTCATATAGAATTATTTCTCTAATTAGTTCTGTAGCCGCGTCTGCTATTGTATACCATATATCATTTAGACAACCTTGTAGCGAGATTGTTCTAGTACAAAAAATTGGACCTGCATCAAATTCTTTTACAGTTTTAAGTGCGTTTACACGTGTTCTAGTTATGCCATCAAGTATTTGGTTTTGTATTGGTGTACCACCACGCCCGTGTGGTAGATTACTTGTATGAATTGTAATACATTCATTGTTTTCAAATATATCATCTGTTATATAACCAGACCAGTGAAAATAGAATATTCTTATTCGTGCATTTTTTTCTTTACCTATTTTAATTTCATCACGTACGGCTTGATCTTGCATAGCCATAACAAATTTCGTATTTTCTAATTTAAGATTATTTAAGTTATTAATTAAACGATAGCTCCATGAGTATTCACCAGATGCTATTATACAATAATTATCCACTTAACATCTCCATTGTTATTATAGTGTCTTCTTCAAGATTAGTATTTATTTTCTTTCCAATAACATCAAAGAAATGAAATGCACGTACAGAATTTTCTAGCATTGGGCGCTTTGTAGTAATATTTTCTTTTGTTAATGTATCACCTTTTTTCAAATGTGTTTTTGATACAACAGAACGCATTGCTGGTATAAAGCTTTTTTCACTTTGTGTAATAGTTTTAGCTTTACCAAGTGCTTGTTCTATAAGACGAATATTATTAACCATTTGTTTAAATTCATCAGGTTCAATTGCAAAAGAGTGATCTGGACCCTTCATTGTTCTGTCTAATGTGAAATGTTTCTCAATTGTTTCCGCCCCTAAAGCAACACCCACTGGAGGTACCAGGGTGCCCGGAGTGTGATCTGATAAACCTATCTTAGGTTTACTACAATAAGAAAAATAAGTATTCTTCAAAACTTGAATTTGAGTAAGATTTATATCGTTAATTGGTGTCGGGTACGCATTATTACAGTGAAGTATAGTTACATCTGGATTGGGATTTATATCATTAATTAGTTGTAAAATTGTCTGTAATGTGTACATATCATGACCAATACCTGCCGAGAATATGATTGGGAGCTTTGTACTAGCGACATACTTTACGAAACGCTGATCAGTTGACTCGAATCCACCAATCTTGAAACGCCTGATACCAAGTTCGAAAAGTTCATCGACTGCCTGTTCATCAAATGGTGTTGACATGAATTCTATTCCATGATCATCACACATTTTTTTCAAATCTGATTGCCATTCTCTAGGTAGTTCGATATCTTTGATTAGCTTATTAACGTTTTTATAACTGGCAAAGTCAGGTGTATTTTTGCAATATAAGGTCTCTGATGAGTATGTTTGAACTTTAAATATGTTAGCTCCAGCTTCTGTTGCTGCTTTAACACCTTTCTTTAGAATGTTCCAATCTTTTTGATGATTGGAACCAAACTCAGCTATTATTGTTGTGTTTCTCATATTACTAATATTAAAACCATTATTCTCTCTTAAATATACTAGTACTTCGTTGGCCTTCAAGTACTTTATCGATATCATCAACGTTATCGGCTACTATCTTGAATGCATTGTTTGCTGCAACAATAGTTTTAGCAATATCTTCTTCTGTGTGTGCAAAACTTATATAAATCACATTTGGAAACAAAATATTCTGCTTACACATTTCTTGATAAAAAAGTGCTTTCATACCTTCTTTATCGGTGTATGTATCACTAAATGATAAATTATGTCTTGGGCCACTTCCTTTAAAATTTATTTTTAAATTATGGTATGACGCCATAGCTTTAATTCCATCATCTAGCATTCTTCCAAGCTTCCATATATGATTATAATCTTTAATTTTAAGCTCAGTAATTGTAGCTTCTGCAGCTGCAAGTGCGATACAATCACCACCAAATGTCATTGAGAAAAATACATGATCTAATTCTTTCATAAATTTACGTTTTCCACATATTGCACTTAGTGGAAAACCATTAGCAATTGCTTTTCCAAGACATGTTAAGTCAGGTGTTACCCCATAATATTCTTGTGCCCCACCTAATGACCATCTATATCCAGTTACTACTTCATCAAATATTAGAATTGCATTATACTGATCTGCAAGTTTACGAATATTTTCTAAAAATCCGGATTTTGGAACTTCTAACGACTCCACTTCCATAATAATACCTGCAACTTCATGATTTTTCAAGATATTTTCTAATGAGTTAANATTATTGTATTCAAACTCGTGAACTATATCTTTCATTGNACTAGGGATNCCATAATCACGNAATGTTATACCATGCCAATCACCCCAACCATGATATCCACATTTTGCTATGTGCTCCTTACCNGTATAACTCCTAGCTATGCGCACAGCAGCTAATGTTACATCNGTACCATTTTTACCAAAACGTACTTGTTCTGCACAAGGAACCGTTTCTACCACAAGCTTAGCAACTCGTGACTCTAGTAATGTTGGTAATGAGAATATTGTACCTTTTTCAAGTTGTTTTCTAACTGAGTAGTTAACAGATTCGTTATTATAACCTAGTATTATTGGTCCGAGTGCACACATGTAGTCTAGATAGCTTTTACTTATTTCATACATGTCCGTGAAGCAACTTATATATGCACCTTCTGCCGCAAGTGCGAATTTTGGGTAAACACCATCAACAAATTGATCTGGGCATTTACTCATTGTTTGAGTTCCTCTGGGCATTAAGTCTAATGCACGTTTCCATAAATTTTCTTCAACAAACCGCTTTGTGGTTTCAGTAATTTCCATCATAAATCTGCCTTTGCCGCACCAACAGCTTTCATTTGTATTTCACCTGTATGTGGGTGTCTTCTATTCTTTGAACCTAACTCTTCAGTCGCCCAATTCCCTAAGTCTATTAATTCTCTATCAGACAATTCATCTGAGAAATTAGTTCGAACNGCNTCAGAATTTTCACCNAAACGCATGAGGTACTGTTCTACTATATCATCAGTTGCTTTACAATTATAACCTTTAACGGCTTTCCCTATTAATCCTTTATCTAAAGCTAAATTCCAAAATGGTGTTCCAGGGAATGCCGTTGTATAGAAAATTGTTTCAACGTCAATATCGTGTTTCTTACAAAATGTGACAGTTTCTCTAATTGTTTGCTCTGTTTCACCAGGTGAACCAATCATGAATGATGGATCAATATAGCCCAAAACTCTCTTTGTTTCGTGAGCAGCCATGGCAATCTTTTTGAGTGTTTGTCCACTTTTATCAATGTTTTTTAATATTGTTGGACTAGCGCTTTCTATACCAAAGCATGCTTGACGTAAACCAACGTCATAACCTTGCTTTAATAAGTTATCTCTATTTTGCTTTTGTGCACGAATTATATCGTCAGCAATAATATTCGTTCTGCATGTAGCGCCCCACATAATTTCGAAACCTGTCTTTTTGCGTCTATTCCTTAATTCTTTAAAAAAAGATAGCGACCATTTATAATTTGCCATAAATAAATCATCTAAAAAGTGTATATAAGATAAATCATATTTATTTTTAATATATTCCATCTCATCCACTATATCTTTAGGTGATCGCAATCTGTACGCATCACCAAGATAAGTAACATAACAATAATCACATGAATATGGGCACCCTCTACTTGCAAGCATGCTTAAACAATATTTGTTCTTCTCTTGTGGTTTTCCTCCTTTCCATTTAGACTCCCAGTTTAAATGACCAATTGGATTTTTTTTATAAATATCTTCTACATCCCAATAAGATCTCGCTGGCCAATTCAAGCAATCCAAACCATTTTCGAAACTCTTAATTATTTTGCGTTTTCCATTATTAACAATTTCATCTTTCTCACGATATAATATGCCTTTAACTCCACGTAATGAATATTTAAGTTCAATTCTATAAAGTACTTCGGAAATAGTTACTTCACATTCTTCTGTTGCGACGATATCAACAGGTAAATATTTCATCATAAAATTAGGCATGCAACTTGCTATTCCACCACCCAAAATGATAGGTATATCAGGATTTATATCTTTACATAATGTCGTTAATTCTTTAATATGTGTGTACTGTGTTACAATACCACCGATACCGATAATATCAGGTTTAGATTCGTTAAGTTTTTCTCTAATACGTGTTTTGACCCATGAGTTAAATATACTTAAATCATATACTGGTTCTTTACGTTCTGCATTTAAATCTAAAACATCTACTCTGTGTCCATCAACTATTACTGATGATGCTATATAACAATGCCCAATTGGTACAATATTAGGATATGACCATTCTCTAATTGGTGGATTAATGATTAAGAATTTTAAACCTTTATTACGAGGTGTGAATTGGCTTATTGATGTTTGTGTTGTAATTTTTTGTAGAAGTGGATCAGTACATGTATCACCATCAAAGCGCTCGTAAAAGTATTTCATTTGTTAGTAACTTCTTCAATTTCTGCATCATGTAAAGCTTTTAATAATTTGTATGCATCATTATAATTATTTAGTGGTTTACTAGTGTTGAGAAAGTATTTCCATTGCTTTTCATAAGCTTTATCTAGATCTGATACTGTTGACATATTTGGAAGTTCTTCATTTCCTTGGAAGTCTATGATAATTCTTGATCCGTTTCTAAGGGTCATATCACATGTTCTTTGCTTATCATTACAAAGATAAGACATTTCAATATTAATAATCTTATCATCATAATGTAAGATTATCACGCAATAATCTTCTGTGTCATGTGTATACTCTGCTAAGCGCCTTTTTAGCAATGTAATTTTATTTGGATGACCTAATATTTGTATTGGATACTGTACTTCGTGTATATCGTCGAATAATATTCCACCACCTAGTGATTTAAAGCATGAATATAGATCATAATAATTATCACGCCATTTAGGTAAAAACGAGTGATACTTTATTGTTGCAAACAATACATTAGGCAGATGTTTTTTAATTTCATTCATGTGTTTAGAAAAAAATAAATTACATGCAACCATTGTTTTCTTTGTTCTGAAGAAATTTAGATTTTTCTCTATTATTTCAATATTTGCATCTAGTGGTTTCTCTATAAAGAATGATTTACTATTTTTGAATTTTGATGCTACTTCAATATGGTTTGATGAGTGTGTGCAAACACAGACAATATCAAACTCTTCATCTTTAACATCATCAACATTAACATAACCATCACGTATATCACACATTGTGAAGATTGGATCGTCAATGATTTTAGATAATATTTTGTGGTGGCGCATACCTATGCTACCACATCCTACTAATGCTATTTTCATAATTTGCTAAATTGTACTAGCTCATTATCATATAATTCTAATATCATGTTAATTTTTTTCAAATCTGATTTTTCATCTAGTGATAATTTACCATTAATACGTAGAACACCAGTATCACAAAGCTTGCAATTTAAATTTCTCTTTATCCATGGTGTTACATGCTCTCTATCGTAATCACTTTCTGCATTTTTATGAGCTTTTATTAATGCATCATGTGAAAAAACTTCTACATTAACACCATCAAACAGAAGTGACTCACTCGAATAATCATCATATATTTCTTCTGATAGTGCACGATTGATTGTTGTATTGCTACAGTAATCACATTCATTATTTTTATAGAACTCTATAGTATTTTGTATAATTTCTGGTCGTAATAGAACACAATCAGAAGATATTCTAACAATTGTTTTGTATTGCTCACCCCGTACTGCACTAAAGAATCTCTTAAGAACATTTAACTCTGACCCGCCATGTATTGTCATGTTGTATTTTTTACAATCAAAAGATTCATCGAAAAAATCGTATTCATCGATTGGAATTGCTAAAATTAAATCTGTTCTTTCAACACTTGAACAAGCATTTAATACAATTTCCAACGCTAGCTTATCTGTATATACTCGTGATAGTATTTTGTTTGGAAACCTCGAAGAGTTTAATCTTGCTTGAACTATTATACATGTATCATTCATTATTAATTCTTATTCTTTCTTGTTCTACAAGTTCAAGAAGCTCATTAAAATCGAAACGATCTGTAGTTAATGAGCAAAATTTGTCTTTGACTTCGATAGGGTCATATTTTTTATGAGTATCATCATAGTATTTATACAAAAAATTATCCCAAGGTGTTGATTCAGGTAAGATAGCATTCCATTTATCTGTGACTTTATAGAGTCTATACTGCTCAGATTGGTTCACAAGAATTTCATGGAGCTTTTCACCTGGTCTAATACCAATTACATTTGCTTTTGCAGGTTCACCAGTATTAGCAACAGCCATTACTATATCTGTTATGAAGCATGATTTCATGTTTGGCACAAATATTTCTCCACCATACATATTTTCTAATGCAAATAAACTCAATTCAACCGCATTTTCGGGTTGTAAAAAGAATCTTGTCATTCGCTTATCTGTAATTGAAAATTTACCAGTTTCTTTTTGGTGTAAAAATAGCTCGATGACTGAACCCCTACTTCCAGTTACATTTCCGTAACGTATACATGCTAATTTTGTTTTCTTTGAATATAGATTCGCAAAGATTGTAAATTTTTCAGCTGACATTTTGCATGAACCATATAAATTAATTGGCTCAACCGCTTTATCAGTGCTTAGAAATAATACACGCTCAACATTATTCTCTACTGCACATTCAACAACATTTATTGTTCCATTAATATTAGTCTTTATGCATTCTTCTGGATTTATCTCACATGCTGGAACTTGCTTCATTGCTGCCGCATGTATAATATAGTTAACATTTTTTAGTGCAGTTAATAATCGTTGCTTATCACGGATATCACCAATTAAGAATCGCATTCTTTGCGCACTTTTACCATATTTCTTATTTAAAGATTTCTTTAACCAGTGTTGCTTATATTCATCTCTACTAAACACAATGATTTTTTGGAACATTTCATTATTAAGCAGATATTCTATGCATGTTTTGCCATATGTTCCTGTTCCACCAGTTATAAGGAGTGTTTTATTTTTATGTAATTTAAACATTTGTACTCTCTAATACATGCTTTAAATTAGTTAAACCTCTTTTAAGTGATTTATTTGATAAATAAACATCACTAGTATTAATAATATTAATAAAATGCATTGTATCTGCTAGGTAACAAGTTTCTATCCATGACCAATTTCTATGATTTTTAAATCCTAATGATTTTGATCTAGCATCTATAGGCATAAAATGTTTAGATTTTTGGATAGGAATATCGATAATATTTTTATTGTCGTCTACTAATGTAATTTTACTTTTAATGAAATCACACATGACTATTTGACGCTGGCTAATTAACTTAGCTGTCCGTATTGGTTTTTGTTGAAGAGTGTCTTCATGTATAAAGACTTGAGGGCCATCTTTGAATTTAAAGATATATTGTGCTATATCATTAGTATCTATATCTAAATCTGATAGCTTATTACATATTGCAGTACTACTTTCTATTTCTCCAAATAAATGACACAACCAGTCTAGATCACATATGACATCAAGCCCACCACCCATATTAACGCTAGAAGGATAGTAATCATTCATAGGCTCATATGGGTGCCAATTAGGTAAATATTCTGCACATTCAACTAAAACAGCTAGAGGTTTATCTATAACTCTTGTGTTAATGTTTTTAAATAATGTACAAACCATATCAGAAAATGACATGTTACAACTAATATGTGCTAATGTTGCTGATAATTGATTTTTTCTGAGCGATTTAATTAGCTCTAACTGAGCTTTGGTATGCACAATAGGTTGTTCAACCATAAAATTAATTCCATTTCTATAGCAATAATGAATATATCTAAAGTGTTCCGCTGGGGGTGTGCATATGAATATACCATCAATATTATTTTGTTTGATATATTTTTCTAAGTCTAGAAATGAACCAAATGTTTCGATATTAAATGTCTTTGATGCTTCTTGCATTCTGTCATTTCTTAAATCAAAACCTAATACATTATACCCAAGTGTCAAACAATGGTTAACTCTTCTAGTACCCATTGATCCTAAACCAATAACTATAAAAGTTCTTTTATTCATTATCCCTCATTGCTACGTAATATACAAGCTCATTTTCAATTTTAATCTTTTTGAATTGTGTATGTTCAAAACATTTGCATGATGCTACATTTATTTCATAAGTTGTTGCAGAAAGTTTAACAAATGATAATACTTCGAATACATATTGTTTTGCCGCTTCTAAAATGGCTTTGCCATATCCACTACCTCTATTTGATAAAAACGTTATATAACCCAATTCTGCAGATTTTTCTTTTGTGTTTATCTTCATTAAGCGACAAGTGCCAACATATTCTTTTTTATCTTTATCGTATGCTGCAAAAAACAAATCACTATTAGGTAGTGTTGTATAATAACTTAATATCTCTTCATTTGATAAAGTTTTTCCTTTATATGCTTTACCAAGCATATCAATAGTGCTTCTGTTTTTAAGTGTTTCTAAATACTTATTTTTTATTTTGTCAGGATATGATTTTAATGCTGTTTCAAAAATATGAAATTCAACACTTTTTTTCGATAAACTCAACTAAACTCCGTTGTGCTTTATTAACATTTTGCCTTAATCTATTATTATTTTTGTCTTTTATTGGAAGTACAATCTTTTCAATCGGTATTTCGATTGATGCTCCAATAATTGTATTTTTTGAATAGTGTTGTGTGTATAATGATATAGTTTCTGGTGGATATTCATACTTTTCAAAGTTAATGTATGGCATATTAAATATTGCTGAATCCATAACAGCGGCAGACATATAACCATATGATAGATCTGATATAAATGCCATTTCCATACTTGTATACGGAAATGCTTGTATATCTTCTATATAGTTTTGCATATGCTTAAGTTCTGGATTTCTATTTTTAGATCGTTGCTTTAAAAATATTTTGTATCCTTCGTTTGTTAAGCGCTTGGCAAAAGATAAAGCATGATTTAAATCATGCTTAGGATTACCTGTATTCCATTCAAAGTCTCGTAAGTGTGTTTCTTTTTGATGAACAGTTGTTGAACGTGGTAAATAACATGTTGCTATTTTTGTATGTGTTCCAAGATTATATTTCTTTTTGAGTGCTTGTTGTTTTTTATTTTTATAGTGCCAATAACCAGGTAATATATCTACAAATACATCTCCAGAAAATCCAAGCTTCTGTGCAAGTATTTTATAGTTCTCATTATATGCCCATATCGCATCAATATTTTCGTATATATGTTTTGAGTCTTTATTGATAATTCGTATAGTGAAGTCATTAAAGTTTTGAATTGCAATTACGTAACTATCCAATTTTTCACTATTTTGTATTCCATGTCCTTCTATTGTAAACAGGATATCTGTGTTAGCGGCAATTTCAAATAATTCAAGATCATTAATTACATAATTGATATTTACTTTGTTACATATAGTAATTGCTTCTTCTATATTTTGTTTCCATGATAATGAATTTGGTTTTCGATCATTTGCAACTAATTTCATTGATGTAATTATTTTTATATCATACCCAGTATTTTGTAAAAACTTTGCTAATGGAATAAATGAATATAGAAAGTTCATTCGAGTTAAAATAAATTTAATTGTTTTCAATGAGACTCTCCATTATTTCAATATACTTAGTAATACATTCTTCCCATGATTGAAGTTTTATTGCATTATTTTGTTTAAAGTGTTTACTAAGTAGAATATATTCAAGTTCTTTAAACGAGCTGAATATGTGATCATCGCCAGCAAATTCTCTTGCACCACCTGAGTCATGCGCTACATATGTAGGTAGTTTACAAGCTAAACTTTGTAGCACATGATTAGGACCTGGATCATTTTTACTGCCAGAAACATATATATCGTATTTACCTAATTCATCTGCGAGCTCTTTTCCATAAAGAGGTTTTATAATTTTTGATAATTTTCTTTTTGTTCTACCGATATAGGTAAATGTGAAGTTG
>NZAS01000027.1 GCA_002686195.1 Candidatus Pacearchaeota archaeon | reverse complement strand
TGGAGGCCCGGCAGTTTCACACCGCCGCCGACGAGGCGCTCGACAGCAAGTGGGCGCGGCAAGTGAAGGGCCGGGCGACGCGCATCGCCGCGCTTTACCGCACGACATGAGCCTGGCACTGCGCCCGATATCGCTCAAGGACGCGAACGCTTTCGTCGAGCGCCACCACCGCCACCACAAGCCCGTTGTCGGCCATAAGTTTTCGCTTGCCGCGACCTTGGGCGACACGGTTGTCGGCGTCGCCATAGTTGGCCGCTCGGTGGCTCGTATGCGCGATGACGGCGAAACGCTGGAAGTCACGCGGCTTTGCACGGACGGCACGCACAACGCGTGCTCGTTTCTCTACGGCGCGGCACGACGGGCGACATTCGCACTCGGCTACCGACGGCTCGGCACGTACACGCTGCCATCGGAAGGCGGCGCAAGCCTGCGCGCTTGTGGCTGGAAAAGCCTGGGCGAAAGAGGCGGCGGGCAATGGTCGCGGCCCAGTCGCAAGCGCCAACCCGCGACACACCCGACTGAGCCGAAGGTGCTCTGGGAGGTGACAGCATGACAATCAAGTGGAAGGACGACACCATGCACAAGTCTAAAAGCATCTGGGCCGGCGCCGCGATGGTCGTCGCGTCTGCCCTCAGTATGTGGCAGCCGGAGATCGGCGCGGCCGTTGGCGTCAACGATCCCGGCACCCTGTTCTCGATGGGGTTGGCCACGGTTTTCTTGAGGCTCGGCATCGCGAAGGGGGCGTGAGATGGATTTTTCCCAGGCACTGACACAACTAAAGGCCGGCGAGCGATTGCAACGCGCTGGGTGGAATGGCAAGGGGATGTTCCTCTACTTGGTCCGTGGCTCGGAGTTCACGGTGAACCGTGCGCCTCTCCTCGGGATTTACCCTGAAGGCAAGGTCATCAACTATTTGCCGCATATCGACATGCGGACAGCAGATGGCTCGTGCGTGCCTTGGCTCGCATCACAGACCGACTTGCTCGCCAACGATTGGGCCTGTCTAGGGCCGGAGGTGACGACATGACCTTCTTCACGAAGACAGCCATTGCTGCGACGCTGACGCTCGGTCTGTTCCTGCTCTTCACCGCCTGCACGGTGGTGGATAAGGCCCGCGACTTCTCTGGTGAGCAGGTAGCTCGTGCCGTGGAAGTGGAATGCGCGTTGAGCTGGCCCGAGCGGGAGAAGAATCTCGACGCCGTAAACCGCGGGCTTGCCGCGCGCGGGCTTGAGAGCAGGGCGACGGCGTTGGACTGCAATGGGGACGGGAAGCCCGATTTTTGAGTTGGCGGCTGCGGATATACGAGTTCCTGGCCACGCCGGCACATGGTTGGCTTTGGCTGTGCGCCCGGTTGGTCGGTTGGCGTTTCGAATGCGGGCCTGTCAGCGATGACGATAGCGCACCCGATACCTGATGTGGGCTCTGGCGCTCTCGCTGTGCTGGCTCAACGTCACGGGCGAGATGACCTGCGAGACTTGGCACTACGAGCCCGAGCCGACCATGATGGCGTGTTACGCCCTGGCCGATCAGGAAGAGGCGCGGCTGCGCTCGCAGCGGCCCCGCACCACGGCTGTGGCGAAGCTCTGCAACGAGGTGCGGCACCACGGCTCCAGCCAGATCTCTTTCGGGGGTGTCCAGTCAGGCATTGGCCAGCTCCAGCAATACGTCGGCGTGGCAGGGCGCGCAGTCGGGGCACACCTCGAAGAACGGCTTGCCGGCCTTGTGGACATCGCAGAGGTGGCACCAGCAGGCGAGGTCGAGTCCGCGCAGCCTTAAGAGAATATCGATGCTCCGCTCGTTCTCTAGCAGCGTTTGGACCAGCTCTTTTTTGCAGAGGTCAACAGCCTCAGCGGCGGTTTGCGGTGTCCGCACCTTGCCAAACCACCGTGAATGCACCGACAGCGCGGTCGCATAGGGGTTGGCATATGGCGAGCCTGGGCCGACGTAGATTGCGCCGGCCGGTAATCGCCCTCGCTTCAACGAGATGCGCTTGGGTTCAACCATTGGCCAGCTCCCCCAACGGATCGCTGTGGCAAGGCGCGCAGTCGTTGCACACCTCACCGAACGGCTTGCCATCACGGTGCCGGTCGCAGAGCGGGCAGAAACAGGCGAGGTCTAGGCCGCGGAGGTCGGGCAATGCCGCCAGCAGGTGGTCGAGCCATTCTCCGCTTGGCTCGATATCGAGGCCGCTTAGTTGGCCAAGTCTTTCTGGATATGTCAGCTTCGCTATCCAGCAGGCATATCGCGTCACAACATCTTCGGCGGTCATGGCGGTTGCCAATCGTGAGATGATGCTGTCCTTGTCATGGCTCATGCGGACAGTGCCCGGATCGCCAACAGCCCACGGATTGCCGTACAGAGTCGGCCGCGCCACGCTCCTGCCATTGGCCGGCAGGCGCCAGCCCTTCTTGCGGCTGAGCTGGAGGCGGCAGGGCATGTCAGGCCTCCAATGCCTGATAATAAAACTGTCGCAAGAAGCTCTCGGGCACGAAGCCGTGCTGGCGCCAGAACTGCCACAGCCACAAGGCCCGGCCCGAGCGGNCGTTGCCGTCGTTGAAGGGGTGAAGCCGCTCGTAGTTGTGGTGGGTGATATAAAACGAGGCGTTCGGGCGTTGCGCCTTGCGCAGAATATCCGCCAGCGCCTCGGCGATCTCCGGCCCGCCGGGCGGCGCGACGTGGCTGCCGAAACGAACGATGTCGAGGACATCCAAGCCGGGCTCTGACCGCAGCATCGCAGCGGGCTGGTAGACCTTGACGAGATCGACGACGTGGCGAACCGCGATGAAGTCGAGATTCAGAAACTCACGCGTGATGGCGATCTCCTTGAGGCTCGGCTCGCGCCTGATGCCTTCGATCCAGTTGGATTCCCGNACGAAGCGGCGCAGGGCGTCCTCTTCCGTCTGCGCCTCCGGTGCATTTACGGCGCGTGGTGGCACAGGCCCGTCCTCACCGCGGTCCAGTACGCCTATGATCTCGTTCCAGACGTGCCGCACTCGATCAGAGCAGCCGTTGTCGCTGCACAACATGTCCCTGGCCACGCCGGCATTGATGGCGTAATCGGGCGGGTCGCGTGCTACCACCACAAAGCCCGTTTCACCCATTGCCTTGCGGTAGGCGGTGATCGTGGTCTTGTCGCCCATTATCTCGCCTCCAAATGCTGTTCCTCGGGTATGTGCAAATGCACGCCAAGATCGGTCGCCGCCCAAGCCTGAATCTTGTCCATGTAGTCGGACATTTCTGCTACGCTAAGCGTCGTGGTGGAGGGCCAGACCTCGTAGACCTCGCCGTAGATCTCGATCACCTTCGGCGCCAGGAACTTCTGCCGCAGGATGGTCGTCATCTCATCATGGCTGTTGCCGAGATCGGCGGCGATGATGCCGGCCCATTTGTGGTACAACGCGTTCTGCTGTAGCGAGCGCTTGCGCGGCTTGCGCTTGAGCGAGAACGCCCACGCCTTGCCGTCGAGGGTCATACATGACAGCATCCTGAGCGCCTTCTCGCGCCCGGCCTCGCTGCGTATGAGCAGGTCAGGCATTCAAAACGCCCCCGTTACCCACTTGCGCACTTCCGGCACAGGTGACTTGCGGGCAAACTCAAGCGCCAGGTCGTACATATCGAGCCCGTATCTCTCGGCGAAGCTTCGCTCCCCATGGTGCTGCTCCTCGTGGTGTGTCTCGCACATGCTCACCGTGAAGCCGTCGTGGGGCTTGCGCGACAGGCTGCCGTCAGTGCCGATCCGCACATGGCAGGCTTGCACGGGCGTTTCCTTGCAGCCCGGCACGATGCAATGGCGCGTGCGCACAAAGCGCAGATGCGCCGGCCATTTCCGGTCGTCCTTCTTGCGCGGTTTCTTTATGCGGGCGGGGAGGGTCATGGCTAAAACGGAATCTCGTCGTCGAGCGTTGCCGTCGCCTCATTGCCGAGCGGCGCCTGCGGGTCTTGTGCCTGCCCGCCCTCGCCCTTGCTGTCGAGCATTTGCAGCTCGCCGCGGAAGCGCTGGAGCACGACCTCGGTCGAGTACTTGTCGGTGCCGGACTTGTCGGTCCATTTGCGGGTCTGGAGCTGGCCTTCGATGTAGACCTTCGAGCCCTTGCGGATGTACTTCTCGGCGACCTCGGCCAGGTGCTCGTTGAATATCACAACACGGTGCCACTCGCTCTTCTCGCGGCGCTCACCGCTCTGCTTGTCCTTCCACGACTCGGACGTTGCCACGGACAGGTTGACGACCTTGCCACCGTTGGACATTGAGCGCACCTCGGGGTCTCGACCGAGGTTGCCCACTAATATCACTTTGTTGACACTACCAGCCATTACGCGGCCTCCTTTTAGTCATGACAGAAACAGTCGCCGAGCGCGTCGGCGTCGCCGAAATCAAAATCCTCTTGCCGGTCCACGGCGTCTTGTAGAGCGGCGTATGAAGGCCGGTCTGCGCGGAACAGCCCTGCGCGCCCTCGGGTAGGTTCTAGTGCCTGTTCTTTCTCCATCCACCATGCCGACGAGCCAGGGTAGTCACGCATCAGCCCGCTAAGGTTCGCCGCCGTCTTGAGAAAGCACAAGTCGCAATTCCCGGCTGGCGTGACGCCGCCGATGTCGGGCAAGTTGAGATTAAAGTTGCGTTCGCCCCACCACGTCTTGACGACGTGTTTTGATACGCCGGCTACAGCTAAAGGCGTGGCCACGTCCCAATCATCCTTGCCGCTTTCACCGCGCTGCCTGGCACGCGCCACGCGACGCGGCTCGTCGGCGCGCAGCCCGATGACATTGGTGAAGTGCTTCCACCCTCGCGCCTTGGCCAACCGCTGCATGGGTTTGATCTTGAGTTCGGTGGTGCAGAAGCGCTGCGTCGGGTTGGGTAATATCTTTTTCTTCTCGATCATAAGGTCGAACGGCCCGCCGTTTCGGCTCGCGGTGCGGTGGTTCACTTCCTTGAACGCGTGACTCCGCCCTTTGACGGCGTATTCAACGCCGACGATTGACAGGTTCCAGTTCTGTTCACAGTCACGCACGAAGTCCAGCGTCTCCGGGCGCTCCTTGCCTGTGTTGGCGAAGACGACCTCGACATCCTCCGGCAGCGCACCATCGTGCGCGTCGAGTATGTGTTTCAGCATGTAGCCTGACGTGCGCCCGCCGCTAAACGAGATGACCGCCGGGCCTTCGATGAGGTATGGGCTCACGCGCCCTCCTTCTCAAGCTGTGCTATGGCGGCGCGGGCGATGTCGCGCATATGGGCCAAGGCCACGCTGGCTTCGGCGGGTGCGGGCTCATATCCAATGCGCCGCAGTGCTTCCAGCATCAACGGTGCGCCGGCTATCAGGCGGGCGTTTGCCTCTGCCTGTGGGTCATAAAGGCGCCCGACATCCGCCACCCATTCACCGTGCGGAAACTCGCCGGCAGGGCGCACCACCAAGTGGTTAGAATGGTCTGGGTTAGGTCTTGGGTTGACACCCCAACCCCAAGGCCCAGGCGTATGCTCAGCCATCACGCGCCCTCCTTCTCAAGTTGTGCTATGGCTGCCTGCACGCCTGTCAGCAGCCTCATTTCGGCGTTGGGATAGACGCCGCCGTTTGGCCCGTCCTCGGTATCCATGCGCTGGTCGAAGTACTCTTCGCAGTCGTGCAGTGTTTCGAGGGTGTCAGGGCCGCCCGCGAAGCTGGTGCGCACGCACTCCCGCGAGCAGTAGCGCTTGCCGGCATTGCCATAGCTGTTGTGCGGGTCGATGGCGCCGCCGCAGCGCGCGCAAGTATTCACGGTGAGCTTGGCCGCGACGTTACGCGCCTCGACGACCTTGAACACCGCCTCGGCCTGGCTGTCGGGCGCTTTGATGAACCATTGCCAGGGGTTGTCGCGAAAGCGCTCCCACATGGGCGTGCTCACCTCGCCACCGAGCGTCACCTCAAGCTCCCACTTGTCGATATTCATCAGCACGCGCAAGCCATTATGAAATTCACGCCGGGTCATTTTCATCCTCCTCACAGGTCGGGCAGTTGCGCCATCCGGGGCACTGACCGGGCATGTCGGGCCAGCCGCAGCGGCAGTGCTCTTGCTTCGGCTCGGCAATGTCCAGCATGTCGCTGGCGTTATTTCTGTCGTGCGACATCACGCGGCCCTCGGCTGGTCGGCTTCGGGCTCGGGCTCGGGTTCAGGCTTGCTCAGACCCTCGATGCGGCGCTCCATGGCGGCCTTCACTTCGAGGGCGTCGGCTTTCTGGCGAGCCCAGAACTCCTGCAAGGCGGCCTTGTTCTGGTCCCGCCACGCTTCGATCTGGACGGCACTCTCGGCTTCCTTGAGGAACGCCATGCATCGGTCGGCCATCTTGCCGAGCGGCACCTGTTCCAGCGCCTCGCCGGCAGCCCAGAGCATGGTGATGGAGTCGATGGCGTTGACCAGGGCGAGGCGCTGTTCCGCCTCGTGGGCCTCGACGATCTCGGAGGCGTTGGCCTCGTCCGTCGTGANGGANTCCATTTCCTCGGCCGCGTAGATGCCGGAGAACTCTTCCGGCCAGCCCTTCCTGAGCGCCTGGGCTTCCGCGCACTTGGCGATCATCAGGCGGCCCATGGTGCGCCAGTTGCGCTTGTAGGGGTCGAGCTGGAATTTGCCGCTGGGCTCGTTGTTCTCCCATATCTCCTTGATGGGCGCGAACTCTTCCCAATAGGCGACGCCCTTGACCGGGTGCCAGCCGCCATGGGCGTGCTTGTAGACCGTGACGACGGCGCGGCTGATGCCGAGCGGGTTCGTGTCGGGGTCTTTCAGCGTCTTGTGGCGATGGATGACCGGCTCGTCCTCGTCCGGGCGGTAGTCCTGGCAACGGTTGGCGATGGCGCGGTAGCCGTCGATGCCGGTGACGACGACGAGCTGGCGCTTCTCGCGGTTTTTCTTGTTCGTGACAATGCCGTATATCTGGCGGCGGATCGGGTCGAGGCCGGTGCGCTTCGCCATCTCGATGAACAGGTTGAACTCCTGATCGTTGCAATCCTTGGCGATGGTGTTGCGGATCAGCGCGAGCTGCGGCTTGTTGTAGGCCGGCAAGTGGCCTTGGCTGACCGTGGCGAGCTGGTTCATTACTTCCTCCTGACCGACAGCGTGACGCCGCCGTTGTCGAGCGTGGCGCCGGGGATGGCCTCGCCGGCCTTGAGCGCGTCGGCGAGCGCCTTGCGGTCGAGCTTGGGGTTCTGCGCCTTCCAATAGGCGGCCGGAATCGCGGCCTCGTCCTCGATGACGGGCTTGCGCGGCGTCGGCTTCACGGTGAGCGTGGCTGTCGGCAGCTTGAGCGTCTTCAGATCGGCGGTGAGCATGGCGGCCTCGATGACGGCGCGCTTGCGGCCACGAGACTTCTTGAAGCGTTCAAGCCGGACGAGCATGTCGTCGATGATGGACTGCAAGCCGCGCACCTGCGCCTCGTCCGCCAGGATCGACTCGTCGATGGCCAGCAAACATTCGTGCAGGGTGGTCTCGCCCTCGAGCGTGTCCAGCAGGGTCTGCTCGTCGAGGTCTTCGCCTGCGAGCATTTCCTTGACCGCGTTGTATTTGCTCAGCTCGTCATCGAGACGGCGGGTGTCGCTATCCATCACGTCTCCTCCTTCTCCTGGGTGCGGGCTGCCAGCATGGCGTCGGCTAATGCGTAGGCCCTGTAGGCCCACGTTGGGGCCATCGCAGGGATCACATCATCGTCTATTGCTGTTGACATGAGCCCCTGCAACGCCGCTGCCGCGAAGTAGTCGCGGAGGTCTACCGCCGCGGTCACTGGCGGCCTAATTTTTTCCATCGGTACCATCCACCACATCGCTCACGCCGGCTCCGGCTCTGTGGTTGCCTGGACAACCTCGGCCCAGACCGCGCGGGACATGTGCAGGGGCACGGCGGCGAGCCAGCGGGCCGGCTCTGCCTGGAAGCGCGACCACTCCAAGGCTGCATGCTGCGGGCCGAGGGCGCGCAAGAAGGCGGCCTTGTCGATCGCGCGCAGGGCCTGCAACGTGGCCATGAATTTGCTGTAGTCGTCCATGGGTGTCTCCTATTCCGCCGCCACTGTTTCGGCCGGCATTTCCCAGCCCTGCGCCCGTGCCATGGCAAGCAGGGCCTCGACCGTGGCTAGGGCAATGGCGTTGTGCCCGTCGCGGCCCTTGTCTTGCGCCCAATGCGCGCGCGCCTCGGCAATGCCGAACCAACGACAGCTTGCGGCAAAGCGCGGGCCGTCTTTCCAACGAACGGCATGGAACAGCCAGCCATTGGCCGGGCCGGCGATGAGGATGCCTTTGGCGCCGCCTAGGTAGGCCCCGCGCAGGTCGGCCCCGCGCAGGTCGGCGCCGCCCAGGACCGCATCGCCGAGGTTGGCGCCGCCTAGGTAGGCCCCGCGTAGGTCGGCGCCACGTAGGTCGGCGCCGCCTAGGTAGGCCCCGCGCAGGTCGGCGCCGCCCAGGTCGGCACCGCGCAGGTTGGCACCGCCTAGGTAGGCCCCGCGTAGGTCGGCCCCGCGCAGGTCGGCACGCTTGGCGTTCTTGTCGCCTGCGCGCCACTTGCTGTGCAGCGCGAGAATTTCCTTGAGGCGGTCTGCATCCATAATGTGCTCCTATTCCGCTGCCAATCCCGGCGCTTCGAGCGCGGCGAGGTCTTCGGCGAGGTGCCCGAGGTGCTGGTCGATATCGGCGATCTGTTGCGCGTACAGGGCAATGTCGCGGTCGGTCAGGGCAAAGGCGTCCAGGTGGTGCTGGAGGTGGGCGCGGGTGCGCTGCCACATGACGATCTTCGACTTGATGCTCTGCACCGGGTTTCTGCCGTAGCGGATGGCTGCCAGCTCGGCCTCGGGGATCGGCCCGTCGTAGCGGCGCTCAAGATCGCTGTAGCTGGTCATGCCTCACCCTCTTGTTAGGCGGCGCCGGGCTGCCCGATTCTGGGGAGGGTCAGAAAACCCGCCGCCGCCTCGTTCAGCAGCCTTGGGAGGGAAGCTGCTGTCGGTGAGGTCTGTTTACACCCGGTGTAAGTTAGTGTCAACGAATATTTGCATGGAGTGCAAGACGCCTCCCCGGCCTGGTGTTGCGGGGGGGGCCGCCGGCTTATGCGGCGTCAGTCAGCGCTTTGATGATTGTGGTCAAGCGCGAGCGCTCGCCCGTTCTTGTGTTGTCAATAATTTCCCAAAATTCTCGCTCGGCTGGGGGGCGGCTCAACAGCTCGACCACGGTGCAGTCCAGGGCCACCGCCAGGGCTTCAAGCGTCTCTTGCCTATAGTTTTGCTTGCCGCGCTCATAGCGAGAAATTGTGGCACCGCTGAGGGGCTCGCCCTCGGCGCGTGGCTCAACCCTTTCAGCCAAGCGTTCTTGGGTATACCCCCGATACTCCCGCCACGCCTTCAGGTACTTTATTCCACTCACACCGCAGCATTGCCAGCCCAGCCGGCATTGTCCACGGCACCTAGTGCAAACACGCTTGACGCTCGTCTTGCATCGGGTGTAAGACTGAGACATGCAGCTTGCCGACTACATGAGCCGCGAAGGGCTGACGCTAGAGGCGTTCGCACAACGCATTGACAAGACGGCGGCGACCGTGAGCCGGATAGCTCGCGGCATCAACCGGCCGGACTGGTCAACCATGCTGGCCATTGAAGAGGTGACGGGCGGCGAAGTGCGACCCAACGACTTCGCCGTTGCAGTGGAGCCACCCTGCGACACCGAGCCCACCACAGAGGCGGCGTGATGGGGGAGCTGGCAGCGCGCGAAGACGGCGCCCTCACGGACTACAGCCCAGAGGACGGGTTGAAGGCTATTGCCGTCGCCGAAGCTGCCGAGAAGCACTTCGCCCGCGCCAAAGATATTGTCGCTCTCTTTGAGGCTATTGAGGCCAAGCTCGGAGAGCAGCGCCGCTTCGTCATGTGGTGGGATGGCTTGGGAGACAAGCGTGGTCGCCCGCCCGAAGAAACGTCGCAGACCGACGACGTTTTGCCAAAGATCGACGATCTCGGCCTCGATCGCGATACTGTCTACCGTTGGCGGAAAAGGCTCAAGGATATTGCCAAGTTCGAAGCCGCCCTGGCCGTTGCTCAGGAGCGGGCGAGGCGGCTTTGTGAGTTTGAGCGCGGCGCCACAGACCAGAAAGGCGCGGCAGGTACGGGCGAGAACGAATGGTACACGCCGATCCGCTATATCGANGCGGTGCGCGACTTCTACGGCGGCNCCATCGAGCTGGACGCGGCGAGCAGCGAGCACGCGCAGCAAACCATCCAGGCCGAGCGGTATTTCACCAAGGACGATGACGCGCTGAGCCAGGAATGGCATGGCCGCGTCTGGCTCAACCCGCCCTATGCCCAGCCCGCCATGGCCGAGTTCGTGAGCAAGCTCATTGCCGAGCATGCTGCGGGACGTGTTACCGAGGCCGTGCTGCTCACGCATAACTACACCGACACCGCATGGTTCCATGCCATCGCCGAAGCGGCTAGTGCAATCTGTTTCACGCGCGGGCGCATCCGCTTCTACAACACCAAGGACGAAGAAGCCTCGCCAACGCAAGGGCAGGCATTCTCGTATTTCGGCGGCAACTTGGCGGAATTTGTCGAGGTATTCCGGCAATTCGGCTTTGTCGCGGTGGTGCCGCGCTGATGCCCGCGCTCGGCTTCAACCCAATGCGCTGGGACTGCCAGACGCAGGGCTGCTTCAACAAGAAATGTCGCCCCAAGATCGAGGTATTCGCGGAGTGCTTCCCGCGCCGGATCAACTTCGGCGACGTGGACGGCTCGATCGAGATCAATGGTTACGAGCTGAAGCTCGAATGGAAAAACACTGGGCACGCCGACATCAAGGGCGGGCAGCGGGCTACGGTCACGCGCTACCTCAACAAGCAACGGCTGCCGAAGCCTGAGATAATGTTGGCCATACAAGACGCCACGGACGGCGCTGTTGCCCCGGCTGACTGGTATCCCGAGCCCACCGGGAAGGCGGCGTGATGGCGGCTGTCGAGGTTTATGAGCCGAGCGACAAGACGCCCGCCGACTGGGCGCAGCGTATCAACGCGTCCTGGCGCAACACGCTGGACGCCGTATTCCAGACCGGGGAGTGGCTGCTTGAGGCGAAAGGCACGCTCCCCCACGGCGAGTTTGCCGACATGGTGGACAAGCAGTTGGCGTTCGGCGACCGCACGGCGCGCATGCTCATGACGATTGTGAAGGACGCGCGCTTGGTAAATCGGAAACATGTTTCCGTTTTGCCGCCTTCCTGGGGAACATTGTATGCCCTTACACAACTTGAAGACGCCCAATTCTCGCACGGCATAGAAGCCGAGATTATCCGCCCGGACATGGAGCGGAAGCATGTCGCGCCGCTTCGGCAATGGAGCGGCGACAAACCTGCTGAGCCAATTGTCGAAGGCTCGGAAACTGACTTTGCCCGTGTTGTTGAGAGCGGCCACAAGTTCGGCACCATCTATGCCGACCCGCCCTGGAAGTACGGCAACCAAGGCACTCGTGCCGCGACCGACCGACACTACCGCACCATGACGGTTGACGAGATTGTCGCCATGCCTGTTGCCGAGGTCGCCGCCGACAATGCACACCTGCACATGTGGACGACAAATGCGTTCTTGTTCGATTCCAAAGCCATCATCGAGGCGTGGGGCTTCGAATACAAAAGCTGCTTCGTGTGGGCCAAGCCCAACATCGGCATCGGCAACTATTGGCGGGTAAGCCACGAATTTCTGTTGCTGGGCATTCGCGGCAGCGCGCCGTTTCAGGACCGCAGCCAGCGCAGTTGGTTGGAATGCAACCGCAGCCAGCACAGTGAGAAGCCTGACCAAGTTCGGCACATCATCGAGAAAACCAGTCCCGGCCCGCGATTGGAAATGTTCGCGCGTCGTGAAGCGCCCGGCTGGCTGGTGTGGGGCGACGAAATCGAGCCATGGCTGTTCGACAAGTCGCTGGCAGAGGTGACCTGATATGAGCCTGCCAACGCCCGGCGCAGAAGCGAACCGTTCGGGGCGGCTATTGGAGCGCTTCGTCATTGAGACCATGCGAAGCCACGGGTTTATTATACAGCCCTATAGCGTTGACGCAGACAATAGGGACTGGATATCGCCAAACCGCGTCCTGACCAACGTCCCCTATAAGTCGATTTATGGGTTCGCAGGCGCGCGAAGTGAGTTCGTGATTGTTGCAGAAACCTTGGACCGGAGAATCCGGGTGGAATGCAAGTATCAGGAATCGGCTGGCTCGATCGACGAGAAATTCCCATACATGCACCGCAATGCCCTGATCGTGCCCGAGCGGGAAGTCATATTTCTGCTTGGCGGAGTCGGCGCGAAGCCTGGGGCCGTCGAATGGCTTCGGCGCGAATGCGAAACCGAAAGCGGCGGCAAGATCCTTTCGGTTCACGATATGCACAGTTTCCCGTCGTGGGCTAAGCAATTTGCTACTTCTGCCAAAAGGGCGACCTAATGCACCGCCGCCTCACCCCTGACCATATCGTCCAGCCAGCCAGCGAGGGAAAGCAGCTCGCCCTGTCTCGCGGGTTCGGCCTGGGCGAGGACTCTGAGTTCCGCGGCGATACCGGCGAGGCGGTCTTCAACGCCGCCGGGCCACATGGGAGGAGGGGATGACTGTTCCATACGAGTCAGCAGGCCACACGGCGGAGGTGCTGCCAACCGGCTGCGACGAGACCAAGAAGATATTGGCCAGAGAGCGTGCTGCGCGCCGAGCCGCTGAGCGCCTGATGCGTTGCCTAGCCAAGCCGCCGCAGTGCGTCACGCCGGCCAAGCACCAAGCCTGGGTGCGACGGGTGATAGCAGAGTATTTCGACGGCAACCTTCGCGCAGCCCACCGTGACGCCACGCACCCGCTTATCACGGGAAGCTGCCGGGTCTGCGAGATCAACCTCTACAACGGCGCACCGCACCAGCGTGCGATGCCGTGCAACGTCCCCGGCTGCCCTCACGAGACCGCGCGCGACATAGACACCGACATGGTGCTCCTGCGGGCGGCGCAGCAAATGAGCGAGGCAGAGACGTGACCGCCTACGACGCCCTTGCCGACGCCCGCGCCAGCTACGAGCTGGCCATTGCCGAGCTGCGCAAGCGGCTGCTGCGCGAGGGCAGGGCGGAGCTGAGCGACGACGAGGAGCGGCGCATGGTGGAGGAGGAAACATGACGGAAGAGCAGGTGCATTTGGGCGTGCTCACCTTTCTCCGCATGGTGCTGCCGAGCGCGGCGGCGGCGACGCTCCAGCACTCGCCAAACGAGAGCCCGAGCGGCTACGGCTGGCGTGCAAAAATGCAACGCCTGGGCACCATGCCCGGCTGGCCGGACCTCGAATTTGTCTACAACGAGCGCGCCTATTTCGTCGAGGTGAAGGCGCCGAAAGGCCGCGTTTCCGCCGTGCAGCTTGCCACGCACCGCCACCTTACCCATGCCGGCGCGCGTGTCGGCGTGGCGCGCTCGATAGACGACGCGCAAGCGCTGCTGGAGGCGTGGGAGCTACCGCTGCGGGCAAAGGTGGCGGCGTGAGGGGATATCCCGACAGTCCTGGCGCTTACGACGTAGACACGTCCATCGCTGCTGCCGAGAGCGTGGCGGATATGGCGCCGACGTTGCGCAGGAAGGCGCTGGAAGTGATCGCGGCGGGCGGCGGCGCGACGGCGGACGAGGTGGCTGCCCAGCTCGGCGTGAGCGTGCTTGCCATGCGCCCGCGGATCACCGAGCTCAAGCAGCAACACCTCATCCGCGACACGGGAATCCGCCGCCGTAATGCGTCTGGCCGATCAGCTGCCGTGCTTGCCGTCGCAGAGGAAGACCCGCCGCTGCCGTTGGATTTCGCGGGGTGTGGTAACACGCTCGCCGGGCAGACAAGATGACCGACCCCGGCATAGCAGAGATACAGCATGCCGTGGCGGACGAGTTCGGCCTCACGCTGCGAGAGTTGTGCTCTGACAGGCGCGCCGCGCACATAGTCCGGCCGCGGCAAGTGGCGATGTTTCTGGCCAAGAAGCTGACGCGCCAGAGCCTGCCGGCGATCGGTCGCGAGTTCGGCAACAGGGACCACACGACCGTCCTGCATGGCTGCCACCGTGTCGAGCAGCGCATGGCGGATGATGCCGTGCTGGCGGTCACGGTGAGCGCCCTGGAAGCCATCTTGACGGACAGGCTCAAGGACCTGCCACCGCCGATCGAGCAGGCCATAGACGAGGTTGTCGAGGAGTGGCGGGTGGCGGCGATACGGGCGGCGCGGCGGGATCCGGTGGGTTTCGCCAAGCGAATGCTCAAGGCGACGGTGGGCTGATGGCACGCATCCGCACCATAAAGCCCGAGTTCTGGCAGCATGAGGAGCTGAGCGCGCTACCGGAAGCCACCCACCTGTTGGCCGCCGCATTGCTCAACTACGCCGACGACGAAGGCTATTTCAATGCCAACGCCAAGCTCATTCAGTCGATGTGCATCCCACTCCGTGAGCCCTCCGTGAGCGTTCACGACAGCCTCAATTCGCTGGCCGCGATTGGCTGGATACGGTGCGGCACGGGGGCAGACGGCAGATGCTACGGCCATATCGTCAAATTCGCGAAGCACCAATACATCAACCGCAAAAGCGGTAGCGAAATCAGCGGCTTACAAATCGCGTGGGAGGAGTCAGGGAGCCCTCACGCGCAACGCACGGAGACCTCCCGCCTGGAAGGGAAGGGAAGGGAACAGGGAAAGGAAGGGAAGGGAAAAGAACGGTCAACCAGCGTTGACCGCGGGCCGGACGACTTCGCCAGCTTCTGGGAAGCCTACCCTCGGAAGGTGAAGAAGCGCGAGGCGACGGCGGCTTACCGAAAGGCGCTGAAGGAGGCGAGCCCTGCCGAGATTCTGGCTGGCTGCCAGCGCTATGCCGCAGCCATGGTCGGCAAGGACAAACAGTTTATCGCCCATCCGCCGGTTTGGCTCAACCAGGCCCGCTGGGCAGACGAGGACGTTGAGGTTGGAAATGGAACAGGCGAAGAACGCATCTCGGCCCGGGAAGAAGGCGCACGGCGAGCCATTGCACGTCTTAACCGACAGACTGCTGAGGGAGCTGGAGGCAGAGGCGAAGAATCCGCAGAAACCGGTACCGTCATCGCGGGCGCTGCAAGCCCAAGTCAACCGGCAGGAGCTGCAAGCGGAACTGACGCAGGTGGATCGGCGCCTGGACCGGGCCGCACCAGAGTGGATCATCTTCCGCGTGACAGCACTGCTGACCCATTACTGGCAGCCGGAGATGAGCCAGGACATCGCCGAAGCGGTGGCGCTGGACTGGGCGCAAGCCCTGGCGAGCTATCCCAAATGGGCGATCGCGGCAGCGGCGGAGGAATGGCGGGACACGGAGCAGAAACGCCCGACCCCGGCGGCCCTGGTGCGGCGCTGTGCGATACTGACCCACGAGCCGAACCGCAAACGCCGCGAGCTGGGCCGTGCTCTGGCGTGATGCCGGAGCTGCCGGCCGACCTCAAGCGCGAGAAGGGGGCGGGATGACGGGCTCAGTCCTTGGCGGCGGCCTCGATATCGGCGGCCAGGGCTTCCGAGTCCTGCCAGCGCTCGAGCTTGTGGCGCACGCTCGGCATGGTGGCGGCGAGCACCAGCAGGCGCTGCACGGCGCCGGACGGCACAGCCTCGCTGGCGGTGTCCTCGTAGCGGCTCACCGAGCGGCGGGCGTTGCCGGGCGTCTTGTCGCCGCACGATGGACCTGATAACCCTGATCCTGAAACTGCTACAGATTCTGTAGCGACTGGCATGCCGGAGTCGTCGAGCGGCTCCAAACCGTCATAGTCGCCGATGCCAAGCTTGGTAACGGGCTGTAGGACGGACGTGGTACAGAAAACGGGCCCGCATGACACCTGACGAACTGCTGGGCCGGCTGGAAGAGGCCGGGCGCACGTTGAAGCGGACGCCTATCCCGCGCGGCGAGCTGCCGCCGAAGGTCAAGGCGCTGTGGCCTGACGCGCCGGACGAGTGGACGGCATACGGGTATACCCCGGTCAAGGTCGTGCGGACCCTGCCGACGCCGGAGGAGATCAGCCGGCTCGACGAGGTGTTGGGCTGGCTGCTGCCGCTCGATGCGGACGTGCGCGCGGTGGTCCTCGCCAGGGCCTGCGGGGCGAGCTGGCGGGCGATCATGCGGGCGCGGCAGAGGCTGGGATATCGCGGGTCTCACGAGCATTGCCGGGCGATCTTCCGGCGCGGGGTGAGCGAGATCGGTACGCAGCTCGAGGTCGGGCTGGTGGTCCTGAGCACGGGACATGACTGAGCGGACGGTGGCCGAGACATTCCCCCCCGGAGAGTTCATCGCGGATGAACTAACCGAGCGTGGCTGGACGACCGCCGATCTTGCGGCGCGGATGGGCGGCGATCCGGCCGTCAACCAACTCGATATCGACCTTCTTATTCACGCGCCGTCGCGCGACATGATCCTTGCCGAGGAAACGGCACAGGGTCTCGCGCGAGCGTTCGGGGTCTCCGCGAGCTTTTTTCTCAGTCTCGACAGGGCATGGCGAGACCACGAGCCACCACGAGAGCTGGAGAGAGGATAGCACAATGAAGAGCCACTTGATATTTGCCGCCGGCTTTTTCATCGGCAGCCTTGTTGGGTATGCGGCGGCGGCGCTAACCCTATGACCACCCTCGCCCGCGCTGAATTTTTCTCTTGACACCCTAGGACTGTTCGTCCTATTTTATTGTCATCGCAACAGGGCCTGTGGCCGCCCATTCAGGGAGAGAGAAATGACAGTAACCAAGGCCGAGCGCACCGCGATCCGACAGCACCTGCTGCACGATCAGTACAGCTTTGAGCGCTATCGCATCACCGCCGATGGCGAGGTTCACGGCTACAAGCCAAATGAGGGTGGCTGGCTGTTTTGCGGCTGGATCGAGGATGTCCTTGCCGAGATTCGTCTCGCCGCCACCATCAAAGCACAGAGCTGAGCCATGGATGCGTGCTGCAGGTTACACTGGTCGGCGACTTCCGTCACGGCCGCACCTCGTTGCAGAGCTTCGCCACAGCCGTGGTGCGGGGCCGCTGCGAGCGCAGCCGCGCCTCTTCCTGATCGGCCAGGGCGTAACACGCCATCATGGTCGGCTCGGGCTCGTAGTGCCAAGTCTCGCAGGTCATCTCGCCCGTGACGTTGAGCCAGCACAGCGAGAGCGCCAGAGCCCACATCAGGTATCGGGTGCGCTATCGTCATCGCTGACAGACAGGCCCGCATTCGAAACGCCAACCGACCAACCGGGCGCACAGCCAAAGCCAACCATGTGCCGGCGTGGCCAGGAACTCGTATATCCGCAGCCGCCAACTCAAAAATCGGGCTTCCCGTCCCCATTGCAGTCCAACGCCGTCGCCCTGCTCTCAAGCCCGCGCGCGGCAAGCCCGCGGTTTACGGCGTCGAGATTCTTCTCCCGCTCGGGCCAGCTCAACGCGCATTCCACTTCCACGGCACGAGCTACCTGCTCACCAGAGAAGTCGCGGGCCTTATCCACCACCGTGCAGGCGGTGAAGAGCAGGAACAGACCGAGCGTCAGCGTCGCAGCAATGGCTGTCTTCGTGAAGAAGGTCATGTCGTCACCTCCGGCCCTAGACAGGCCCAATCGTTGGCGAGCAAGTCGGTCTGTGATGCGAGCCAAGGCACGCACGAGCCATCTGCTGTCCGCATGTCGATATGCGGCAAATAGTTGATGACCTTGCCTTCAGGGTAAATCCCGAGGAGAGGCGCACGGTTCACCGTGAACTCCGAGCCACGGACCAAGTAGAGGAACATCCCCTTGCCATTCCACCCAGCGCGTTGCAATCGCTCGCCGGCCTTTAGTTGTGTCAGTGCCTGGGAAAAATCCATCTCACGCCCCCTTCGCGATGCCGAGCCTCAAGAAAACCGTGGCCAACCCCATCGAGAACAGGGTGCCGGGATCGTTGACGCCAACGGCCGCGCCGATCTCCGGCTGCCACATACTGAGGGCAGACGCGACGACCATCGCGGCGCCGGCCCAGATGCTTTTAGACTTGTGCATGGTGTCGTCCTTCCACTTGATTGTCATGCTGTCACCTCCCAGAGCACCTTCGGCTCAGTCGGGTGTGTCGCGGGTTGGCGCTTGCGACTGGGCCGCGACCATTGCCCGCCGCCTCTTTCGCCCAGGCTTTTCCAGCCACAAGCGCGCAGGCTTGCGCCGCCTTCCGATGGCAGCGTGTACGTGCCGAGCCGTCGGTAGCCGAGTGCGAATGTCGCCCGTCGTGCCGCGCCGTAGAGAAACGAGCACGCGTTGTGCGTGCCGTCCGTGCAAAGCCGCGTGACTTCCAGCGTTTCGCCGTCATCGCGCATACGAGCCACCGAGCGGCCAACTATGGCGACGCCGACAACCGTGTCGCCCAAGGTCGCGGCAAGCGAAAACTTATGGCCGACAACGGGCTTGTGGTGGCGGTGGTGGCGCTCGACGAAAGCGTTCGCGTCCTTGAGCGATATCGGGCGCAGTGCCAGGCTCATGTCGTGCGGTAAAGCGCGGCGATGCGCGTCGCCCGGCCCTTCACTTGCCGCGCCCACTTGCTGTCGAGCGCCTCGTCGGCGGCGGTGTGAAACTGCCGGGCCTCCAGCGCCGCCAGCATCTTCTTGAAGCCGAGCAGCCGCGTGACGCCGAGGTTAAAGCACATGTTGGCCAGCGCCCGGCCTTGCGGCTCGGGCAGCTCCACCCACCACGGGCAGTGCTGGTTGAGCGCCGCCACCACGGTGTGGGTGTCGTTGCTCAGCAGCAGCTCGATCTCGCCCGGCACCAGGCCGACGTCGTCGAGATTCCTGCCCACCCCGATGGTCAGCTTGCCGACCGTGTCGCGATACGGCTTGGCGCGCGTGCCCTCGTCGCGGCGCAGGTCCGCCTTGAGCTGTTCGATGTCGATCATGAGCCCGCTCCCAGGTGGTCGCTCAGCGTGTTGACCAGCCAGCCAAAGAGGCCGCCGGCGAACAGCACGACGCCGAAAGCGCCCTTCCAGCGGTTGGCCTGGGCGGTCAGCTTCTCGGTCGTGGCGGTGAGCTTCTCGACCGCCTCGGCCAGGTGCTCGACCTCGACCTTGAGCGCCGCGAGCTGGGCATCGACATCGCTCATGTGCCTTCACCGACGGGCGGCGTGGCGGGAACATGGAAGTCGTTGCCGTAGTGCATCAGGCAGGCGCTCCCGTTCGGCAAGACCCGCAGGATCGTCCACGCCCCGTCCTCGCTGTCGGCCCACATCTCGATCAGCGCCGAGCCGTCGCGCGTCACGCCACGGCCGACGATGACCTCGTTGCTGAGTTTCTGTAGCTTCTCGGCGGCGCGGTCGTAGGGCATGCACGGGCCTTGGGCATGGGCGCTTTGCGCCCACAAAAAAAGCGCCGCAAGGGCGCCTGTCAGGAAGGTTCTCATGGTAAGTCCTTTCACACGTCTTCGGTTCCCAATAGCTGTCGTCGCAGATCCTGGTAATGCCGCTTGATGCGCTGCTGCTCGGCCGGGGTCTGCTCCCATGGCCAATAAACACCGTCGCCCCTGCCGTCGTCGATGATGGCGAGGATCGCGACCTTGGCGATCACGTAAAAGATGATGGCGCCGCCGAGATAGATGTCCCAATAGCTATTCAGGGCGTCCCGTATAGGCTTCCACGCCCTCAATAAGAGCCATGAGGTGCGGTCGTTGCGACTTGCGCGCCGTTCTGATGAGACGGTCAAGTCGGGCTCGACCAGCGTTGGTGAGGCCGCGCTTGACTTGCTGCGCCGTGAGCTGGATTCCGCTTTCGCTGGCACGGCTCAGAACGTCCTCGATGCCGTCGCCGAACTTCTCGGGATCGCGCGCATAGGTGCGCTGCAAATTGACGATTTCGGTGATGTAGCGCTGGGTGCGCTTGGTGAGCCATTGCTTGTCGCGGGAGGCGATGAGGTTGACATCCCGGCGCAGCGCTTCGCTGGTCGGCCGGAAGCCGAACGCCTTGATCGCAAGCTCCGCATCGGTGGGCTCATATTCCGCCTTGCCGCCTTTCCACGGGCTGGTGAGCAGCGCTTCGTCATCGCCAAAGGCAGCCAGTGCCGCCTCGGGGTCGCGTGATATCGTCTCGATCAGCGGCACACCGTTCGCCGCCGCCTCGAGGCTCTTGAGCGGCGCCCCGAGACCAGCGGACAGGTTCCGTATCTGGTCGATGATGGTAGCATTCTTCGCGGCCAGCGCACCGGCATTTCCGACCGTGTTGATCCATGGACCCAACGCGTCGGATGCGTTGAGCGGCAGGAACCCGAAGCCCACGCCGGCACGCTCGGAGATGTCCACACCCACTGCCGCAGGGACACCGCGGATGAGGGCCTGACCCAACGTGCTGTCGAGCTCGCCCTTGCCTGCCTTGTCGAGCACGAAGGCCTTCATCTCGTCTACAGGTGAGATCCCGAACAGATGCCACATTATGAGGTCGATCAACTCCAAACCCGGCAAGCCCATCAAGCCACCGATCAGAAACAAGGACCACATGAAGCGCAGCAGCGGAGCGCGGTTGCCCTGCTTGAACTCATGTCTCAGCCCTACAACAAAGGCGATCTCCTGTGCCAGGAAGTTTTTGAATTGCAAGGGCACGCGGGCGAAATTGTTCCTGAGCACTGCGGGTTTGGCGGCGGCGCCATAATGGAACTGGGTATCCTGCACCACCTTGCGCGCCCTGCGTCGTGCCACTCCAGGCGTCGCGCCCTTGTCCAGCGCCTCGTGATAAGCGCCGAGGAAAGCCACACCGCGATTGAACTGCTCGGCGTTGTCGAAGAAGAACATCGACGCCTTGTCGAAAACAGTCTGCCGCTCGAACAGATTCGTCCCACGTTCAGAGACTTTGAAGCGCGTGGCGATGTCTTCCTTGAGCAAGAGCTTGAGGTCGTTGTTGACCTCCCCGCTGAGTTCTGATTCTCGCGCCGCGATGTACCGCCTGATGCCGACGCTCGTCCACTTGGCCCCCAGCACCGGATATGTGTTGAGCGGCGTCTGCGACAGGTTGACGACGGCCGAGGCCGCGTTGAGCACCATGCCCAGCTTGAGGTGCGCCATGTCGTTCAGCATGGCGCCTGTGACCGCCCGGCTCTTGAACTCCCCGGCCTTGCTCAAAGTGCGGTAGACGCGTTGGCCCACATAGGCCCCACCGACAAGAGCAACGGTCGTACCGCCGGTGAAAACGCCCATCGTGCCGGCCATCGCCGTTGCAGCCGCTCCTCCGACCACCGCCGGGTGCGCCCATGTGCTCTCGGAACTCAACAGCCGGTCCATCTGGCTTTCGAGCGGTTGCTTCTGCCCGTTCACATCGCGCCACCAAGCCTCCAGGAAGCGTTGGGTGGTTTCCTGCTCAGGCGTGGATCTGCGAGCACGCGACAGCCCGTGGCGCTCCTGGGCATTTATGACCTCGTACTTGAGGCGATCGAGCATGACGTAGCGCACCGCCTCGCCGATATGCGCTCTCAGAACACGATCGAGATTCTTCGAGTAGCCTTTCACGCCCTGACGCTTTTGCGCGAAGCCGACGATGCGGCGACGGAAGCGCTTGCGGATGCCGGACTCGTGCATCGCCTCGCGCAGCTCCTCGCCCTCGATCTCGACGCGATCCTGCATCTCGTTGACGAAACGGTGGTAGGTCACGTCCGTCACTTCCGAACCACTCGCGGCAGGGAAGTGGAAGCCGACCGGCGCCACCTTCAAGGTCTCGCCGGGATGGCTCTCGAGGTAATGCTTCGCCGCGGAAACGGTTGCCTGACGTGTCGGGAAGAAGCCCTGATCGCCCGCGACATGCTCCCAGGCAATGCCTTCCTCGGTATCCGATTCCACTGCGCGGAACAGCCGCCAGGTGCCGAAGAACTTGTGCGGCACGTAGCCGGTCTTGGTGCGGATCGAAGTTTGCGCCAGGCGCGCGTCGATCTGATCGACCTCGTTCTGCAGCTCCAGGAACTCGGGCTGCTGCTCGCGGATGACGTTGAGCGAGCCCTCTATGTCTCGCAGTTCCTGGGCAATAGCCTCCGGGTCGCCGTCGCCGCGGCGCAGCTTGGTCCGCAGGCGCGAGCGCTTGCTGTACAGCTTCTTGAACTCGCCGTCTTCCATGACCGTCAGGCGCGCCATCTGCCGCAGCAGCGACTGCTTGCGCTTGCGCAGGGTGGGAAGCATGTTGCGGCGGTGACGATCCACCATGCGGCCGATCTTGGTGAACAGACGCCGGGTCTTCTGGTAGGCCGAGCGAACCTTGGCATCCTCGACGCCCTGCTCGATCAGCTCCGCGTCGCTGTATTCGATGCCCTCCGCATCGCCGACAAAGAGGATGTCGCCAAGCTGGCTGTACTGGGTTTTGTTGAGCCCCTGCACGGTCTTGTTCCACTCGGCGTACAGCTGGTTGATGTAGCGCGACTGGTCGATCTCGTTGTCGATGCCGGACTGGATCAGCTTGTTGATCCACGGCACCTTCTTCGAGGCTGAGAGCGGCGTGTAGAACCACGCCTTGATGCCGTTGATCGAGTCCTTGTCCGCGTCCGCCTTCTCGACGATGACGTTGCCCTCGACCTCCTCGGCCGCGGTCAGTGCCTTCTTGACCCGCTCGACAGCCCCCTTGACCGACTTGCGCGCGGTCTCGGCAGAGACGGGAGGCTCGCCGGGGAACAATTCCTCGTAGCGCTTGCGGAAAGCGTCGTCGGAGTCGTCGTCCATGCTGTACTCGACACCTTCGATCGACACATGGGCGTCGTCGTAGATGACGTAGTTATGCGTGAGCTCGGGCTGCATGCGGTAGGCAGCGAGACCGGCAGCGGGAACCTGGCGCATCTGTGCGTTGGCACGGCTATCCTGGTCGAGAAACTTGGCACCAGGGATGCCAAGAGACGATAGATATCTCGACACGGATTCCGGGCCGGAATGCGCGTTGGGGACCGGGAAGTACGGCCCCTCGCCCTCAAGCCGCTCAAGGGCACGATAGAACTCCCGGCCCGTGAAGTCGGGATCCGTCGCGCCCTCCGGCCCGTTCATATCGTAACGCTCGAACAAGCCCTGCAAATCGTCAAATACCTGTGGGCCGATCTTGGAGAGCGCGGTTTTCACCTGCTCCGATTGCTCGCTCATGGGTTTGTCGAGGTCGAGGTATTCTTCCTCGGCAGGGGCGAGATCGACGGTGTACATCTTTGGATTCGGCTGCTGATACACAACACGCCCGCCTGCCCCTGACAGAACACGTACCGCCTCCTGCGCCTCCCTTTTCGCGTGAGGGTCCGTTTCTCGCTCGATCCGGGAGCGCTCCGCCTCAAGGGCATCTTCAAGTGTCGTCCGGCCACCGCCGTCCTTGATGTAGGTCATACGGTCATGAATACGGTGGGCCGCGGCGCGGGAAATACCAAGGCGCTCACTCAACCAAAGCGATGCGTTCCATGCGTCTACGTCAAATTGCTCGCCATCGACCGATACTGTCAGCCCCATTTCCTTGGCAAATTTGTCCCGATACCATTCCGCGACGCCCTGCTTGCCCGCAAAATACAGACCCCAGCCCCACGCTTGCACACCTTCGCCAGATCCCATGTGATCGGTCGAGAACTGGTCGAACATATGCGGCGAAGCGTGCCATGCCACCGCATAGGCAGGCGCACTGGCCGGGACGTGCGGTCCCACGTCACCACCGAAGCGCCGCATGCCCACCTGCCCGCTCGCGGCACGCCGGAACACTTCCTCCGCGCCCAGCGCCTGAGACGGGTCCACGATGCCCATGCCCTCCAGCACGCCGCGCAGCCGGCGCAGGAAGTCATAGAGACGCCCGAAGGCACGGCGAATGCCGGGGATCAGGCCAGGCGTGAAACGCTCCGCCTCGCGGTCCCTGCGGTACTGCTCGAAGGCATAGCCTCGCAGCTCGCGTGGAGACAGGCGCGACGGGTCGCCCTTGCCGGCAAGCGCTTGTGCCGCCAACGGCAGCAACCTCGCCCTGTCCCGCTCCATGACGGCGGTTTCCTGGTCCGAGAACAGGCCCATCTGCTCGAGAACGTGGAAGCCCTCGTGATACGTCGTCGAGGTCGGGTCCGCCCCTGACAGTGATATATATGCAACACTCCGGTAGCTGTAGCCGCCAACCCTGCGCCGCTCGGTTGTCGCGGCACCAGAGCGCGTCAGCCCCGCGCCCTCGCCGTAAATCACGGGCGCCGTGACCACCTTGCGCTCGGGCAGGCCAAGCGAGGCGAAGGCGTCGCGCACGGCGCGCTCGATCTTGCGCGCCTGGGCAGTTGGACTCGGCGTGTCGGCGTCGAGGCTGTATTCCGGTCCCTGGCCCCCGGCCGGCGCCACCGCATCCACCACGGGCCGCGACTTGGTGATGCTCGCAATGACCCCTTCCATACGCGCGCCGGTCGGAACGAAATAGCGCGTCTTGTACTGGATGCGCTCGACGAACACGCCGTCGGCCTCGAGTTGGCTCTGGTCGCGGAAGGTCGGCCCGCTTATCTCGACACGCTGCTCCCCAGCGACCCGCCGCCGCATAAGCGTCCAGCCATTGGCAAGCCCTATCCGCCATCCTTGCTCGAACACGCGACTAGCAATCTGGCTGGGGGACAGGTCCACGCCGCCCGCTTCGGCGCCGAGGTTGCGCAAGGTGGCGTCGAGAGCGTCTGCCGGGACAACACGCCCGAGCACCCGCTCCCCCTGGTCTGTTTGAAGACGGAACACGCGGGGGTGCCCCTTGAGCCGGTCCCAAATTGGCAGGATCGCACCCGTTATGAGGTGGATTTCGCTCTCGCGGAACTCGGGCACATTCTCCACGGCCTTATCCCACAACAGCTCGGCCTCGGCCTTGTCCACGCGCTCCCACTTCGAGTTCCAACCGTCGATCTTGTCCTGCTCGATGAAGCGATAATCGGTCTCATGGACAATCCGGTACTGCGCGACCACCGCGCCGGCCCTCGTCGTTTTGTTCTTGGCGGGCACCACCGCATAGAGCTTGCCGCGCGGCGACTTGGCATAGAACTCCGGCGCCTTGCCGCCAGTGCCTCGCCCCTTGCCCGTGCTGATCTGCTCCCAGGCGACCGGGTGTTGGCGGTCGCGGCGCTGGATCTTCACATACTGGGTCTCTGCCCCCGACGCCTTGTCGGTGTAGACCGTGCGTTCTTCGACCTTTTCCAGGCCATCCGCCTTGATGGTCTCCGTGCCCTGGTCGAGCATACCGGCTGCGATGGCATTATCGACAACCTCGTCAAGACGCTCCGTGTAAGCCTCGAACACGAGGTTCTGCATGTCTATTTTCAGAGACAGGAGCCGGTTCAGGAAACTGAGTATGGACGGTGTATCCCTGATCGGGCTCCCGTTCTCATCCAGAAGTTTCAAGCCTGTCTGCTGCTGGAACTCCGCAACGGATATGCCCTCGATCTCTCCCCTGATTAGGTCAGAGAAAAAGGCTGTAAGCGCGGCGTCCGCCTCTGTGCTCTCAAGATTATCACGCGGCGAGAACACGCCAGACTCGCCAGCTTGCCGCTGCCCTTTGGTAAGAGCTCCGAGTTGTGCGAGGCGGCGGGCGATAGAGGATATGAAGCGCTTCTGACCATGCAGGTCTGTCGTGACCAACTCGACAAGCGGCGACGATGCCTGATTGGTGCGGTGGGTCCGCCCCAGTCCCTGAACAGCCTCATCCGCGCGCCACCCTGGCTGCACGAGATAGTGATGCCGCCGATACTGGGAACTGTCGCTCGCGTTGTCCGCGTGGTAGCTCCGCCCCGTGCCGCCGGCCATGGAGAATATCAGAATGCGCTTCTTGCCCGCCTGGAAGGCTTCGGCGTCCGCGCGCATCGCCGCATCACCCCGCTTCTCCTTAACAGTCCGCATGTTGCCATGCTCGTCGGGCTGGCTCACCACGCGCATCCCGCGCGCTGTGATCTCCGCGACCGCATCTGTGCCGAAATGGTCAAGGACCATACCGAGAGCGCCGCGGGGCACAGAAATGGAGCCCACCTCGTCGATCAATCGCTCGCGCTGCGCGACGGCCTCGGCGTTAATGACTGGGTTCCCCTCCGAATCCACGACGGGACGGGAGCGAATATTCCCGTCTTCATCTACGTATTCCTCATATTGCTGGACAGGGAACGACCTCTCGATCAGCTGAATAAGCTGGCCGCGCGGTGTGATATCGAAATCCTCAAGATCACCGCCCTCGGCTTCGAGCGTATCAAGCGCTCTCTTTTCCGATGCCTCGTCGGTGTTCACGATCTGCAATACCGCTGAGCGGTCTTCTTGCAAGTCGGCTTCGATCGACTCTATCACGCTCGGCATTTGCATCGCCGTGATGACTTGATTGAAGAAACGCTGGTGCGCCCCCCAAAACGCCGAGCGGGCTTGGCCTCTTGCTTGACCGTTTGTTGACGCCCCGGTGGTTTCAAGCGCCGCATCAAAGTTCTGCAAGACCACCTGCCAAGCCTCTGCGAGCTTATCGTAGATGTCACGCTGCTCGCCTGTCAGGACGTGCTCTATCCTTGACGTTTCAAGGCCCTCTACTGACAGGTTGCGGCTGATGTAATGGCCGAGCGATTTCATGTCGCGAGCAACGAGCTCCATAGCCGCAACACCGCCTTGGCCGATCTCGTTGATGAACGACATCTTGTTCGAGAAGGGCGTGCCGCGGCCCCACAAGCCGAGCCGTTCCGCATACCCAAGGTTATAGACTTCCGTGGCGCCCGTGGCCGAGAGATAGAGAACACGCGCTTTCGGCAGGCGCCTGGCCAACTCAACACCCGCGATAGCGCTCTTGGCGGCGGCGGTCCTGCCCCGCGTACCCCTAATCTCTATCGAGTTGCGCATGAGGTGCGCCTCATCGAAGGCGATCACGCCGTCGAAGTCCTCGCCCAGCCATTCGGCGAGTTGGTCCAACCGCTCGCGCGGCGGGATGGTCTTGCCGTCAGCCCCCTTTTTCGGCTTGGACGCATTGCGAAGTGTTGGATATGTGATGAATGCAACACCGCGTTCCGCCTGGATATCCTGCGCGGCCGGCGTCTTCTTCACCTTGAATATCTCGTCTTTGTTCTGCCCGAGGCCCGTCCAGTCGCGCGTGGCATCCTGGAACAGGGTGTCGTTTTTAGACACCCACACGGCCTTCGTATGACCCTGGTTCCAGGCGTCCAGGATTACACCTGCGATCGTGCGGCCCTTGCCCACACCCGTCCCGTCACCAATGAAGAAGCCGCGCCGGAACTCCGTCTCGCCCTCGCCCGCCGGCAGCATCTGAGTGAAGGCATGGCCCGCATACATGATTGCTTCGAGCTGCGCCGCAGACAGCTCGCCTCGGTCGATGATCTCTTGGGAAATGTTAGGAGCGTAGTCGATGGCCGGCGGCATCACGGACGCCAGGGCCGTTGACTGGGCAAGCAGGCCGGGGTGAGGTTGCGCGCCCTTGATGTTCACGCGCTGCGGCTGGTACGCCTCGTAAACTGCGTCTTCCGCCACATCAGCCGACGCAAGCTGGCCGGCCTCGACGGCCTCGACTTCGAGCGCTGGCTTTACAGCAGGTCGGTCTGGCCGTAGGTCGGGTTGGTCGCTTTCTTCACTTCCCCGAACCACTCCAACGCCACTTCCATCGCCCTCTCCGGCGTCTTCGCTTGGCGCAGTTGTTGCTCCAACGTCTCCGCCTGCTCCCTCGGCGGTCCCAGGCTCGGCTGCGACAGGAGATGCGACATCACTTGGCTCGGGCTGTACTTCGGACCCAGAAGGCTCCCGAATGACATCTCCAGGCGATCCTGGTCTCTGTCCAGTATTCCCGGCGCCAGTATCCCCCGCTCGAACGCCGCCATCATCAGCGACAGGAGATATGGCGTCTCCGGGTCTCGCTCCGCTTTCAGCTTCACCAGCCACATCTTCGCTGCTTGCTGCAACGGGCGCCGGTTCAGCGGTATCACTGATCTCTGCTTGCGGTCGATCGTTGCGGACGGCATCAAGCGCCTCCAAAAGCTGGTCTACGGTCTCGACATCGGCCGTCACGAGCGTCTTGCCGGACGGCGCAACCTTGTCGATCACAAGAACGCGGGTGGCGAAGCTGGTCCCGTATTTCTTGTAGACCTTGCCTTCCACGCCGATATTAGCACGAACGTCGTATTCCTGGCCTACTTTCTGCCACCATTTGCGGAAGCGCGGCGCCTCCATGCTCATGCCGCGACCGACGATGGCGACCAAGCGTCCACCTGGGACAAGGCGCTTCAACGCCTGCTCGATATGCGTGGCGCCGACCTCGAGCACCTTCTTGTCGCCCATGCGGCCCGCGGTCTGCGAGAATGGTGGGTTCATCACGACAACGGACGGGCGCACGTCATCTGCCGGCCAGATGTTGGCGATCTGCTCGGCGTTCTCGGTGAAGACGCGATCGGCGATGCCAAGCTCGCGCAGCATCTCCGCGCGGCCCTCGCTCAATTCGTTGACGATCAGCTCTTTCGGGCCTGCATTTGCAGCAAACACGGCGATTCCGCCGATGC
>NZAS01000026.1 GCA_002686195.1 Candidatus Pacearchaeota archaeon | reverse complement strand
TCCGCATCGTATTGGATTGCCCGCACGTGCCGGCTGAGATCCTCATTGAGTGTGAGCTCGGCGATGACCACGTCGAAGCGCCCGTCTGTCGCCGAGAAGAGAATATAGTTGATCCCCTCGGCCGGGGTGGATGTCCATGTCCCGGTGATGGAAAGCGCTGTCCCGGCCTCGTAGAAGCCGCTGCCGGTGCTGATGGTCTTCTCCTCGGTTGTGTCGTCTGCGTGCTGCAGGGTGACCTTGTAGGTCTCGCCCGGCTCCAGGTATGCGTCCCGGTCGATCTTGATTGTCCCGCTGGTCGCTCCCGTTTGTGTCCTGCCGGACAGGCTGCCGATGATGGAGCTCGACAGGCTGATAACGTCGCCGGCCTCGGCCGCCAGCACCTCCGGGCCTACGTCGAATTCGAAAATGCTGGTTTGCCGGAGGTTTTGCAGCATCCGATGGTTGCCGTTGCGCAGCGCTTCCGCTCTGCGGGTGATGCCTCGCAGCTCCTCGTTCCTCTCGATGAGCTCATCGTCTGGCGGTACCGGGCTGGCCGTCACCTCGGCCTGGCGCTTGGCCCAGTTCGCATCCTCGTCTCGGTATTCCAGGATGATCTTATTGAACTTGTCCCGTGTCCCCGCGTACTGCACCTTCAGATTTTTCAGAGCGCCCAGGCCGACCACCTGGATCGGGTTGGCTGCCTCGTGTGTCTTTGCCCCGATCTGGTCGCCCTCCGGTACCAGGGTGCAGCGTGCATTGCCGGCGATCTCTCTAATCCAGTCCCATGCCCTGCGCCTCCGATCGATGCGGATGTCCAGCCGGTGTCTGGGATGTGTCCCGCTGTCGCCGTCGTCTACCTGCTCATCGCAGTAGTCGGCGAATTCCTCCCATTCGCTGAGCCTGATATTCCCAGCATCGAACACATTTCCGAGCGCAAAGTCCACGTTGGTCAGCAGGTCATACAGACACCAGGCCGGGTTGCGTGTGTATGTGTCTGTAAACGTCGGATACTTCTCGGACACCCCATCCCAGATAGGGACCTTGCGCTGTTTGCACTCGACAAGAACAGTGGGGTTGGGGTTGCTGAGCTGGGCATGGGCGATGACACGCATCCCCAGCAGGGCCGTATCCGGGTATGCCTCGCCGCTCAGGGTCATCAAATTAATCGAGTCGAGGGTCCCGGTCGAGACGTAGGTGCGGCCCCCGGTCTGGGCATCATCATCGATGGTCATGCGCTGCACCTGGATGTCATAGACGGCGTTCTCATCGAGCTTATAGCTTCTCCAGCGCCTGGTGAAGCCGTGGTCCCGGAACTGGGGCGGGATGGTCACGTCCTTCCATTCCCCGTAGCCCGTGTCCGATCCGGTGACCTTCCACCGCACCCGAAAATAAACATCCATCATCAATTTCTGCCCGGAATTTCCCCGCTTCCAGACGCCGGAATTGAAGTTAAAAATCAGCTCGAACTTATCGATTGCCTGGTTGGTGGTGTAGGTGTATTTCTGCCGGACGTCGTCCACGGAGTGCCGGATCTCTGCTCCTACGTTCTGGCTTACGGTGGTCACATCGTCGAAGCCATCGATAGCGCCCTGGCCGGAGGTCCCCATGCGGCAGGCGAACTGCATCGAGTGGAAGGAGCTCGCATCGTTGCCGTCGATGGTGATACCGCTCGTGTCGCCGGCGTCAATCCATTCCGTGTCCTGGGTCATACCCCCGATCTCCTCGAACTCTCCCCAGCCGAGCGAGTAGAGTAGCCATAGCTCGTTGCGGTCGGATCCGTCCTTGCTCTCCTTTCGGAAATTACTGATCACGTCGCCGCCGACCAGGTGGTGTCCATAGCCTACGGGGATGGTGTGGCCCTGGCCCACCCGGTTGGCGATGCCTGCAAAGCTGTAAGTCGGTGAGCTGCTCTCCATGTCGGGGGTGTCGGGTGCCCCCATCAACAGATTAGCGGCGTATCCTACGGCAGTGCTGAGTATCACTCCGACCAGGATCTTCCCCAGAGCGAGGGGGCCGGCAGGGATGATGATGGCGGCGATGGTGTCGCCCGGCAGGAGTTTCGTCCGCGGTCCTGCAGGCTCGCCGTTACGGGCGAGGTGTAGCGCCTCTGGGTGGGCGTAGGCGAGCTTCCGCATCTCTGGGTCCAGATAATCGCCGAGCGTGCAGGCCGGGCTGTATGGGGCGCAGGTGCGGGCTGGGCGGGCGAATATGTTGGTTGAGGTGAGGAGGGTGATCATCTGCCNNTCCATTCTCTNTTGCTGGGNGGGACGAAAGGTGCGGTGCCGGGTGTCGGGTGTCNGGTGTCGGGTGTGGAGTCGGGTGTCGGGTGTCTGGTGTCTGGTGTCGGGGTGGGAACGAGGAACTCGGCCTGGCCTATGGCCTGGGCGATGCGCATCAAGTCCAGGCGGGCGGAGATGGCCTCTGGCGGGAAGGTAATCAGACAGTTATAGGCGAAGAGGATGGCCTCTTCTGTCCGCTCTGTGTGTTCGTCGATCTCTTCGGGTGTCATGTTTTCCTTGTGCGTTGCTACCCTCACCCCGGCCCTCTCCCAGAGGGAGAGGGTGTTACTCNGCTATCGCNGGGAAGTCGTCGGGGGTGTAGCGTTTTCTTGGGATCTGGATGCTGTAGAGATTGAAATGGCCGAGCCTGAAAGTTGCGGCCTTGTCGTTCATGCCGGCGCTGATGATGGTGCTCTCGTATTCGATGGCCGGGTCCGCGGCCAGGAGCTGGCTGTGCACCAGGCGGATGATGACCTTTTTATTTACCAGGCCCGTATTGTCGTGGATGATGCGGGGTACCCGGGTGCCGATGGTGCTGAGCGTCAACTGGGTCTCCTGCAGCTCTCCGGTCCGCGTCTCCTTCATGGGGTGCAACTTCAAGGGATATGCCCGGTAGAAGTTTCCGTCGAACGAAATGTTCGCCGTGTAACTGGTGAGGTAGTATCGCAGGGTCGAGCTTACCCGTATCTCGAACAGCCAGATCCAGCTATCGGATTGCTCCTCAAGGTTTTTATTGGTGATGTAGTTGGCTGAAAGAGAGCGCATCGGGACTATCCGGGTGATTCGGGTTGCCCGTCCCATTCGATGGAATAGACATCCTGGCCGTNTGCCAGAAAGACAACACGCAACCGGGTCTCCTCGGCATCAACATCCCAGAAAGGCTCGATGCGAATTGAGGTCGTATCGACCTCGAAGGTTACGGGGCTGTCTGTCGTGTGAGATTCGACGTGCATGGAAGCCATAAGTTGTTCTCCGGGTTAAGGACTATCCCTGCGGGGTGTAGGGTCCCCAGGCGGGCTGGGCGTTGATAATTATACTCACGTCCCCCTGCGGGGTGCCGGTGCCGCCGGCGGTGTCCAGCCAGAATCGCAGCTCCCACGGGCCGGCAGCGCCGGGGGTGTTGCTCAGGCCGTAAATTCCGGGATGGGTGGCAGTGGGTGGCTCGTCCACATTGGCACCTGCGGGCTGGCCGTCGAATGTCGGGGTGCATCGGCAGGCGTGCTGTAAATCGGTGACCAGGTGATACTCGGTATTGACGCCGCCGTTGCTGATACTCTCGGCGTTGATCGCACGGTCTGTGCCCTCGCTGCCCCAGCGAACTTTATTGACGCCGAAATAATTCAATAACTCGGTGTCGGACTGCCAGGAGAATCCTAAAAGGTCGCCAGGAAGCTGCTCTGCGTCCGGAGGCGTGTAGTATCGGATGAACAGTTCCCAGTATCCGGTCTTAACCGTGGCCTCCTCCGCATCCGGCANGGTGAATGGTACCTCGTCTTCGGTGATGCTCCAGGGGGGCAGGTAGTAAATGATTCCCTTGGGCACNCCNTCNACCAGGACCGCGGCGTCGGCAAAGTCTGTGGCCACGTTGGCCGGATAGGACAGCGTGATGATGTCCTGGTANGTCCCCACGTAGCTNANNCTATCGTCTTTGTTCCACCTCGATATCGGGTCCCATACCTGGTCGTGGGTGTGGTTGTCCCCGGTNACATGGGGGCTGGTGTAAGGGATGGGGTCCGGGTCTGCGCAGAGATCGGATTGCTGGCAGATGGCCAGCAGAATCTCCCCATCGGTCGATCCCTCCAGCCACAGGCTGATCCGGGTCTTCTCGTAGTCGTCGAAATCCTTCTCCGGTCGAGACCCCGTGTTGGCCTCGTAGAATTCCTCGGCGGTGTCCTCGCCGGTATGCGCATCGAAGGAAACGCCGGCGGCCTGGTCGAAGTCCATCCGGACCGCGGCGGCGGAGTAATCGCCGGAAGCGTCCAGGATGCCGCCCCGGTAGTATCGGATCCGGTAGTCTCCCTCGCCCACCAGCACGGTGACCACGTTAGGGCCATCCCATGCCGTGTCCTCGTTGTCCGCAGCGGTGAGCTTTACCACCTCGCAGGTGAGCCAGGGGCTCTCGCAGGCTCCGGTCTCCGTCACGGTATCCGGTATGGCCGCCGCCGGGTTAAAGGTGTCCTCTGCGAAATGCTCGACGACCACCGCTCTGAGCGTGTAGCGGCTGGGGCCGGTGCGCTCCTCATCCATCCAGTCCTCGGCAAATTTGGANAGATANTCCCCGCCGTATCNGTCGTTCCACGAGAANGGGAANACGCTCCCCCGCTGGGAGTCGAAGAATGCCAGGAGTGTTGTGCGGTCGGCCTCGCTGCGNGCNCGCCATTCNAGCTCCCAGTGCCNGCGGTTGGCGTCGTGNTTGGCGAAGCTCTGCGCATACCCCAGCTCGGAGGTATGNACNACGTCCACGGCCTGGACNGTGAGNTGGACGGCGAATGATGGCTCGATGGGCAGGGCGGCCTTGGCGAGGCCCCCGTCGCCCCCGGTGATCTCGGTGTCGAGGAGCTGGGCTACGTCGTAGTCGTCTATCTCTGCCCACCCGCTNCCGCCATCGAGCGAAAAACCGCAGTAAGTCCCCGGTAAGACCCTGGCCGATGTGTCGTCGTAGTATGTGTCGAGGATGGTACCCGCCGAATCGGCGAGGTCTATCCTTACNACNTGCTCGGCGATCTCCCTGGCGATTACCTGGAANGTCTGCCAGCTCGTCGTAAGCTGGCCAGCNGTGAACGTAGCGAGGAGNGTANNNGCCCGGTANANCTGGGCNTTGCCGGCGGCTCGGAAATCGCAGCGGTAGGTGTTGGCGGTGTTATGAACCCCTCCGGTGCCCGTGTGGCGAAAGAGCAGGCGGACCACTTCATCCCCGCCCCCGCCGTGTCGCATCTTTGCCTGGTGGCGTGCTTCCGGTCCATCCAGCGCCGTATCATTGATTGCAGAGCCCGTATCTCCGGAGGATGCCCGGACAGCTCCCGCTGTAAGCACGAGCCCGCCGCCGGTCTCGCCGTTCTCTGTCCAGCCGGTGGGGTAGGTTGTGAAGTCATCGGTGATCGAGGTGGCCATTGTCGGGTGTCGGGTGTCGGGTGTCGGGTGTCAGGCTCGGGAGTCGGGTGTCTGGGTTTGGGGTTTGGGGTTTGGCCTGACACCCGACACCCGACACCTGACACCTCCTATATCAGGCGAGTTGCGCTTTAAGGATCTTTGCCATTTTTTCGAAGTCATTCTCCCTGGCGGCCTGGTCTATCTCGTCCATCAGTTTCTTTTTCTCCGCTGCTGCGGCGGCGGCTTGCTTTGCCTGTTCGGCCTCGGCCTTTTTGCGTTCCTTCTCGGCTTCCTCCTCGGCGATGCGCTGGCGCATCTCCTCGGCCTTGGTGTCGGCTTCCTGCTGGTCGGCCTCGGCCTGGAAGCGGGCGGCTTCCTTGTCGATGATGGCCTGCAGGTATTTCCGGCGGCCATCCGGGTCGCTCATCATGCGCTCGATGTAGCCGGTCATCGCTCCCAGGAATTCGGGACAGAGACTCTTGAAGGTATCCCATTCATCCGGCCCGATGCGCAGGAGGGTTACCCGCTCTTCCGAGATAGTCATATTGCCGGCGTCGTCGTGCAGCATGACCGGGACAGTGCAGGGCTCGCCGAATGTCACGGCCACGGATTGCTGGCCCTGCTCGTTTCGGCTGTAGCGGAGGTCGGTAACGTGATCGGTGTATTCGTGTCTGGGCATGGGTATTCGGGTGTCTGGTGTCAGGTGTCGGGATCAATCAAAACAGTGACGGGCAATTCGGGACATGGGTTCAGGTGTCGGGATCAATCACATCAGTCGAAACAATAAGTGACTGTCAAAACTCGTGTAGCCCCCAGGCGGTTTTTCAGGGTGAGGACTCCGGTGTCGTAGTAGAGATCGACGTTGCCATCCATGTCTGCGTTCATGATCGCCATGCCGGTGGTGTAGTCCTGGGTCATGGACGTTCCGACACCGAAAAATCCGCCGGCCTCGGCGTCGCCGGCGCTTACCAGCAGGTATCCGGTGGTCGTCGGGGATGGCAGAGTCAGGGTCTCGTCGTCGGTGAAACTCTTGGTAAATTTGAGGGTGTGCTGTGTTCCCTCTTTGCCGGCGAAGATTAGGGTAGCGCCCTGCTCGGTCATCAGGTGCATGGCCGCGGTCCCTGCGCCGTCGTAATCATCTACCCATTCCTGGACAATGTCTGCGGGCTGAGTGGTTGGGGCAGTGCCGGCCTTGATGCCCAGGACGCCGGCGGCGTTGGTGCCAAAGGTGTCCGCTCCATTCAAGCCTATATTGCCATCTTCCTGGACTCGATACAGTTCCGTGCCTGCCTCCAGGGTGGAGCTGTTGGAGTAAATGCCAAATTTTGCATCCGACTGATTGTTATTCGCATCAAGCTGGATGGAATAGTGCCCCGTGGAGACAGAGCCATATCTTTCGTGCCAATTGCTTCCGCCAAATTTCACCTTGGCGTCGGTGCTAAACTCCAGCTCGTTAGTGGTTTTGTCCCAGGTGAAATCCGCATCCCCTCCAAATGATCCGCTGTCGTTGAATTGAACCTGAGTATCCGCCCCGCCAGGCGTGCCGCCGCCCCCGCCCTGGGTGGTCTCTGTCCAGACGGCGGCGGTGGCCGTGGCATCGAGACACACGTATTCCTTGTCTGCCGTGGTATCAAACCACCGGGAGCCGACCGCATACCCTGAGCCGCTGTCGTCGGTGGCCACCGGTGCCACGGATGCCGACCGGTTGCTTTTCGGCTCGGTGATCTCCGTCCAGTCCAGGTCGGTGGTGTCCAGGGTGTAGCTGGCCGCATAGTCCAGACCATACATTTTGCCCGCATTGGCCGTGCCCTGCATGACGAAGACGATAATCCCGGCCCGGATCTCGTTGGTGTTGTCCAGGTCGTGCCGGCGTGTCCAGACCCCATCCGCCCCGGTCCCCAGCGTTGTAACCTCGTAGATCCCATTCTCGCTGGCATCGGTCTGGCTTTTCACTAGGACCCAGTCGTATTGTGCCACCGGATTAATACCGTCCACGTTGTCCGGGGCTCCCGCAGCCAGGTCGGCGATGTCCGCCGTCGTGGCTACCCGGCAGGCCATGCGCAGCGGGGGGAGGAGGAGTTCGGGGCGGACAAGTTGGAGATCTGCGTAGAGAGCCATGGGGGGCAGGTGTCGGGTGTCAGGTGTCTGGTCAGAGAGAGATTATCTCTCGAATCTGCGGATCTAGTTGTTGGCGGACTGGATTGCGGATTGGAGTTGCGGGTTGCCGTTGCCGATGGCGGAGACCACCGAATTTGTGATGGCGGTCTGGGCATGGTCAGAGGACAAGAATCGCTCAACGTCCTGGGAGTCGGCGGCGCTGATGTTGAATTGCGGGGCCACGGTTATCTGCACGGGCTGGCCCCCGCCCCGCTTGGCGTGTGGGCCGGAGAGCGGGATCATGGCTTCACGGATAGGGCCGACCTTTACCAGGCCAGGGCCCTGGACGATGCCGCCCGAATCCAGGAAGGGGAGGTTGAGCTTGCCGAGAAAACCGCCGACTATGCCGGAGGTGGCGAAGCCCTCGCCGAATAAGGAATTCATGATCGGACGCAGGACGAGCATTCGCACGATTATCTTGTTGATCTCATTCAGGATTCCCAGGCCCATGTCTTTGAAGCTCTGGGTCACCTTGCGAGAATCGCCCACCAGGCCGGTAAGGGCCGCGCTCAAATCGTTGGTCAGGCTGTTGGTGAGGCCGGCGGCGAATTGCATGCCCTGGGCGAAAGAGTTGTTCAGGTCGTCCATGGTCTCCATGATGCCGGCCCGCACTCCCCCGCCGAATCCCTGGGATTCGATCTGAAACTTCCGGAGCTCCTGCCGGGCTTCAGCCATGGCGATGTTGTAGGTCTTCTGGAACTGGGGACCGAGAATCTGGAGTAATCGGTTCAGCTCCTCCTGCCGCCTGATGAAGCGCTCGGCAGGGTCCAGATACTCGGTGGTGATCGTGCCCGCTTCCTTTAATGCCTGGTTGTATTCCTTCAATGCTTCAGCCTGCTCCAGGGT
>NZAS01000025.1 GCA_002686195.1 Candidatus Pacearchaeota archaeon | reverse complement strand
TCATTTGCGTCATATAGCCCAACAGATGTAAAAAATGAGAATGATTTTTGTGTGGATTCCTGTCCTGCTTCTATTACCTGAATATCGTTACTAGAGTTAATATATGCTGGATTTGATGAATAGTTGAACTCGTCTGCAGTTGCCCGACAGAATATTAGCGTTGAATTAATATTTGTTATATTCTGGAATGTTATTGCGGTCTGTGATCCAGAGCTAAATCTACATCCGCAGATATGATTTATTATATCGTCAATAGATGCAGATACCATCAAATCAGGAATAAACTTGGCCTTGGCGTTTCCACTAAGATCTGCTGTTCCCCCCTGTGTTCCACCTCCAATGACCATCTTTCCTGTTCCGACAGATCCAGGATTATTCTCATTCATTGCTGAAATTGCGCCAGACACATGCTGACCACCGGACATAATTTTCTTCATATCAAATATAGCTGTGCCTTGTTGATAGAATAGCACACCGACTGATTCAGCTGTGTTAGCTGCATTGACTATATTTCCTGCTGATCCGCCGAATGTTGTCTCTTGATTTGATGCTGCCCCAACATCAGCAAATATCTTTGACCCACTAATTGTTGTCCTATTGAGATTCGTGTATGCCGGACCAGCTACTGAACCATTTCTGGCTGTCGTATCCTCAGTATCAATACATGCAGTTGCAAAAAATCTCATAGCAAAGCTTTCACGCTTTATTTGATCTCTTGTAAATAGTCGCTTAAAATTGACAATCATTGCCTCATCAATTCCATCTTCTGCACCGGCATTGCTAATTGGTGCTGTAAACCGTGCACTTGCATCGCCAAGAAGGAGCTTTGCATGCTGCCTATACACATCAACCTTCTCTCTCATCATAACAGATTGTGACGGAAATAGAAGCTTTCCTGCTGAATCTTGGCCAGTTGATGATCCAGTTACAGTTGCACTACCGCTATACAGTCCCATTGTTATATCAAATACTGGATTTGATGTCTGTAATGTAAAATCCTGATCATGAACAGTTTGAAATAATGATGATGTTACACCGGGACCGATTCCCCCGGTTACAAACACCTGATACTTTTTTCTTGTTGTTGATCCAGATATGTCCTCCTGGATTACATCAACAAGCTGATTTAAAAATGATCTGCTCGTCTTTATGTCAGACGCCGCTATTTGTTTAAATGTAGCCACTTAAAAGAACTCCAACCTACGAAATTTGAACCTTAAAACTTGTAAATGCTCCTGAATTCATTCCAGAAATCTCAACAACCTTTTGGACAACAGATCCGCCTTTTTGCTTATATGTTGTATGAACTGAATTTGATACAGACTTTGCCTGTATTGTCATTGTAAGTGCACCTAGATTTGATGTATTTGTTATTGGATCTGCAGGTATAATGTATGTAGCAATATTATCAGCGTTAATAGAGTCTGGTCCACCGAGTCCTGGAATAGATAAAAATAGATTGTCTATTGTCACCTTAAATGATGCATCTGTTAGCTCTGGTGCTAGGACTCCACCGCCAGATACTGACTGTTCAATAGTTACCTTTTTTGATATATCACCAGCTGTAGTTGAACGAGTAAGGGAAAGAGTACTATCTGACACTCCTGTTAATGATAGGCTTGGAAGCTTCGTTAAATTTGGATTACTAATGCTTACAAGCCTATATTTTTGTCCCAAATTTCCTCTAGTCAGTGCCTCAAGCACAGGAGTATTTTTTTCAATTTTTTCCTTGCCAACTGTTCTGCCAAACTTTTTAATGATTGAATAGTCTATTTCATCATCTCCTAATGCAAACTTAACAATAGAAAATGATCCGTCGTTCCTTGCCAGGAATTGACGACCAATGTCTGTTAAAACGGCATCAAGAATGATGTTGTTAGTGCTGTGATCAAGATAACCGATAATACACCTCTTTTTCTCAACAGGCCATGCCTGAGTTTCTATCAATAATTATACAAATCTTAATTATTCACAGTAAATAGAATTATTTATCTATCTTCAGCCACCCTGACCTGAATTATTTAGTATTGCCAGTGTTGATACATTTGCAGAAGACTCACTAATTGCCTGGGGCTCTGTGCTTATATCACCCAAATATATATCAACGATTTTTGCACTCTGAAGGTCTGTATTGAGAATTTGTAATTTATATGCAGGGTGTGCAGGCTCAGGATCGTTGAGCCCACGAATCAGAGATAGATCCTCACTTATTTTTTCAATTCCTCCGGACTGTGTTTCAACTAGCCTGTTCTTGTGAAGCTTAAGAAACTCTGGATCAAAGTAAAGCTTTATTCTTTCATGGCCGGAGTCTTTTATTGTATCTGTAAATACATCACCGTCTAGATACAGATTTGGATAAGGTTTTGGTGCACCTGATTTTGATAACAGTCTAGTGCTTAGCTTATTTTTCATCTTGTCGAACGAAACCTCAAACTGCATAGCATAGTTAGATGATAATCCCCTGGCATCAATTGATGAAATGGTATAAATGAATCTAGAATTTTTTGTAAACTGAGAATCTCTAAACATTTTTTTTGGATGCTTCATTCTCTGTGATAGTGCACCTGGTGCATGCTCAAGGGGTATTGTTATTGATGTTGAATTATCAAAGTTATACTCTCTAATTAGTGTAAATGGCTGTTTTACATCAGGCCTTCTAAATATTTGAAACCGCTTTATGTCTCTCTGCGGATTAATTGGAAATTCCCAGAAGACAACTAATCCGCCGTACTTATAGTCATATTTGAACCTAATATCAACGGGAGGGCTTGGCGGAATATCCTCCTTGCAGATAACAGTTGTGCTAATGCCTGATGACGCTATCAACGTGCTTGCAAGTACAACTTGGTCAGCTGTTGCCGTTGATATTCTTCTTGCTTCAAATCTTGATAATGATACTGCATGCACCTTGTAGAGATATGCACCGCCATATCTAACTTCATTATCTATAACAGATGTGATATCTGGTGAATCAACAGGAATTGATCTCATTTGTGATAATGTTCCATCATTATTTATCTCAAACTTTTTAATAAGAAAGCCTATGAGAACTGACCCTTCGTTGGCATTNNNNCCGCCTTGAGATGATGCTTCAACNNTCTCNTGNTCAATTGGAATNACAACNGGTTCATANTCCNCNTCAGAGACGGTTGTTGGANTTGCACTATTTACTGTTGCGTCCTGAACAAATTTAGCTGACTGTAATATTCCGCTTAATTCATCTGAATACACATTTATATTGTCGTCAATGGATCCGCTTATAATTGTTCCAAAAATCAAATTATTAACATTAAAATCGAACTGCAAGCTTCTAACATGTAGTAATGGATCAGATATGACAGATTCTCTGATATCAGTTCTAGAAAATGTAACACCTTTAGACTGCAAGTTATTAAGAATAGATCGAATAGAATAAGGATTAACAGCTGTCACTGTGCTGGCCATTTGTGCTGGCTGTGACGGGGTTCCTGATAACCCTAGTGAGGAACTTAATGATGTATAAAACTTCCTATCGATTCCTGTATCGATGAGATTTACGCTGCTAAATGTTGTATTTGATATTGCATCTTCAAACATGATGTCATTAATATGCTCAGACACCTTTACATTTTCAAATATTGTATTCATCGCATCTGATGATAGATTTCCTCCCTGATTACTGTCCAGAGTGTTAAACGAGGGTGGCGAAAATGTAACTCTAACAAAGCGTGGAACTCTGTCTGTGCTAGCTAAAAATTCTAATTCGTCTCTTGTTGTCTCGTTTATTGATATGTTTACCTGACTGCTGCTTTGATTTGTCTTCTCATCGGGCATAAAGTAGACATAGCTAAAGCTAGCCTCTAGCATTGATATCTCAGGAATGTCGATCTGTGTTACAGGTTTTGACGGATAAGATGAAGGTAGTGTATTACTGCTAATTGTATCAACACCATCTACTCCGTCGGTTGGTGTTGTCCCTTTGTACGTGTTATTGTAAAATTCTTGAGTTGTCATTATAAAAAATGCCTATAGAAGTTAGAACATACCAGGCATACCAGTAGTGCCTTGAATAACTACTGGCTTTTGTGCAAGTTCTACTGTAACAAAGAAATTATAATAGCTAGGATCGTCTACTCCCCACANCTCNNTTGANTCATTNCCTGTATTTCCAAANNTTNAGCTATCTGTTGTAGCTCCAGACGTATTACTTTGATTTACTAAAGGCCTTATTGCTCCGTCTACCATCATCACAGGAACACCAGAATGAGACTGACTGCTTACATCACCTGACATGAATGACGGATTTTGCTCATGGACAAGCAAGCAAAAAACTCTATCAAATTTCTTTACGTATGAGGTCCTATTTGCATATTTTTGCTTGCTAAACGGTAATGATCTTGCAACTTCACTTGATAATCTATTAAATTCAATTGCCTCTTCCACAGTCTTTACAGTGAACTGACTTAATCTTTGCAGTGCACTATTCATAGCTGAAGCATGGGCCTGAGATGTTTTTTCCACGATTCCTGTAGCTGACGTTGACTCTTCGGCCAGGCTTGCAGAATCCGGTCCCGCTCTAAGAGTGCTTGTTGTGTTGTACTGAAATACATCCTCGCCGACATCAATTCCCATTGCTATCTTAAGATACATCTTTAAATAATGATCTGATATGTGATTATTTCTTATGTAGTCAGGCAGCTGATTTGTCGAGCCGTATTTGTTCACATCAAATGACGTGGGTGAAAATATTGTTGACGAAATAGAAGACTGATCATTTAAGATATAAAATGATCTAATGTCTGTGCTATTTAGTATATTTGTCTTATTTTGATCGCTAGGATTNTCAGGTGCTTCACTTATTGCGTCGCTCTGGGACGGTAATCCTTCTATTATATGATTTGCTGTGTCAAAATAATATACTAGCGGTCCTGGATTCTCACTATCACTTACAAGATTTTGCCTGTGAACAACTATCTTAATAACGGTCGCATCACCATAATATGATTCACCTGTCTGACTTTCAGTTGCATCTCTAAGATATTCTAGCAACCCGGCAGGTAAACCGACAGTTAATATTCTTTGCCGGCCCCCAATTTGAATTGATTCTGGACAAAAGATATCCTGTGTCATCCAAGACAGCATGTTTGTTATCTGTTTTGAGTGAACTATCTTTCCTGCTGAAAAATTCTTATATTCGCGAGACGGACTAAGCAAAGAATAGTAAAGAGCGCCACTCAATGCTAGCTGATCTCTAGTTAAATTTTGACATAAATATTTCCCTTCAGAAGTGTTTAGTTTGTTAAGAGTGCTTGCATATGGTCCACTGCTGCGGTCGAGGGCTGTTGTCACGGATGAAACTGTAGAGTTTAACTGTTCCTTAATTTTTTGTAAATAATGAAGAATATTAAATATGTGGACATCCTCATTAAACAGTTTTATCTTGATGTCGGACATGCTAGAAAACACCCTTAGAGCATCATCGATAGCACTTTCAACATGAGATGAATACAGATCGATTCGACCTGATGCGTCGGATGTAGGATCAACTCTTAGCTGCTCTCCGTCTAGCCTGTTTCTTAGACCTTCTTTCATTTGCGAGCTTACACTATTTTCTGTAGGCATGCCAATAATTGAAGTTGAAGGACTCTTTCCAGCATCTGACCATGCGTCTAGGGCTTCTGAGAACGCGATAGCATTTAAAAAGTTATAGCTAAACACGGGTGATTCGTATGATTCTGCTGCCGAAGGATTCGCCAGGCTGGTATTTTCGCCTGGCGTTTGAATACCGCTACCAAAGCTTACAAATAATCCATCACATAACATCTCCATCATTACCTTCATTGCAACTGCCGCTCTTCCATAATATCCTATTTCAAGATCACCTGTGACTGTATTGTAGTTTTTTGACGATGAATTTGTCTGTGTTCCTGGGTCTGATAAGCTTCCGAGATTAATATTCGTATCTTCTTCCACTTCCTCCTGGAATAATCTCGCAGCCTCTAGCGGCATGTCCCAAATTTTAAAGCTTGATGTACCAGTCCCGATTGCTCCTTCGATGCTATGCTCCCCATTCTCGGCGTGTGTCTTAAGCGCGTGAAACTCTTCATAGCTTTCACTAGCAGCCAATATTGAAACAA
>NZAS01000024.1 GCA_002686195.1 Candidatus Pacearchaeota archaeon | reverse complement strand
TAAATCCTAATATAACAGAATTCAAAGGATTAATTTCCAAATTCGCCTTGGCAGCCGCAACGTCTGCTTTACCAATCGGACCAATATCAGCCCTAACAACCCTAATCCCCTCATCTCTTAATAAACTAAGCAAAGCCTCCAAGCTCCCCAAACTATCCGCCTTAACAATAATTCCTTCTTTATCGCAAGTAATTGCTTCATAAATCTCTTTCATCAATCCCTCTTTCAAATCTTCAAAGTCATTTTTAATTTCCTGGAAAGGCATTCCAGAAACCGTTCCTTCCTTATTAGTAAGTTGTAATTTAACACCAGTCGCAGCCATCGCTTCACTAACAGACTTATAATTAAAACTCAAACTCTGAATTTCCTCGATCGCCCTGACTTTGCTCTTAACAACTCCCTCAAAACCAGCAATCGCCAACTCATCTCCTTTTTTCAAAGCACCATCATACAAAATACACTCTACGGAATCCTTGCCTTTCTCTTTCTTAACTTCCAAAACAACTCCTTTAGCAGTATCTCCAATCTCAAGTCTCTCTTTCAAATATTTTTCACTTAAACCAGAAAGAACAAATAACAACTCAGGAATCCCTTGCTTAGTCTCAGCAGAACAAGGAACAATCGCAATCTTTTTACTAAAGTCTGCAATATCATAAAACAAATCAGAATCAAACCCATGTTCTTTCAAACTTCCCTGGAAAGTCAGCAAGGCCTCATCAAATTCTTGCCGAGCATGCACTGCCTGATTATCCACATTCTCCTTCAACCCTTTCTTCTCATCATACTGCCATCCAGAAACAGTATCCAACTTATTCAACGCAATCAAAAACGGAGTCTTATTATCTTTCAAGATCTTCAAAACTTCAGCAGTCTGAGGCTTGATTCCCTCTTTAATCGCAACAACAACAATAGCCAAATCAGCCAATGAACCTCCTCTTTTACGCAAGTTAGTAAACGCAGCGTGCCCAGGAGTATCAATAAATAAAAATCCAGGAATCTCCAAATCAAGGCCAGCAGATTTAATCAACGGGCTCGTCTTCATTATCTGCTCAATAGGATATTTTGTAAAACTAATCTTCTGAGTAATACCTCCGGCCTCCCCTTCCTGTATCTTACTCCCCCTAAAACAATCCAATATACTAGTCTTACCATGGTCAACATGCCCAGCTACAGTTACAATCGGCTGCCTTATACTTATTTTATCTTTCATATTAAATGAAGAAAAAATGGGCTTTTAAAGCTTAGCAATCCAAACTTTTATTCTTTCGGGATAATTTTAATAGGTTCAACAGAGTATTCCAATAAAACTGGTTTTCCGTCTACTTCCATCAATAAATAAGGTTTATCATCTACTCTTACCATAGTTTCCCTTTGTCCATTATTATCCAAATCAGAAATGCCTACTTCTAGTCTACTTGGAGCAACATATCCTTCTTGAACATCAACAATATCAGGAACTATATTATGATTAACACCCCTTACAATACTAGATACTAAATCAATTGTAGGTGTAATCATTGTCGCACATGCTGTTATGCCCCAACCCATCAAAAACCCTTTATTATATTCTTTCATTTTATTCACTGCCTCCTTCTTCGTTATTAATTTCATCTAGAACATATCGATCATATTCCCTTAGAAAAATCCCTCTCAACATCTTTCCTAATCTTCCAGAACTTTGATAACTCTCTACCCTTTTATCTGTCGCATTTATATTTTTAAGTCCACGATCAATCATATAGTCAATTTCATCCTTAATCTCTAAATAGTTATTTTCTTTTAATTCTCTATTTAAAACTCCATCAAAATAATTTAAAAGTTTTCTATGATTTTTTCTAGAATCATAATGGGCACTAACAGTTTTCAATCTCCCAACATCAATTCCCAATAAATCAGATAGAACCTTGTCTCCATGTGAAAAAACATCTTCTGAAGGAGAATTTGGACACAAACAATTCAATCTATTTTCAAAATCACTATTATCCATTAATCTATCAAATCTTTCTTTTTCACCACTCAAATTCCTCAAATTTGCATAATTTGAATCATGTTTATCTATAGCTTCCTTTTCTTTCTTTTCGTAAGAAGCTTTAAGAGTTCTTAGAGAATTCTCTGATCTTTGAGCCTTTTTCTCTGCCCTTTGCTTTATTCTATCCATGGCTAGGTTTCTTTTTTCTCTACTTTTTTCTTGTTCAGTTTGTTTTCCTTTCATAGTAACAACATAAAATAACCATATTTAAATATATATCCTACCAAATAGTAGGATATATGGATACAGAAATACTCGAAGACCTAGGCCTTACACACACAGAAATCAAAGTATATCTCACATTATTAGAACTAGGTTCCTCTACAGCAGGCCCAATATTAGAAAAATCAAAACTCCCAAACTCCACAGTCCACAGAGACCTAAATTCACTAATAGAAAAAGGACTAATTAACTACGTATTAGAAGGAAAAAGAAAGATATACCAAGCCACAAATCCAGAAGCATTTTTTGATTTCATTGAAGATAAAAAAAAGAAATTTGAAGAAATTCTCCCAGAATTAAAACAAAAGCAAAAATTCTCCAAAGAAAAAGAAACAGCTACAATTTTCAAAGGCATTAGAGGAATAAAAGAAGTCTATAATATAATGATAAACCCAGAAGGCAAAGAATATCTCACATATGGAGGGGGCCCACCAACAGAAAAACTAATGGGTTTAACATGGTGGCTTAATTTACATAACAAAAGAATTGCAAACAAATTGCCTTCAAGACAAATCTTTGATCTATCTGTTAAAAACATCGGAGGAATAGATATTGAAAAAAAACATTTAACAGATATAAGATATGTTCCAGGAGAACTTGCCCAATTCCAAGAAACCGTCATCGTCGGAGACAAAGTTGCAATAGCAGTCTTCTCAGAAAGACCCTACGCCTTCTTAATAGAAGATGAACTCGTCGCGGAAGGATACAGAAAACACTTTGAACTCCTCTGGAAAACCGCCAAGAAATAATTGTTGTAGCCCTCACTACCGCGCTTCTATTTAACCTTCAATATCTTATAATATAAGTGATAGCCCAAAAATCCCTAAAAGAAAACAAAGGCTATGTCGACGCAGAAATACTTTCTTACGACCCAAATAGAAACATCGCAAGAATCAAACTAAATGAAGCAATTGCCTATCTTGTAGGAAACAGCCCAATGGGACTCAAAGCCGGCCAAACAATCAACTTAAGACAAGCCTCTTCAGTCTTAGTTCCAGAAGATTCACAAATAAGAGTATCAAAATCCAGATTAATAGATGCCCTAGAAAAACAACACACCAAATTCTTAGAAAGACATTCTAGATAATAACAATACTTAAATAACCAAGTATTATCCAAAATAACAATGGAAGTTTACACGGGAAAAATCACAGCACTCGAAGAAGACGGAAAAAGAATGGTTATCGAAGTTCCAGTTGAAAAAAATCTTGTAACAATGAGTCTTCCTTATGATAGATACGCAACAAAGTTTTCTGGATGGGCCAGAGCCAATCCTTATGGAAACGATTTAATCAACAAACCGATTAACGTACCAAACAGCGCAATCGTCGCAGCAAGAGGAAAAGTAGAAAGGGCCAAATCAGCAGACGACAGCGCAATGGAAGTACTAAGCGAAGCAATAGAATCTAACGGAGACACTGGAGAATTAGAACTAGCCCCATAAAGAAAATAACTACATAGCCTCTTCTTTTATATCAGAACCTTCACCACTCTTTGCTTCACCGCCCTGCCCAGAAGATTCCGCTCCCTCACTCCCTGATTGCCCAGAAGAGCCATTACTATTATCTGCACCTTCAACCGGCTGAGCCAGCTCAGCCTCATCAATAGAATTTATCGCCTCTTTAAATTGCTTAAAATACTCAGCAGGAATCCTCGTCCCAGATTTCGTAAAACCAGTATATCTCTCACCCTTAACAAACTCCCTAATTGTAACTCCCCTCTTCCCACCAAAATCATCAACCCTAATCACAATATCAGTATCAGGATTCTTCGGAATTTTATCGATGTCTTTCTCCATCAATTCCCATAAAGAATTTTATATTTAAATGTTCGTGTCCTCTAAAGAGTTATAATAAAAACATTGCTTTACAAAATAGACATTAATCCCCACCAGCATCTTCCATAAATTCGTCCAATCTTCCATACTCTCTCATGTAACGTCTAGCAATTGCAGCCATAGGATCATAACCATCACCATTCCTTTTATCAACATAAGACCCAATAGATCTACTAACAGAACTTATAGACAAAGAATCACCTTGTTGTATATGCCTACCGCTACTCCTGCTTCTCGCCCCAGTATTCACCCCTGCTCCAATCTCACAATCTCTTCTCATCTCTATAATTTCCTACTCAACTAAACTGTTCTAGTTTATAAATTTATACCCAACTCAAAACAATTAAATAACCTCTTGAATTATTAAAAACATGCCAACAAAAATAAAATTATACAACACTTTATCAAGAAAAAAAGAGCCCCTCAAACCAATAAAAGCAAATCAAGTTTCAATGTACTCCTGTGGCCCAACAGTCTACAACTACGCCCACATCGGAAACCTAAGAACATACATCTTCAACGACCTACTAAGCCGTTCTCTAACTTTCTTGGGCTACAAAGTAAAACATGTAATGAACATCACAGATGTCGATGACAAAACAATCAAAGCAAGCCAAGCCCAAAAAAAATCATTAAAAGAATTGACAAGTATCTATGAAAAAGCATTTCTAAGAGACCTCAAAGACCTCAACATCATAAAACCACAGATAACCAAAGCAACAGCCCACATCCCTCAAATGATTTCCCTAATAGAAAAACTAATGAAAAAAGGCTACGCCTATCAAACACCAGATGGAATTTACTTCTCAATCTCAAAATTCAAATCCTACGGCAAATTAGCTCAATTAAATAAAATCAAAAAGACAAAGCAAAGAATCTCATCAGATGAATACAAATCAAAACCACAAGACTTTGCTCTCTGGAAATTCCATTCCAAGCCAGACGGAGAAAACTTCTGGGAAGCCAAGATAGGAAAAGGCCGTCCTGGCTGGCACATTGAATGCTCTGCAATGTCTCAATCCTCTTTAGGAGATACGATAGACATCCACACAGGAGCAACAGACCTTATCTTCCCACACCACACAAACGAAATCGCCCAAAGCCAAGCAGCCACTGGAAAAAAGTTTGTAAACCATTGGCTTCATGCAGGCTTCCTAAACATGCAAGACGGAAAAATGTCAAAATCAGTTGGAAACATCATGACTTTAATAAATCTAAGACATCAAGCCTTCGAGCCCATTCACTTTAGATATTTCGCATTACAAACACATTACAAAAAACCCCTGCGGTTTTCCTTAGAAAACCTAGACGCAGCTAAAACCACATTTGAAAGAATAAAAAGAAAAATCCTTGAATTAAAAAAAGCAGAGCACAAAGGCCAAGACTACAGTGATAAATATGAAAAACCATTCACAGAAACATTAGCAGACGACCTAAACATCCCAAGAGCCCTCTCAATATTTCTAAAAGCCCTAGACGACTTCGACTTTGATCCTAAAATAAAACTCAAGCTCTTAGAAAAATTCGACACTGTCCTAGGCCTTGATATCAAAAACTTCCGCCAAGAAAAAATAACTGCAACTAAAGAAGTAAAAGACCTCGTAGCTTCCAGAGAAAGATTCAGAAAAGCGAAGATGTGGGAAAAAGCAGACATAATCCGTCAAAGAATCAAAGACGCTGGCTTTTCAGTAGAAGACACAGCTAAAGGCCCAAAACTTTCAAAAATATAAAATGGTCCTAAAACAATTCCTCTCAGGCATTTTTGTTAAAGCCATAACAGGCTTCGATGACACAATGGTTCATATCCCTCTCGCATCAGCCATCACTCGAACAAGAAAAGGAAAAATCGCATTCGCCCTTGGCATCTTGTCAGCAATAACCCTAGCAATAATATTCGCGGCAGCCTTCGCATCATTAATAAAACAAATCCCTCATTTCAGATACATCTTCGCAACTCTAATCATCTTATTAGCATTATCAATCTACTTTGAAATCCCAAAATCCAAAACCAAGCCTAAAATTAAAAAGAAAATACAAACAATCTCCACTCAACGTTTTCTTAAGCTCATAGGTATCGGATTCATAGCAGCCTTCATCACAGTAATAGATGACACAATCGCATACGCCTCAGTTCTAACATCTAAACTTTCAACAATCCCCTGGACAGTCGCAGGAATCTACACAACAACAGCCATTGAACTAATAGCAATAATCTATTTCTCAAAACAAATCTCAAAACTCAAATACAAAAAAGAAATCTCCGCAATCGGCCTAATAATCTTAGCAATCTTAATTCTAACTGGAATTCTCTAATTTTCTAATTTCCCGCAAAACTTTTCTATAGTGAGTCCCTTGTCTTAACATCAAATTACTTAACTTGCCTTCAAGACGAGTAATATCAAAAACATTTCCTGCTTGAGAATCACCACAAACCCAAACTCTTGTTGGAGGATAATTTTTAGCAAACACAAATAAGATAGCTGCTCCACTTGTATCAAACGCATATCTCTCACGAAAATTCAAAACAACATTTTCATAATTCCTGCAATTCTCATACAACTGTTTCGAAATAGTTGATGACCCGTCCAAACAAGTAGAATTTCTTCTGACATCAAGAAGAATAAGATATGGTTTTTCATTTACTAAAGCAACAATAGGCGTATCCTCACGTAATCTTCTAACCGTTTCAAAAAAAGCCCTTCTATGATATCTCGGAAAAACCGATTTAATCAACCCCATTTTTATAAATTAACAAAGCAAAATATCTATATAACATTACCTAAAATCCTGAGACGCCCGGACCAGGATTCGAACCTGGGAATCCGTAAGGAAANACGATTTCCAATCGTNCGCGTTAACCNCTCCGCCATCCGGGCTCCTTCAACACGCAAGTGTTGTAGGGACAGAGATTTGCGAAGCAAATGCTCTGTATGCGTAGCTTCGTAAGAAGCGAGCACTAAAAGAAAAGAAATAACTAACTTTTAAACATTACCTAACCTTTCTCAAATTATCTCTCAAATCATAAGCATCTAAATAATCAGAAATATTTCCTCTAACCTTTCCCCACACACCATCTTCACCTAAAGAATCGGTATTAATCATCTTCACTCTCCGAGGTCTATCATTAACAATATCTAAATATCCTTGCCTAACCTTAGCATGAAACTCTGGCCCTTTCTGTTCCATCCTATCTAGATCATCTCCCAATCTCACAGCAGCAATTTCAGGACTAACATCAAAAACATGAGTCAAATCAGGATAAACACCTTGCAAACCAAGCCCAGCAACTTGAAGAACTTTCTCATTCGAAATTCCACCAGCAACCCCTTGATAAACTGCAAAAGAATCAATAAACCTATCCGCAACAACAATCTCTCCTCTCCGCAAAGCAGGCCTAACTTCTTGAGCAACTAATTGACTCAAACAAGATCCAAACAAAAGCAACTCAGTAACATCATCCATTTCCCAATTTTCAGGATCTAACAAAATCTTTCTAACCTTCTCCCCAATCTCGGTTCCACCAGGATGCCTTACCTCATTAACCTCATAGCCTAAATCATTTCTCAGCCAAGCAACAGTCCTATTCTTCTGGCTTGTTTTACCTCCGGCCTCAGGCCCTTCAAAGCTTAAAAACAATCCTCGATATTCATGCCCTCTTTGAAAATCCTCTTCTCCCATACTTCCTCACAAATCCTTACTTAAAAACAATTGTTATACTCAAGTATATATTAATTCACAATAAAGCTTAAAAAAACCCAAGCCTAAACAAAACAATGCAAGGAAAGAGGCACCCAGAATATCAATACTTAGATTTATTGAGTGACATAATGAGAAATGGCGTTGAAAAAACAGATCATAATACAGGAAATTCATTACGTAGTGTTTTTGGAAGACAAATTCGATTTGATCTTTCTGAAGGACTTCCATTATTAACAACAAAAAAAGTCTTCTGGAAAGGCGTTGCACACGAACTAATTTGGTTCATGACAGGACAAACAAACATCAAATACCTAGTAGATAATGATGTCCACATCTGGGATGACTATCCATACAAACTATATGGAAAAGCAACTGAATCTGATTCTTCTTTAGAAAGATTGACTCAAGAACAATTCATTGAAAGAATCAGGGATGATTCCACCTTTGCAGAAAAATGGGGAGAACTCCCACATATTTACGGAGAACAATGGAGAAAATGGCAAGCAGATGGTGGAAGAGAAGTAGATCAATTAAAATGGGCACTAGAAAGCACTCGCGATTTTCCAGACAGAAAACACCAAGTAATGAGCGCTTGGAATTCAGGACAGCTTTATCAAATGGCTCCTCCTGGAGAAGCTCTCAGTTTCCCTCTCTGTCATATAATGACTCATTTCAATGTCTCTGATGGTAAACTCTCAGCCCAGCTCTACCAAAGAAGTTGTGACGCCTTCCTAGGTGTTCCTTTCAATATAGCAAGCTACGCTCTTTTAACACAAGCGGCAGCCCAACTCACAGGATTTGAACCTGGAGATTTTGTTCACACATATGGAGACATCCATGTTTATGGAGACCATTTTGCTCAAGTAGAAGAACAATTATCCAGAGAACCAAGACCTTTCCCAACAGTAAAGATAAATCCAGAATTAAAAAGCGTTGATGACTTAGATAGAATAACATATGATGATTTCACATTAGAAAATTATGACCCTCATCCCCCAATAAGAGCTCCATTAACAGTTGCAGGCGGCTTTGATGAAAAAGACAGAAAATAACCTTAAGCTACTTCAACTTCAGATAAAACCTCATCAATAGGTCTAAAAATAGCTTTTCTATCTTCACATCCACTCTCCCGATATTTTTGTATTGTCGGAGACAACCCAACGAAACCACCATCTCTTATAGTATTAGGCTCATGAACTCCACAATAAAAAACTGTCTCATCTGTCTCTGGCTTATGCATTTTCTGATGTTCACATCCAGAACATCCAGGTTGTGATCTCGAATCATAAAATTTTGCCCCACTCACTGCAGAACTTAAATCAATCATTTGCCTAACACCTCTTTCATCTTCAACACCAAGATCATATACTCTATCAATTCCCATATCTCTAAGAAATACAAAAGTATTCATCAAATCAAGTCGTAATCCCGAATTAATATCGTCAATAGTTTTCTGAACATCTTCTAACAAAGTAACAATATCATCTTCACTCTTTATACTATCAACAGGAGGCACATATCTCAAAATATTTTGTGCAGGCATCCCCTTTTCTATCTAATTCTCTTTAAAAATATATATGTACTACAATCATTTCTTCCCAGTAGAATGAAAACCACCCTCTCCTCTTCCGCTCCCCTCCAACTCATCAATTTTTTCAAACTCAGCCCTCATCACAGGAACAATAACAGCCTGTATAATCCGATCCCCTTTCTCAATCTTATAACCTTCTTTAGAAGAATTAAATAAAACAACTTTAAACTCTCCTCTATAATCAGAATCAATCAAGCCTCCAAAATGTGTAACTCCTTTTGCTCCTAATCCACTTCTGTCCCTAAACTTAAAACAATATCCTTCAGGAATAGACATGCCAACTCCAGTCCCAATCATCACCCTCTCCCCAGGCTCAATCAAAACATCTTCAACAGCATAAAGGTCAAAACCCGCTGCCTCCTCACTCCCATAAAAAGGCATCTTCGCATCTTCATGCAAGAACTTCACCTTAACAGGAATCTTATTACCCTCTTTTTCACCCATAAACATTATTCATAACAAGTCTATATAAAAATTTGTATAATATCTCACTCTTTCACCTGAAGCTTCGTAAGAAGTGAGGGTCGTAGGAATAACGAAGTTATTCCTTCATCTCAATTTTTATCTGAACACTTCTAGGAATCTGCAATTTCATAATCGGATGCAAAATCCTGTCTTCAGCAGGAATATCAATAATCCTTCTATGAACTCTCATCTCAAAATTATCAAAACTCGCCTTTCCATCACCACACGGACTCTTCCTAGTTGTAACTTTCATCCTTCGAGTAGGTAAAGGAATCGGTCCTCTCATCACAACACCAGTCCGACTAGTTATTTCCCCAACTGACTCAATCACTTTATTCAGTGCTTCGATGTCAATGCTTGACAATTTGATTCTTACCTTCGCCATGCATGACAAAGAAAAAATTGCTTTTTAAAACTTGCTATAACCAAAGCCCAAACATATTTAAAACAAAACCCCCATTTCATCGTATAAAATAGAGGTTTTAAATGGAAATATTCGTCGAGCTAAGCATAATTATTGCGATAACTGTAGTAATCTCCGGAATAATGCGTCTTCTCAGACAGCCATTAGTCATAGGATACATCTTAACAGGTATAATCGTCAGCCCCTATTTTCTAAATCTCGTCCAATCAACAGAAACAATAACGGTCTTCTCGCAAATAGGAGTGACCCTTTTGCTCTTCATCGTAGGTCTGAGCCTAAGTCCTAAAGTCATAAAAGAAGTTGGTAAAGTCTCCCTAATAACTGGCCTTGGACAAATCATATTCACATCCATAATAGGCTTCTTCATCTCCAAAGCCCTTGGTTTCACAACAACAACATCCATCTACATCGCAATCGCTCTAACTTTCTCCAGTACAATTATAATTATGAAACTCCTCTCCGACAAAAGAGATTTAGACAAACTCTACGGAAAAATCTCAATCGGTTTCTTATTAGTCCAAGACATCGTAGCAATAATTCTCTTAATGGTCGTCTCTTCATTCTCAGGAAGATTCAGCATTGAAAGCATTTCCCAAGCTACAATCTTAAACGGCATCTTCCTAATCGGAGGTTTCATAGTAGTAAGCATCTTCGCCTTGCCTAGATTATCGAAGTTCTTCGCCAAATCACAAGAGTTCCTATTCCTATTCTCAATCGGTTGGGGTCTTGGCATAGCAACAATTTTCCACTACGTCGGATTCTCAATGGAAATCGGAGCACTCTTAGCAGGTATCTCTCTCTCGGTATCTCCATACAACTTCGAAATCAGCTCAAAGATGCGTCCACTCAGAGACTTCTTCATAATCCTATTCTTCGTCTTACTAGGATCCCAACTAGTATTCGGAAGCATAAATCAACTAATCATCCCAGCAATAATCTTCTCAGCATTCATCTTAATAGGGAACCCACTAATCGTCATGGTCTTGATGGGAATAATGGGCTACAAAAGAAAGATGGGCTTCCAAGCCGGCCTCACAGTCGCACAAATCTCAGAATTCTCCTTAATCTTAATAGCCCTCGGAGTTGCAGTCGGACACTTATCCAAAGACATCCTATCCCTAGTTACAATCGTAGGCTTAATAACAATCTCAGGCTCTACATATCTAATCACTTACTCAGATAAAATCTTCCCTTACATATCAAGATACTTATCAATCTTCGAAAGGAAAAATTCTATAGCCTTCGAACAAAAGGTAGAGCCTTACGAAGCAATCCTATTTGGCTACAACCGAGCAGGCTTCCACATCCTAAACTCTTTCAAAAAACTAAAAAAGAAATTCCTAGTCGTAGATTACAATCCAGACACAATAGCAAAGTTAACAAAACAAAAAATCAACAACTTATACGGAGACTCAGCAGACAAAGAATTCATAGACTCTGTGGATTTAAGCAAAGTAAAACTCGTCATCTCAACAATTCCAGACATAGAGTCAAACGTAATCATCCGGGATCGGTTAAAGGAACTCGGATCTAAAGCAGTATTCGTCGCAACAGCCGAACAAGTCGAAGACGCAAACTTCCTATATAAAACAGGAGCAGACTATGTCATGATCCCTCACTTATTAGGAGGGGAATACGTCTCACACTTAATAGAACATAACAAAACAGACTCAAAGAAATACAAAGCCAAAGCCCGCGACCATATGAGAAAACTCAGAAAGCGTAGTAGAAAATAACTATTTCTTCCCCTTAATCTTAACAACCTCTTCCTCACTCTGCCAAAACTCATAGATCGTATAGAAAACCCGTAAAACAATTTCAACAATAAAAATCCCAATCAAGAAGACCAAAGTACTTGCAAACAACTCAGGAATAACTCCAAACTGAGTAATGATACTTTCCAAACTAATTTCCCCAGGCGAAAGCAAAAACAAAGCCAATGCTATAAATGGAAACAACTTAGCCAAATCCTTTGCAATCTCCTGTCTATGATAAGCCAAAACCCTAATCGCTGCAACAGTCGCCCCAGTAATCAACAATAGTTGTCCCACATCTCTTTCAGGCGCAATCAACAAAAGCATTATCGAAAGCGCAGCAAACCAAATCACCATCACAAGAGGCATAACCAAAATATACTCAACAAAATAAAGCACTATTGCAACAAACTTACTCATCGCAGGATGAGCACTCCGATTATACTGCTTCAAATTCAAGCCAATAATATCCCTTTTTGACAAAGCATTATAAAAACTCCAAACAAAAAGCGCAACAACAATAATCACCAAAGCCAAAAGAAGCATATTAACAGCAGCCTGTCCAGACGGAGAAAAATAACCTATCAAAGACTGGTACCAACCAAGAACAGAATTCGCAATATTCTCAATCACCCCTGCCATTAAACATAATGATTAAGAATCTTTAAATACCTTTTCCTCTACTTTAAACCATGATAGACATAAATCTCATTCGAGAATCTCCTGCTTTGGTAAAAGAAAACATAAAAAAGAAATTCCAAAACGAAAAGCTCCCATTAGTTGATAAAATTGTAAAATCAGACAAAGAATGGCGTGAACTAAAAGGCAAAGTCGATTCCCTAAGACATGAAAGAAACAAAATCTCTATTGAAATTAGCAAAGAAAAGAAAGCTGGCAACAGCGCAACACAATTACTAAAACAAGCAAAACAAATCCCTAAAAAAATCCAAGACTTAGAAGCAAAATCAAACTCATTGCAAGACGAAATAAAAAAAGCAATGCTTCAAATGCCAAATATAATTTCCAAAGAAACTCCAAAAGGCAAAGACGAATCACAAAACAAAGTAATAAAGAAGGTAGGTAAGATTCCTAAATTCAAATTCAAAATTAAAAACCATGTTGAACTTCTTGAGTCTTTAGACTTGGCAGACTTTGACTCTTCAGCAAAAGTTTCTGGAAATGGATTCTACTATATAAAAAAAGACATTGCCCTTCTAAACCAAGCCCTAATAAGATTTGCAACCGACTTCATGCAATCACGCGGATTTGATTACATAGAGACCCCTCTAATGTTAAATGAAAAATCCATTTACGCATCCATGGACAAAGAAGCATTCCAAGAATCTGTCTATTCCGTAAAAGATGAAAACCTCAATCTAATTGGAACGGCAGAACAATCCCTCCTTGCCATGCATTCAAATCAAACTCTCTCTGAAAGTCAGCTCCCAAAAAAATATTTCTCTTACTCTATGTGCTTCAGAAAAGAAATCGGCTCTCACGGAATCAATGAAAAAGGTCTCTGGAGAACACATCAATTCAACAAAGTAGAACAATTCATCTTCTGCCATCCAGATGACTCTGAAAAATTATATGATGAACTCCTAAAAAACTCTGAAGACATCCTAAAAGCTCTTAAATTACCATACCAAGTCCTAGAAATTTGCTCAGGCGACTTAGCAGACTGGAAATACCGCTCAGCAGACTTAGAAATCTACCGCCCTACAACAAAAGCATATGAAGAAGTTATGTCTTTAAGCAACTGCACAGACTACCAAGCACGAAAGATCAATGCAAAATTCTCAGACAAGCAAGGAAACCGTCAGGTTTTACACACATTAAACGACACAGCCCTCGCAACTTCAAGAATTCTCGTAGCAATCATCGAAAACAACCAACTCTCTGATGGTACAATCAAAATCCCCTCCATTTTACAAAAATACATGAACAGCCAAAAGACAATTCCTTCTAAGAAATAACCCTACTTCTCAAACTTACTAATCTTCTTCAAAGGAGAGAACGGAAATGGCTTTGCATTCGAAACCCCAGACAAATATCTAAAGAACTTATAAACCTCAGAATTCCAATGCTCAATAAAATGCGCAAGGTCCTCATATCTCTTAGCAGTAACCAACGCAACAATCCAATGAATGATCATCAAAGTATAAGCCAAATATTTCCAAACCCATATAACAATCCCCTATACCACAAGCACAACAATTCTCATTAAAGCTTCTTTTCTTTCTATATACATTTTAAAATTCACAAATCAATAAAAATAAAAAAATAAAAAAAAGAGTTTTACTTAACTTTATCAATTATAGCTAAGACAACTCCAACAACTGTTAAGACAACTACAACCCATCCAGCTGCCAACGTTATAGTAGATGTGACATACCTAACAGTCAAGACGCCGTCGATCATTCCGAAACCAACAGCCAATGACACAAGTACTCCTGTTATCCATACAGCCAAAGCCCACAAAGTCCTCAATGGACTCTTCGTAGCAGCCACAGCCTTTTTTACAACCATTTTCACCTCCGTTTTAATTACTTTATACAAATAACATTCCTATATAAATCTTCACTTTTAGAAAAGTGAATGAGTTAAAGATTTTCTTAAATCTTTAAATCTTCTCCTCAATAAATTCAAGCCCTTTCAACCCCAACAGAATTCTTCGCACTCATAATCACAACCCTATTCTCAATCTCTCTCTTAATCCCTCTATCCAATGTCGCAACATAAGCCCCATCTCTACCTCTTGCAATCAAACCTTCATCAACATTCTTACCCCCTAGCTTCATCTTCTTAACTTTCTTATCATTCAAAATAGTAAAAGCAATATCAATCGCTTCTCTGTCCGCTCTCGAAGTCTTTCCTCGCCTCTTCAAATCCTTAAGTTCCTGCAAAACCTCCCTAGGCACTAAAATCTTAAACCCGAGACTCTTCAAATCAACCATAAAGTCAATTTTCTTCCGAACAGCCGACACAATAAAACTTGAATCAAGAATCACTTCCATAAAATATACAAATCTTTTTAATATATTAACCTTTCCCCAACACTGTTAACACAGTTTCCGAAACATATATAAGTAAATGTTAACACATGTGAACATGGTACAAGAATTTAAAGATAAAGTAGCAATAGTAACAGGCGGAAGCAAAGGTATCGGATTCGGAATAGCTCAAGTCCTAGCACAAAACGGAGCTTACGTTCACTTAGTAGCAAGAACCCAAGAAGACTTAGAAAAAGCTCAAGCCAAAATAGGAGAAAAAGCAGAAATCCACCAAGCAGACATAACAGATTTTCCAGCAATTCAAAAAGTTATAGATTCTGTCTACGAACAAAGAAAAAGATTAGACATCTTCATCAACAACGCAGGAGAATGGAAATCCCAATCATTTGACACACCAAGAGACGAAGTCGAGTCTTTTAGGGAATTGATAAGGGATGCTCCAGGAATTGCAACAGAATATCTAATAAGAAAATTCAAAGGCACAGAACAAGAATTACAAATTCTAACAGTTGTTTCTCAAGCAGGTCTTGGTCCAATGCCAAACAACTTAGGTTACAATGCAAAATTAGAATTAACAGCCCGCTTAATGGCTCTTCAAAAACAATTAGACACAGAAAGCATCGATAACATAAGATTATATGGAGTTTATCCAGCAACAGTTGGAACAGAATCAGCCTTAGAAGCTTTCAGAGAAGGAAAATTACAAGACCCAACTTCTTTAGAATCAGTAATAGACACAGCAACAGACCTCCTTTTAGAAAAGATACCAACACGACATGCTTACATAGGCTACATTCCAGACAGAGGCATATTAAGAAGATACTTTGCTCCTCCAAAAACAATTCTTCATCAATTAGGAGACGACGAAATCATAGACGCCAACTTCAACCCAGAAACCCTCAAATCTTAAGGAATCTTTAAATAACTCTCTTCTCTAATTAAAATATGCAAATAGACAAAAAAGAGGTCTCGCATAGAATAGCTCTTTTTAATCAAATCAAAGAAGCCCTAGAAAAAAAAGACCCACTAAAACTAAAAGACCTTTCAAATCATACAATCCACACAGCCTCCACAATCCAAGACCCCACAAGCATCACAATCGCAGTAATAATCTACACCCTCTCAAAATTAATTGAAAGAGACGACTACAAAAAAATTTCATCCTGGGAAACATTCACAAAAAAATTCAACCTTTATCTAGACGGAGCAATTGCAGCCCTCAAACAAAACAACGAAAATAAATATAAAGATAAATTAACAGAAGCAAGAAAATCAATAGAATCCGTCTCCCCTAACTTAAAAAAATATATTAAAGAAGTTTTAAGAAAAGCGGCAATCAACAAAGCCTCAAAACTCTACGAACACGGCCTTTCTCTAGAGCAAACATCTAAGCTTTTGGGCATAACACAATGGGAACTCTCAGAATACACTGGACAAAAAGACGTCCCAGAATCAAAATTAAACAAAACCCTCACCGTAAAACAAAGAGCCAAGATGGCTCTGGAGTTCTTCGAAAAATGACAAAAACACTAATCTTCGACTCAGGAACTCTAATCAACCTGTCCATGAACGGCCTTCTCTATCTCCTTCCAAAACTAAAACAAAAATGCGACTGCACTTTTCTAATAACAAAAGAAGTAAAAAAAGAAGTAGTAGACCGCCCATCAAATGTCCCCCGTTTCAAACTTGGTGCATTAAGAGTTCAATCCCTCTTGGATTCCAAAGTCTTACAACTCCCCTCAGACCTAAAGATCCCAGATTCTGCAATTTCCAAAAAAACAAAATACTTAATGGAACTAGCAAACCATTCTTTACAATCAGATGGAAAATGGATAAAAATAATAAGCCAAGCAGAAACCTCTTGCCTCGCCCTGTCTTCCGAGCTTTCCAAATTAAAAATCCAAAATATAATCTCAGCAGACGAAAGAACCATCAGAATTTTATCAGAAAAACCAGACAACCTAAAAAAAATTATGGAACGCAAACTCCATCGCTCACTAAAATTAGAAAGAGAAAACTTCGAGAAATTTGAAAACTTCAAATTCATCCGCTCATCAGAACTAGTCTATGTCGCCTACAAAAAAGGCCTCCTAAGAGTCAAGGGCCAAAGCGCCCTAGAAGCAGTTCTCTTCGCAACAAAGTACAAAGGTGCGGCCATAAGTCACGACGAAATCAAAGAACTCAAAAGATTATAAATGGGCGCGGAGGGAATCGAACCCCCGTCTTCTGCTCTGGAGGCAGGTATTCTACCATTGAACCACGCACCCATAGGGCAGGTATTCTACTCACCCGAAACTTCTTTTATGGAAGTTTTGGGGCCAGAGATTTTCCTAATCTCTGGATTGAACCACGCACCCTTCTCAATACAATAAAAACTCCGTTTTTAACCTTTTCTAACTAAAGATTTATAACTTCAACTTTTTCAAAGTTGAATGGAATAAAGATTCCAACGGAATCTTTATAAAACTCCTCTTCCTTTCTTAAACATGCCAAAAAAGGTGATACTTGACAAACCTAGTCCTAAAAAGAAAAGAGTTACTAAATCTCAAATAGAAAAAACCATAGTTGAAAACCTCATTGCACTTCAAGCAGTCCACACAGACTTAGCACAAAAGCTCGATGGGTTAACAAAAGAAATTTCTTCACTACTAAAATTATTCGAATCCGCTGCAAAATCCTTCGGTACTCACACACCAGACACAGAAAAAGACAAAGAATTCTTGAATAAAATAGACCGTCTTCTAGAACAGAACAAAACAATTGCTAAAGGCCTAACATTAATGGAAGATAGATTCAAAGAAAAAGTCTACGGTGAAAACAAACCTCCAACTCCCACCCAAGGAAAAGAAGAATTCTGGGAAAACACAGTTAGGGCTCCTGCTTCTGGAAAACCAATTCCAAGGTTCTAAAATGTCTGAAAAAACTCAAGACCAAAAAACTAAATTCCTAAAAGAATTTGTACAAGTTCTAATTAACAAATCACGCCCTAAGAGAATCTATCCACCAATTAGGCCCTTGGGTTTCCAAGAACCAAGACAAATTCTTTTGCCCCCATATCTCCCACAAAGAAGCCGCATTATGAAAATAACTCCAATCCCTCAAAGACAAAGAACAATGAAAAAATTCCCAATCGTCCAACCCTCGCAACAACAAACACCTCTCACACCTCAAGAAACCCAATCCCTCGGTTTGCAAAAAGTTCTCCCAATCTTACAAAACCCTGCAGTCCTAAGCGTTGAATGTCCAGGCCCAGGCAAAAACCTTTTAGTAAATGCCTCAGGCAGAATTGAAACAGCCCCTACCCTTTTGACTTCAAATGAAATCAACAGCGCCCTAGATGCAATCTCAGAAAAAACAAAAATCCCAATTATCTCAGGAGTTTTCAAAGCCGCTTTCTCCAATTTCATAATTACTGCAGTCATATCGGACTACGTTGGCACTCGTTTTATAATTCAAAAGAAGATGCCCCAAATACAAAGATAAGACAGTAAACTTCAGCGCAACTGTCCAATTTCAAGATCAAAGGAAGATAATTATTTATACCAACACATTTAGATACCTACATGAGTGAAATTAAAAAAAAGTTGAATAGTTTTAAGAATTTAGGTAAAAAAGATATGTTTAATGAATTCATGTTCTGCCTCCTCACCCCACAATCCAACGCCCAACGATGCTGGCAAGCAGTCCTAGAATTAAATAAATTAAAAAATCCATCATTATCTAAAATAAAATTCATCTTAAAAACACGCACAAGATTTCATAATGTTAAATCAATTCGAATTTTCAAAGCCAAATCTTCATTCAAAAATATCAAATCCCAATTAAATAATTCTAATACTCAAGAACTACGACAATTTATAGCAGATAATGTCTCAGGATACGGCCTAAAAGAAGCATCTCACTTCTTAAGAAATATCGGTCTCTCAAACAACAAAATCGCAATCCTAGATCGTCATATATTAAAAAATCTCTATCAAAAATCTCTTATCAAAGAACCAAAAATAAAATCCAAGAAAAATTATTTAGAAATCGAACAAACCTTCCTAAACCACGCAAAATCAATTAACACACCGGCGGACGAACTTGACTTACTCTGGTGGTCCCAAGAAAACGGGGAAATCTTCAAATAACTTTAAAATACCTTTTTCATTCTATATATTATGAAAAAAACAATCGTTCTTTCTCTAGGGGGCTCCCTAATCGTCCCAGACAAAATCAACCATCTGTTCTTAGATAAATTCAAAAAAACTCTTGAAAAACATTTCAAAACACACAAGTTTGTAGTTGTCTGCGGTGGCGGAACAATAGCAAGAAAATACATCTCAGCTTTACGGGAAGAAGGCAAATCCGAAAAAGAACTTTCATTAGCAGGCATTAGAGCAACAAGAATGAATGCCAAATTCATGATGCAATTCTTCGGAAAACAAGCAAATGATACTCTCCCTCTAAATATGGAAGAAGTCAAATCTGCTCTCCCAAAAAACTCCGTTGTCTTCTGTGGAGCACTAAGATATGCAAAAAAATCAACATCAGATGAAACAGGAGCAAAGCTCGCTCGTCTTCTAGATACAGATTTCATTAATATAACAAATGTCCCCGGACTTTTTACAGATAATCCAAAAGAAAACAAAAAGGCGAAATTCATTCCAAAGCAATCTTGGAGTGCCTTCGCAAAAAGAGCAAACAAAATAAAATACAAAGCAGGCCAGCACTTCGTCCTAGACCAGCAAGCAGCCAACTTAATTAAAAAACACAAGATAAAAACTTACATTATAGGACAAAACCTAACCAACCTTGACAACCTCCTCAAAGATAAAAAATTCAAAGGCACAACTATACAAGGATGATTTCTGAAACAAACACCGAGAAAACAAAGAAACTAATAAAAAAATCCAAAGCCCCAATTATCATTAAATCTCAATCTCCAGAATACAACAGAAAAATCCTAGAATACGGACACTTCGACATATTACTATTAGACATAACAAAAGGCCGTGACAAAATAAAATACTTGGACACTGGAATAAACCACGTCCTAGCAAAAATTGCAGCCAAAAATAAAGTAACAATAGCCATAGACCTTGAAGACATAAGGAAAGCAGACAAAAAAACAAAAGCAATTGCACTAGCAAGATTGGATGAACTAACAAAAACCTGCAAAAAAGCCAAGTGTAAACTACAAATCCTCAACACAGAAAACCAAAATCTGTTTATCTAGGCAAACCTTTAAAATTCCCACATTCTATCATTTCCCATGTCAAACCCTAATGAACTAGAAAAAATAATTGAATCTCTTTCACCACTAGAAAGAAGAACCATACCTTTCTTAAATGAACCAATAGCCCAAATAATAGAAAAGTCAGGGCTAGATGAAACATCCGTCTTAAGAGCACTAAAATTCCTCCAGAACAAAAACCTTCTAACCCTTGTGTCTTCAACAGAAGAAATAGTTGACTTAGGAACAAATGGAATTTACTACAAAAAGAAAGGTCTTCCTGAAAGAAATCTATTATTAACATTAGAACAAAAGAATCATTTGCCATTAGCAGAAGCAAAAAAACTCTCCAAATTATCAGACAATGAATTCAAAGTCTCCCTTGGAGTCCTAAAAAAGAAGGCCTTAATAGATCTAAGAAATGGAAAGATCTCCATTAAAGCAAATAAAGAAGAGCTGACAAAAAAAACATTAGAAGAACAACTCTTAGAAGCCCTCCCATTACCTAAAAAATCATTAACACCAGAGCAACTCCACGCATTCGACTCTCTAAAAACAAGAAAAGACATAATACAAGTAGAAGAAAAAAAGTCCACCTCATTCAAATTAACAGATCTAGGAAAACAACTAGCAGGCCAAGAAATAAAATCCGACTCAATAGAAGAAGTAACTCCAGAAACAATCAAATCAGCTTCAAAAAAACAAAAATTCCGAAGATATGACATACAAGCCCCTGTCCCAGCAATCTTTGGAGGAAAAAAACATTTTGTAAATCAAGCAATTGAATATTCAAAAAGAATTTGGCTTGACTTAGGATTTAAAGAAATGTCTGGGGATCTCGTACAAAGCTCTTTCTGGAACTTCGACGCTCTATTCACACCCCAGGATCATCCTGTTCGAGAAATGCAAGACACTTTCTATATTAAGGACATAGAATCCAAATTACCAGACAAAAAAATACTAGACGCAGTAAAAAAAGCACATGAGTCTGGAGTAGACAATTCCAAGGGCTGGCAATACTCATGGAACATAGATGAAGCAAAACGCCCTGTCTTAAGAACACACACAACCTGTTTGTCTGCCCAAACCCTTACATCACTTGATATTAAAAAACTCCCAGCAAAATTCTTCTCAATAGGGAAAAACTTCAGAAACGAAACAGTTGATTGGTCTCACGGCTTCGAATTCTACCAAACAGAAGGAATAGTAATAGACCCGAACATAACTTTCAGAGATCTTCTCGGCTATTTAAAAGAATTCTATAAAAAAATGGGATTCGAAAAAGTTAGATTCACTCCAGCTTATTTCCCATATACAGAGCCAAGTGTAGAAACCTCAGTCTACCACGAAGAAAAGAAAGTATGGCTTGAATTAGGCGGAGCAGGAATCTTCCGTCCAGAAATCACAATACCATTATTGGGAACAAACACCCCAGTCCTGGCCTGGGGTCAAGGCTTCGACAGAATCATAACAGACTACTACAAAATCAAAGACCTCAGAGAGCTATACGCAAACAATCTAAAAATCCTTCGACAGAAGAAGGCCTGGGTAAAGTAAATGGCAAACATAACACTAAACAGAAAAGAATTTGAGAAACACATCAAACTTACTAGATCTGTGGAGTCCCAGATCCCAATGTTCGGAACCCCTGTAGAATCCATAAATGCAGAAGAAATAGAACTAGAAATCTTCCCGAATAGGCCTGACTTACTAAGCTTACAAGGCTTCGTAAGAGCTTTCAAAGCCTTTCTCGGAAAACAAACAGGCTTGCAAAAGTACAAAACCCAAAAATCAGGCCATAAACTAATAGTAGAAAAATCATTACCAAAAGAATGGCCATATGCAGTCGCATGCATCGTTAAATCTCTGGATTTAAATGATGAAAAAATAAAAGAAGTAATAGACATCCAGGAAAAAATTGGAGCAACAATGATGCGAAACAGAAAGAAAGGTGGAATTGGTCTTTATCCTTTAGAAAACATAAAATTCCCAGTTAGATTCATCGGAAGAGACCCAGACAAAATAAAATTCCGACCTTTAGAATTCCCAACAGAAATAACAGGAAGACAGATCCTATCAAAACACCCAACAGGAAGAACATATGCCAATATCTGTCAAGATTGGGACAAGTACCCAATTTTTATAGACTCAGCTAACAATCTAATGTCAATGCCCCCAATTATAAATGCACACAACATGGGGAAAATCGATGAAACAACAAAAGACGTTTTCATTGAAGCAACAGGTCCAAATCTAGAAACAATAAAACAAGCAATCACAATTATGGCTACGACCCTAGCAGACATGGGTGGAAAAATCTATTCAATTGAATGCGTTCAACAAAATAACAAAAAGGAAGACATACCTAACATGGCCCCGGAAACCCTTAAAATAAATTTAGAAGACATCAATTCCCTCTTAGGACTTGAACTAAAAGAATCCGACCTCCAAAAACTCCTCCCAAGAATGGGATATGACTACTCAAATAATAAAGTA